>JAGQQG010000061.1 GCA_020426325.1 Planctomycetaceae bacterium | reverse complement strand
GAACGGGTGTCGGTTGTCGTCGGAGCCCGCCGATTGGTGGTCACTGGGAATGTCCCCGATCATGAAATCGATGTCCCCAATCATGTCCCTGTAAACGGACAAAATGTCCCTGATCGTGTCCCTGTAAAACGGAAGAATGTCCCCAATGCCCCTGATGATGTCCCCGATCTGAACGCCCGGCAGCAGTGGGTCATGACTCAGATTGAAAAGGGAACCGAAGTCCGGGCCAGCATGGTGGTTGAGCAGTTTGGCTGTTCGCAGAAGACCGCCAAACGGGATCTTTCCGATCTCAGAGAGAAACGTCTGGTCCGCTTTGTCGGCTCGCCACGAACGGGCCACTACCGCCTCGTCTAACGCGACTTACGTCATCTCATCCGCGATCGCCGCCAGTTCCGACAAATACCACGGCCGCGGACTGAAGAACGACGTCACATACGTGTCCCGCACCGTTGTCCATGGTTCAAAGCTGCGGCAGTCGTCCCGACCTACTTTTTGCGGAGAATGTTGACTTTTTCGATTTGGGCGAAAGCATTGGAACAGGCAAATGCACGTTTCAATGCACGAATCGAAAGCGAAGTCATGCCGCGACAGCCAAAGCCATATCTGCGGACCCAGACCCAAAGTTGGTACTGCTCGATCGCTGGGCGACAGATTCCCTTGGGCAGGAACAAGGAAGCAGCCTTTCAGAAGTTCCACGAACTCATGGCTGACAAGGATCGCCACACCGACGAGCTGACGACCCTCTACAAGATTTCTCAGGTCTACCTGGACTGGTGTGAGACCAATCGTCGTCCAGGAACTTATTCCTTGCATCTTCGATACCTGAAATCGTTCATCGGGGCGGTAGGGAAAAGAATGCGACCATCTCAGCTCAAGATTCATCATGTCACGAAATGGCACGAAAGTCTGGGCGTTGGGACCACGACGCAAAACGATGCTGTGAGTGTTGTGCTGCGGATGCTCAATTGGGCAGAGGAACAGGATTACATCGACCGCAATCCGATTGCCGGGATGAAAAAGCCGAAACGGAAACGGCGTGATGTCTTCTACACTCCGGAGCAATGGAAGCTGATCAAACAGCATGCGGAGCCGCCGTTTGATGATCTGCTGGATTTTCTCTACCTCACCGGATGCCGCCCGATCGAGGCACGCACGGTCGAAGCGAGACATCGCATCAAGGATCTGATCATCTTCCCCGCTGACGAATCCAAGGGAGAAATCGAACCACGCGTGATATTCCTCGTTCCTATGGCCCAAGAGATCATCAACCGGCTCGCGAAACAGCATCCGACTGGCCCCCTCTTCCGCAACAGGAAGGGAAACCCTTGGACCAAAGATGCGATCAAATGTCGCCTGACGCGGATCAGCACGCACGTCGGGTTTCGTGTCATCGCCTACGGCCTGCGGCACTCTTGGGCAACAGAGGCGCTCACCGGTGGTGGTGTCGATCCAATTTCGGTCGCTCACCTGATGGGTCATCGCGATCCAACGATGGTGTCAAGAGTCTACAGCCACATTGCCAAGAACCCTGAGTATCTCCGGCAACAGGCCCAACGAGCTGTGGCAGGACGAAACGATGCTGATGCGTAATCATCGGATGGCGTATCCAGACTCAAGTAATCCAGTTGGATTTTAGGTGTGAATGCTGCCTATCATTTGCCGACGTATTAACACGTGAATCGTAGTTGTAAACTGATCTGGCGTGTCGGACCGACGAGTATAGGACTGAGGCGAATTGGCTGAAAGCTCCAGCTACCTCGCGTACGATTCTAGGTTTCACTGACAGGGTTGTATTACGCGTCTTTGATTGCTTGCTGAGATGCATCGATGACTTGTTTGGCTCAATTGGACAAGCAAAGTCTATCAGATAGACTTACGACTTCGACAACTCTCGGGTTGAGAAGAAATGGTGCGGCGATGTTCGGTGACTCCCACGACTGGAAAGAAAAAGAGTGGGAGCGGTACGCAAATGAGCTTGCGGCGATGGATCACGGTTTGCGCGGAGGATCGTACCAAAGAATTCCAGACCGTAACGGTGATTGCGGCTTGGAAGGCGTTGCCGACACCGGTGACGGATACCAGTCGTACGCGGACCAAAACACCATGGATGCCGATCAGCGTGTTAAAAAGCAGAAAGACAAGATTTACACCGATCTAAACAAACTGAAAACTTACGAAGACTTCTGGACCGCTTACTTCGAGGATCGCAAACTCAAACGATGGACATTGCTTGTTCCCAAGTTTGAAGACAAAGATGTTTTGAAATACGCGAAGAAGCGAGCGAAGGAAATCAGGAAGCTCAATCTGCCGTTCATCGACGACAAGTTCGATGTTTACGTGAAGTCAATCGAAGACTTTCCGGCTGCGAAGTTGATTGTTCGTGATCCTCGTTTACCGAAGGGCGACGGGAAGCCGGTCCCGGCCCATAAAGTAATCGAATTCAAAACGCAGGAACCGAACTTCGTGCAGATGATCGATAAAAAACTCAAGAAAGCTATGCCGAACGCCAGCGATGCGGAGCGGGATGCGTATCGGGAAAGGCTTCTCAACTGGCATCTTCGATCGGATAATTACCAGAAGGGTCTGGAACGTCTCTATCCGCCACAATGGGAGGACTTGCAGGGATTGATCTCGACAACCGGCGAATCAATCGAATCGGAAGGCCCTTTGGACTCGCGTATTCCGGGAACGCGATTGAACGAAACACGTAAGGAATTCGCGAAAACCCTTGAGCATGAAATGCCGTTCATCTTTCAAACCGATCGTGACGTTGTCTCATGGGGAACCGTTGCACTGTGGTTAGGGATTTGCCCGCTGGATTTTCCGGAGAACGGCAATGCCTGAACTCACGCTTGAAATCGCTCTTGATGTACCCTTCACGTTTGTCCGTCGACCGGTCCCCATGCCGTGCGACGTGCGCCCCGTGTGGCGGATGCACGTTCTGGTCTTGCTTTTGAATCAATGCCGTGGGGCCAAGGCAGGATTTGAGCAGATTCACGTTCTTAATTGGGCGATCCGGTCACCCGAGACACGAACCGCTTTCCTGCAATTCATCCATGGCAAACGGGCACCGAACGACATCATCGTGCGGTATGACCCGAGCCTCAATCGTGCAGTACAATTCGCGTTCGCCGAAGGTCTTGTTGTCCATCATGAGACGGAGCCGAGTCTGATAGAAGACAAGGATGAAAAACGCGGCCGTGCGTATCGCGTCATCCTTACGGACAGGGGGCATAAGCTCGTCGCCGAAATCAAGGCGATGGATGACTGCTTCACCACCGAAAAGCAGTTTTTGAAGGAAATTGGAGCGAAGATAAGCCAGAAACAAGTGAAGTCGCTTTTCACCTGGAATTGACATGAGCCTGCGAATCAGACGACTCCTAATGGCTGTGACGACTGCACAAGGCAGGTTCGGCGCGACTATTCCCTTTGAAGATGGCTTAAATGTTCTTTGGGCTCCCAATACGAGCGGTAAATCGACGGCGATTATGTCGATTCTTTACGCCCTCGGTCTTGAGGGAATGCTCGGCCCCAGCCATCAGCCGCCACTACCCGACGCGATGCGCACGCACATCATGACCGGAACAAGCGAGATCCCGGTGGTGGAGTCGTTCGTCCGCATGGAGATCGAGAACGGCGACGGCCAAAGGATCACGGTTCAGCGGCAGGTTGAGTCGAGCAATCCCAAAGATTCCCGGCAGCTGGTTCGTACATGGATTGGTCCCTACATGACCAATCCAGACGGTGAATACGAACGTCGGGACTTCTATGTTCGGACCTCTGGTGCAGCTACGGACCCATCAGGATTTCACAGGTTCCTCGCCGAGTTCATCGGATACAAACTTCCTCAAATTCCTGCTGCGGACAACGAGACTGTCCCTCTGTACCTCGAATGTATCTTTCCCTATTTCTTTGTTGACCAAATGACCGGATGGCGGGACATCAAGGCGAGAATGCCGACGTATCTCCGCATTATGGAAATGGGAAAGCGTAGTGCCGAATACGTGCTCAGCTTGGACATCTTGCGGAGATCGATCGATAAGCAAGAGTATGAGCGGAAGCAAACGCAGTTGAAAGAAAAATGGACTACAACAGCCCGTAAAGCTAAAGCCGTGACTGTGGCGAGTCACGTTATCGTTCGCGGGATTCCCGATGACCCTACAGCAACTTGGCCTCCGACGCCTCCGCCCGAATTGCTCATTACTGATGGAACGACTTGGAAGTCGCTTCGGGAAAGCATCAAGTCGTTGCAAACCCGTTTGAAGGAGATCGACGAAAAAGAAATTCCTCGTGCGGAACAGGTTGCTCAGTCGGCGATCGAAGATCTTCAGTTAACCGAAGAAGAACTCTCTCGCCTCACCAGCCGCCTGGAATCTCTGACGCGGGACTTGATGGCTGAACGCGCTCACCGGGACTCCGTCTTTAAGCGTTTGCAAGCCCTCGCTGAGGACTACAGAAAGTACCAGGACGCGAAGAAAGTGGAGGATCGCGGCGGAAATGTTCCAATTGAACTCGCTTCCGGGAACTGTCCGACCTGTCATCAACCGATCAAAGACGTTCTGCTGGAGCAAGAGCATGCCAGCCCGCCGATGACTCTCGAAGAGAATATCCTTTTCATCAGAGACCAAATGGCGACGTTTCGGGACATGCACGAAGATGCGAACGGCGTCGTTGAGGCCAAAGAACGACAACTCACTGCCATTCGGCAGAAGATCTCGGACGTGAACACGACCGTTCGCTCCCTGAAGCAGACGCTTCATTCCGGTGGCGAGGTTCCGTCTACCGCAGCGATTCAGGAACGCCTGCTTCTTGAACAGTCGGCTGTTTCGCTTCAAGAGGTTACCGAGGAGTTTGCGGATTTTGACACCGCCTTTGAGAATCTGTCGCAGGAGTGGGCAGAAATTCAAACACGTCTGAAATCATTGACGAACATCGGACTCACGGACATGGATGATAAGAAAATCGCGTACCTCCAAACTATGTTCGCGCAGCAACTCGAAGAGTATCAATTCAGTAGCTTTCCGATCGACCAAATGAGCATCAGCAGAGGAAGCTATCGCCCTTCGAGAAACGATTACGATGTCGGACTTACATCTGCAAGCGACACGATCAGAATCATCTGGGCCTATCTCATCGGTATGCTGGAAACCGATCGGAAATTTCAGACGAACCACCTTGGAATGTTGGTGTTCGACGAGCCCCGCCAACAAGGGACGAAGACTCTCAGCTTCGATGCCTTATTGAAGCGTGCTTCAAAATGTGCAGATTCAAAGCAACAGGTCATCGTGGCGACCAGCGAAGAAAAAGAGACGCTCGATACCATTCTGAAGAGCGTTCCGTGCCACTATCTCCAGTACACTGGCAAAATGCTGACACTCATTGTCCCCAAGAAAAAGACGTAAGTACCATTCAATTACATTGGGTGCCATGACGCATTTGCATTCGGAAAAACATCACTACTAATGCAGCAGACCGTCAATCAGATGCTCACATAGTGTTATCACTTCGGACGATATGTGACGTCGTTTATTTCTTTGCCCAGCCAACTATCACCTTGTCAAGCAGGCTGTCGCTTTCGACGAACTTAAGGAAAAACTTTCGTTCCTCGCTTGGAAGTAAATGAGCGCTGTACAAATAAGCCCGCCTTGTCCATGGGTCCATCGACTTCACTTCTTCCTTCAGCTCTCGTAGCCAATCGGCCATACCCGCGGCTTCCGCGGCCAGGATGATCTTTCTTCTCAAATAGTGCGACGAGGAGTGGAATCGCTCCAGTAATCGAGCCGTGTGATCGAGTTGCCGCTCTCGGCTGAACAGCGAGAGAATGGAAATCTGGAAATAGTTGTTGGACTGAATCAGTGCGTTGTCCAAAAGCGAGATCAGGCCGTCGCCAATCCGCAGCCAGTCGATCTTGGCTCCGCCTGCCCCGACCGATGCAAAGTAGTGGCAGACATCGCTGACAGCCGGAACAAGCCGGTCAAAGTTTTTGATGCAGAATTCGATTCCGGCGGGGTGACCCACCTGAGCCAATCGGCGCAAGAACCACCGCAGTCGGACGTAATCCGGCAACGCCGAGGCTAGATAGTCACCAAGGATCTTCTCCACGGCCTCTGGTGAAATGGACTTGTAGTCCTCTTTCGACACGGCGGTGATGGAGATGGTCTTATACGGATCACCTTTCGCGTACTTTTGAATGATCGCGAGCAGTTGCTTTTCGAGTTCGTTGATCGGTCGATCTTCAATCATCTTGCCGCAGTGGGCCGCGTACTCAGCCGCCGGAACGATCTGGGTTTTCCCTTTCTGGAGATGGAGGCGTTGCTGCTTGTCAAGAATCTCCGCGACTTGGTAGTGGCAGGTGCGAGCCGTCATCTCGTCGTTTGTAAAGATGACGATGTCGTCAACGAACCTGGCGAATGTGATGCCTCGGCTTGTGAGGCTGTTGTCAACTGGAATCAACGTCGCTTCGGCGAGAAGATGTGCCGGAAATGGGCCGACAGGCACGCCACGCGACACTTTAGCGGAAACGTTTTCGAGCACCCTCAGTATCCATTTCGAAGCCTGGTTCGGTAGGCCCGACTCTATCAACTGATTCTCAATAGTGTGATGGTAAATCTGGTTGTAAAAATCGGCGATGTCCACATACAAGACGTACTTGTGCTGCTGGCACAGCTTCAGACAGTGCTGCCAGAAGTCATTCCACGCTCCACGAGATTTGTACATCTCGAAGTCGGCAGTCGGCCCGAAGCGATAGCTGAAGACCATCTTATCGGCGGCTGAGATGCGGCGGGCCTCGATTCCGGCACCGAACTGTTTCATCATTGCTGTCAGGATGACGCTGTCCAGCGGATCAAGCTGAGTAGCTGCGCGGTACGACAGGTCGTCTTTGGGGACGATAAAACGCCGAGGTGCACCGGGCTGGTGTTGCGATATGTCGAGGTTTCCAACCTCCTTGACGGAAGTGGCCAGATCGGCGGCAAGAGCCTTCAGTTCGACCGGCTTCGGGAAGAGGTCAGTATCGCCGTGCTTGTCTAGCGACTTGATAGCCCACTCGATGGCTGCCGGATCTAGCTTCATGTATTACCGCTGGTTACGAGCTGAGTTATGGGTGAGCGAGCCAAGGAATTCAGCTCGTAGTTTTACTTCACACAAACCGTCGTCGGCATTTCTCTTGGCCATACGCCAATTCCATCGCTGGCCGAAGGTCTTCATGGCCACGGTAGATCATCCCCAGGTGATGTTCGATCCGAGTTCCGCGAAGTACCCGCTCTGTTGTATAGGCAGCACTCTGGATACCGATCAGTTTCAGGTTCGCCAGACTCCAGTTGTTCGAATTGCATCCGTATTCTGCTACTCGCCACATTCCGCCGCCACTCATCCCGTATGGCTCAGGTGGCCGCACCAACCGACCGGCGTCGTTCTGAGTCGTGTTCGAGCCGTAATCCATGAGGATGCCGACACCTCGGTCGGCATCAGTCCAATGAATGTTTCCTCGCTCGCCGCAGTAGATGAACGTCGAATAGGCACAGGCATTCGATCCAAGTACGCCCGGGGCGACTTCCCTCTCGTTCAGCTCGCCGGGAAAGCCAAAGACCATGTACCAACTTCGCAATTCTTCTTCGCCCCATGGATCGAGTTCGCTCAGGTCGAGAAACCGGAATCGCCCTCCAGCCTTCACTCGCTTGGCGGCCTCGTCGGACAGGTCGCAAACACAGATGTCGAAGGGATCGTCTGCCAGCCGATCGCTGGGGAACTTAGTCAGCGAACGGTGGAGTGTTGCCTCGCCGATCGGAAAGATCGATCCACCGTTGAGACCTTCGGTGATGTTGATCGGGATGGGGCCAGAAGGCCACTTATCGAAGATGTGGGCTGCCGTCAGGAGGAAGCACTTCTCGCAGATTTCGAGCATGACGCTCGTTGCCCAAAGTCGACCTGCCGCGACGTTGAACAGTGGCATCGTCACCCGCGAGATCGGCTCACGCACGGCAATGCCAGAACGGGCCATGAAGGCACGTGACTCCGGGCCTCGATTCTCACAACTGAACTTCATTTATTTGCCTCTGGTCGTTGAGACAATTGTACCCAATTCGATGTCGGGAGGACCAGTTGGCTGGTGGACGCAGCGCGGGTCGGTCACATCCTCCGATGGCATTCAGCACTGGCGTCAAAGTTGTTGCCATCTGATTACCCCGACGCAGTCAGGCGAGTTGGGGGCGATCGCCATGAGATGGCTCGCCACCCACAGAAGCCAAGCCAAAAATGGTCTTGTGGAGGTGTAACCGCCCATCCCTCGCCCGCCGGATCATGCCTCGGAAGTACGCTGCTGGCTGGCGGACGCGGTTTGCATGCCGGTGCGTCGCCTGGTCGGTGATCAGGGTGCAGAGAGCGGCGCCTGTCCGGCCCAGGACCTGGCAGGCTTCCCCCCAGCCTTCCTGTGAGATGCCCAGATCACTACGGATGCGATAGGCCGTTTCGTGAACATCTCTCCAATCTGGTTCCTCCGGCAGTTGGTCGCGAAATCGTTGACTGGATGCACGGATGGCGACTGAAAGCTTCACATGCTGAACCCCCGAGCTGGAAATCAAGTCTTGGTGCACAGGAGCTGCAGGAACGCTTTTTTGAAAGCCATGATCCGCTGGATTACGTGTATCTGTTTTAACAGATGATTGTTGAGTGGTAGTTTGATAGTGGACGAACTTTTTGGCGTCCCTGGCCGAACATTTCTGTGTTCGTTCACGACTGGAAGCTTCAGGAGCGGGTTGTTTGATGTCTGTGCCCCCTCCCCCCATTCGAGACACTAACTCGCTGTGCAGGCTTCTGTGCCGCTCCAGGAGCGTTTGCAGAAACGGAAGTTTGAGATGCGTTCGAATTTTGATGGCGAGTTCTTCGTATTTTGGTTGGTATTCGGTGAAGAGTTGGTCCCTCCCCTCCTCCCGGCATTCGGCTAACAGCCCTCGAAGTTGACTGCGGTAGAATGAAATCTGTCGCTTCGTTTCCATCCACAGTCCGTCATGCTGTTTCTTTGCCCGAAGCTTCTCTTCCATTTCAGCCCGCATTGCAGCGAGTGGACTGAGGTCAATCCCGAACGCAAACAGGATGCGACCGGTCTTGGGATCTCTCTGGCCGTAGCGTTTGTAGTTGCCACTGTCGTGAAACGTCACGGCTCCCAGATCAGCTAAGGCTTTCTCAAGATTCTGGACATGTCGTTCGGTCACCCCAAGGTCGAGTGCGGTGCGTGATAGGGACTGATAGACGATGGCGCGACTCCCCTCTTCCCAGTCAATGTCGCGACAGAACGCGAAATAGTAATCCAGCAGCCGGAGCGTGGCTGGGGTGAAGCCCGCTAACTTGCCGAGCTTCTTGGCCAGAAGTAGCAGTTCATAGCGATTGGCCCCCTCCTCCAGTCCGGCAAACTCTTGGCTCATCGCAAACGCGTTGCGAAACTGATTCGAAGCGATCCGGCAGCCGCCACTGGGTTGATGTTGAACGTAGGTGGAAAGATGTTGCATGTATGTAATCGACGTTTCCTCATCCGCATTCCCTGCGTGGGTTGCTGCAAAAGTTATCCAGCACAAAGTGCTGCCGAATCACTTTTGATTTGCATTCCACTTCAAAAAGCGCTAGCGTGATTTCTGAGATTAACGAAGTTCACGAAACGCTCTTCATCGACAAAGGCCGCTGGGACCAACAGCGGTCTTTTTTGTTGTCTGGAGTTCAGCTTCTTTCGGAGTGACGCCCTCCTGCTTGGGGTTTGAGTGATGGAATGGCTCCGTGAGAACGAAGGTCTCCGCTGTGAGAGCCGATTGTTTTGAGGGTGGCCGATTCTGACCGACCTTGTCAACCACTTTGTCACTTGGCCATGGACCAGACCGGAAGCTGGACCTGATGACGACCATGACACACGGGTGGACAATCTCCGTGAAAGCCAAAGGAAGCGAGCGAATTGGCTGGGTGGATCAGACTGGATCACGGTTGAGCCGAAACCAGGGTGACAGACCTGGCTCACGAAATGGTCCGGCACCCTCGCCGCCTTGAGGATGGTTTGGACCGGACCGGAGCCTGAGCCATCATCCAATGGCCAAGCTGGTCGATCCCATTGCAGGCGAGCAGTCACCTTCCATTCCACGATTGACCGAGCAGCTGCTCCCTGCCCGGTCTGGACCGGAGCCATCGACCAGGGTGATCTAACAGACAGGTAAGTGTACACGAAATCGGGTGGTCTGATCCGGTTTGGGGCAGGGCCACAGAACCAGGGCTGTACCGGATCGAGTTTTGAACAGGCTCCGATCCTGCTGGGCTTACATGTGGGCCATCACTCATGATCGCCCTGGCCAGAAAGTAGTTGAACACCAGAACCGTTTCGTAGTAGCGTCAAGTTGATGACACAACAACGACGTTTGATACGGTGAATACAAAGTTTTCAATCTCAGCAGCCAGTCGCGTGACGGGCAAGGGCAGGGCCACCATCCGCAGACACCTGAAGGATGGCACGTTGTCGTGCGAAACCGACAAGGATGGCAACCGGGTCATCGATGCGAGTGAGCTGATGAGAGTTTACAAAGACGATTGCGACTTCGACCGTGAGGAGGGGGTAGGGCAGCGAAACAGGACGAAGCGTATCGAAAAGCCTGAACCCACTGACATCAAGGATTTGAAGACCCAGTACGAAGCTCGGATCGAACAGTTTGTGGCGACGATTGAGCGATTGGAGAAAGAACTCGATCAGGCCCATGAGCGGGATCGGGAAAGCCAGGAGAGCTACAAACAGTCGTTACGTCTATTGGAAGACCATTCAGCAAAAACTGCGAGTAGTGAGGACTGGAAGGCCGCGATCGCAGTGATGGAGACAAAACTGGCCAATCATCAGGAAGAAACAAAGCGTCACTCCGAACAACGTATTGCCGAGCTGGAGGAAACCCATAAACGAAGGCTGGCCCGGATGCGTCAGGAACTGGACTCCGAACGCAATAAATCCTTCTGGCAAAAAATCTTTGGATAGCCCGGTCATGCGAACAGAAACCTCCGGTGTCGCACTGTCACTCACACAACCGACTTTTGTCCCTATGGCCCAACAGACCATACATGCGTGTCGACGAACCCGTTGTCGATATCGAGCCGGAAGGGGGCACTCACTGACGATCGTTGTTTTCGAAAGAGGGTAGGGGGATGCGACGCGACGAGGAGCTTGAGGCATTCAAACGAATCAATCTGACGCTCGTGGCCGCCGAGTTGGGGGGATACTCGGTCGTCCGCAAGAAGTCGACCCGTCATTCGGTGTTGATGGAATCCGGAAACGACAAGATCATCGTCTCCAAGAATGGAGATCACTTCGTCTATTGTAGCGTCCACGACCCGGCCTCCAACGGGACAGCGATCGACTTCATTCAAAACGTCGTGGATCGAAATTGTTCCCTGGGGCGAGTCCGGCAACACCTCCGGCCATTTTTGAGTGGCAGCTATGTGTCCCAAGTGCAGGCATCTCATGCAGGGAAGTACGTCGAGGCGATCAAACCATCGAATGTCGATTTCCTGTCTTTGGCAGCACGTTTCTCAGGCTTCGAACCGATCACATCACCGCATGCCTATCTGTGCGGCGCACGGGGCATCCCGTTTGAGTTGCTGCAACATCCCCGAGTGAAAGGTCTGGTCCGGTGTTCACCCCGGCATGGTTCGGTCATGTTCCCCCACTGGGGCCAGCCGTCCAATGATCCGTCTGATGATGCTCGATGTCTGGTGGGTTATGAAATCAAAGACCAGAACGTGTCGATGTTTTCCCGCGAAGGACGCAAAGGGCTGTTCATCACACGCGCTTTTGACCATGATCGATGTTTAGTCTTCACCGAAGGAGGGGTCGATTCCTTATCGTACCTTGCTGCGAACAATTGCGTTGAGCACACCCGTGTCGCCTCCATTGCAGGGCAGCTCAATCTGAAATTCCAAGTACCGTTGATCAAATCGGCCATTGAGAGCATGCCATCCAATTCTTCGATCATCGCAGGGTTCGATGCCGACGATCAGGGTGACAGGCTGATCCAGCAACTCGCTGACATCGTGATATCAACCGGCAGGGGTGATCTTGAATTCCATGATCATCGCCCGGTCACCCGTGGTCAGGATTGGAATGACGCATTGCAAGCAACAGAAGCTAAGGAAGTCGACGATCGCCTGAGCAGCAGCCAGGAAATTCGACCATTATGCCAATTTAGAAATGGGTTCTGAATTGTTCCAATCGCCGGGCATTCTGAGCTGTCAAGGGGATCGGCGCCTTCTTGGTCGCGCTGTTACTGATACGCATGATCATGAGTCCAGATACAGAAAGTATTTCAATAGATTTTTGATGCGGCAGCCCAAGGTGTGAACAGCGGGTTATGGGGCGTTAAGGTTGCACACACAAACTGGGAGGCTGAAATCTGTGTCTCTTTGAGCATTTTCAACATTTTCGGAATTGGTTGCGATAGACGTTGCTCGCGGCGTGAGTTGGGGCATATAAGCCAGTCATTGGAATGGTCCCTGCCTGGAAGGAGAAATCTCTTGTGATAATCAACCAAACGTGTTACGCAGGGCAGGTGAGCAACAACCAAAGAAAGAAAAGCAATAGTCTCTTTAGGGTCCTCAGACCATGGGAGGGAGAAGCGAGAGGCACTCCACGGTCGATGTTGCCCATTGATGAGGCAGAATACTTGATCTACCAATTGACGGGGATCATTGGCGCAGTCATGGAAAAACGAGTCAGCATCGATGTCGTGGAACTGGTGCTGGATCAGTGCGATCTGTTCTGGTCACGGATCATCGACCGACGGGAACAGCGAGGAGAAGATTTACGGCAAGAGTGGATGCGGCGAGGTTTAGGGGGGTACCTTGAATGCTTGGGAAATGCCGTTGAAGAAGTCCGAGGGCTTCCCAGATGCGAACAAAACTGCGATCAGATTCGATCGTCCTTCTTACGTGCTGTGTCAGCTGAGAACCTGATGCGTATTGCGGAAGGATTCGAAGTACACCTTGACCTATCGAATGATCTATCTATCGAACATTCGCCCCATTAGTCGACGCTAAAGGCTACACGCGACCATTCAAGCGCCTGCAAGACATACTGATAGCCGTGTTGGGGATGCGTTTCCACCAAGACCATGAGTTCTCGGAGACTGTTCTCCCTCGACCTTGATCGGCTGACGGCCAGAAATGCATCGAGAATCTGCTTCGTCTCCGGATAAAAATCCTGGACCAGTTCGCTCAGGGTCGGCAAACCATCTGGGGGCTGTTTGCCCCGATTGCGAAGACACTTTTGCGCCACGATCAGACGACAGACTGCCTGATGATGGGAGGCCATTGCCACCTGGAGCAGCTGTGTCAGCGTAGGATCATTACCGGGCCAACCTTGATGCATCCTTGCGTCTTCGGAAACGAGTTGCTCCGCCTTCTCCTCGTTAGGAAGTAGCAGATGCAAGGCTTTCATCTTGCTCTGAGTGGCGAGTTGCTGCCTGAGAATAAGGTCGTATTCCTCGTGGTCATGTTTGCGTCTCGAATCACGCAAACGAAGTGCATGTCGTATTGCGACCTTTTCTTCACGGACACGGGCTTTGAAGGCAATCTTGCACTGTCGTTCTGTAAATACGCGGTAACGGAAGATTGGAAACCAACCGGTTTCTTCCTCTTTCGCTTTCCAGCGTTCGAGCAAGCCCATACGGCTCAACACATCGTACTGACCGTCCTGTTGCGGAGCCGTCAATGGAATATGGTAAAGCCGGTCCCGGTAATGTTTCCACAAGAACTTCGCGATTGGGACGGACTGGATTCCACCTAAGCGATGGGCTTCCTCCAGATAGACATCAGAATGGAGGGCTTCCATGACGAGATCACGAAACTGGTGACATGGGTCTTCTGGATGGGTGATATCAGGAACTTGTGGGCCATTGTGGATAAACTGCTCAACCGGTACGTCGACACGATCAGCCAAATATTGCAATCGGTTGAGTCGGGTCCATCCGCCGTCCTGCCAAAGTTTGAGCATACGTCTCCCGCTGCTGAAGCCAGCATCGCGGTAGATACTGTCCTCAGTGACACGAGGGCGATCAGCACAATATGCCTTGATGACCCGATCAATCTCATCGCAATCAGGTGGGACAGAGGTGCTACGATGGCTACTTGCGTCGTCAAACATGCAGACTCCATGAACGCAGGGTTAAGTCGCTCCACAAGGAAGTGGGGCATGGAGAGAACGTAGGTCGTTCGAAGCGAGCGAGAGATCGGCAACTGTTGCTTTGTTCGATTCCCCCTGCATTTCGGTGCCGTTGAGCACGGAGAAGATCGGTTGTGGTGGGGGGACCGCCTGCTGTCGGAAACGTTTCTGTCTGAGTGGGATGCACAGTCAGCGACGGTGCAGCAACGACCTGATCATTTCTGTCACTGTCGGGCAGCAAGAATAAACAGCGATCTTCGGCCATGGCGCAACCTACGGGGGTCGGAAAGCGATGACTCTCTCATCTTATCACACCCGATGAAGAAGTCATCAAAAAATGAATGCTCAGATGCTTTGGGATGACAATTTCGACTGCCGAAACTTCTTCAGAGTGGACAGTGGATCTTGCAATGTTCCGAGCATGTTGAGGGGCCTCGGAGACGGTCCCGAACCTGTCGAGTTTGCTTTTGGCGAATTGCAAACTTGCGAGTAAAAGCGTGTGGAAGGAGAGACATCGTCGTCACTCCAATCCATCACAAAATCGCGAAAGGTAGGTTCGATGCTGAAGTCATCAAGTGGGGTCGAGCGATTGAAATCGCTAGCGACCGGTTCATCACATCTCCATGAGCTGGATGCCCGATCGATGGAAAATCGCCAGTTTGCCAGTGCTCTGCCTGCACGGTCGAGTTCGTGGTTCAACCTGCCACAGTTCATCCGACAGACATTGCGGATGGGGAAGGCAGAGACCGATCGGTTCGACAGTCGACTGGATGCCATCGGTGAGGTTGAAATCTATCACGATCAGAGCAACGTCGTTCGAGCCAAACATGCGATCGACGTACAGCGGATCGTGGTCGAGGAACGGGTCCAGCACCGTGGGCTGGAGGAACTGAAGACGCTGGAGAACGAAGCTCTCATCTCACGGACGGATGCCGTGGAGATTGTCGCTTTTTACGCTGACCGGACCATTGGTCGCATCCAGCGGGTCGCCAAGAGCAAGCTTTTGCGTGAGATGGCGCAGGAGACCATCGAGATGATGGCCGAGGGCACGTTTACCACGCTTCGGCTGGCCCATGCCGGTGTCACATTCTCCCCCGCGAGTAGCCGACAGAAGGAGGTGCGTGATGAAACCGATGCATGACATCTTATGGAACTTGCGGCAGTTTGCGGACCGCGTCGAGCGGATGACATTCTCACATGACCGATTACTCCGTCGGTTACAGACAGTCCGGATGAATGCGGCTGAAAAGTTGCAAGCGAGAAGAATGATCCACCGGCGGTACCACCAGCAGCTTCGTCAGCTCCGACGAATGTTTACTGAGCAGGTGAGTGCTGCCCGCCGTCAATCGGTGAGCCCGGTGAATCTGGACTCCCCAAACCAAACCGATATACCGTTGGAGGACTGATTCATGAGTAGTCACACTTGCTTTCGACAAAACCCCAATCGCGATTCTTTGCGTTGGATGCTGACGTGGGTGTTGTTGATCGTCGCCATCACCATTGGATGGTTTTTGGAACAGTTGACCCCCGCTTGCCTATTGGCAATTGGCCTGTTCGTCATCGTTCAGGGACTGATTCCGTATTACCAGTTCTCCGGTTCGCTGACGCTCGACGTGTCACGCTGTGGCGAGGAGAAGGGGTTACTGCAGCGCATTGCCGCCAATCTTTGGCAGCAGATTGCTGCTGATCATGGACAAGGGAGTGGTTCACTGATGCGACTGACAGTGGCGCTGCTACGCGAACCTCCGGAACGTCGACGATCAGCCCTGCGCGAATTCATTCAGCTGGCCCGCTGCCGCTGGGAGGCATATCTCCAGCTCGTCGAGACGACGGCGGCGACGGCGACGATGCTCGGTTTAGGCGGGTCGCTCATCGGTCTGGCAGCAGCATTGCAGAAAATGGGAGCCGCCGAAGGGGTCAAAAGTCTGGCTCCAGCGATGCATCTAATGGTCACGACAACCGTCCTGGGATGCGCCGGAGCGATGCTGCTCATTGGATTAGAGGCACGGGGACGATCGGCACTAAATAGTCACCTCGCTGAACTCGAACTCTGGGGGGGCAGACTGCTCGATGATCACGGGGACGACTTCGATCAACTTTTTGACACCGAATAAGGGGAGGCAAAATCCATGCGATGGTTACGTGTTTTTCTGACATCGGCGGTGGACATGCTGATCATTCTGATGGCCTTCTTCTTCGTCGAATTGTTACGGACCGAACAGCTGGCCGACATGCATCAGGCTCGGGCGGAGACGGTGCAGGGGCAACTTGACGAAGAGCAGAGAACTGGCACCGCACTCCGCGATGCGAATGAAGAACTGACAGAGACAATTGGCACTCTGAGTTACGAGCGGAACACAGCCATCGATCAGGGTGAGAAGCTTCGTGTCATTAATGACGAATTAGACAAAGAGAACAAGGGTCTCAGAGATCAGCTGGATTGGGTGACGACCGAAGGTCAGACTCAGCGTGATCGTATGGACGGACAGGAGCGTGAATTAGCTGATGCTCGTGACATCATTACGACGCTAAAGACAGCGAATGACGAGTTGAAGGGCAAGCTCCGGACCGGTCCTCCCGTTACGCTCTTGTTGATGCCAGACTTGACCCAAAGTATGGCAGAGCCGCTGGAGATGATGAGAGCGACAATGGCGACGCTATTCGAGGTTCTGCCGAACACGAGCTCGGACTTTCGGATGGGGGTATTGGGATTCCGGGATGGTGTCGTTGCGACATTTGATGTGACTCCAATTCTGCCAACATACGAAGACGGAGGCAGATCACAAGCTGCAGCACTAGATTTCTTGAATCAGTTGTCACTCGTGGGTGCGATGACAGACCACCTCCCGGTTTTTGAGAGAGCTATCGAAACACTCGAAAACATCCACCCTGGTCTCGATCCCGAGCGCCGCATCCGAATTGTTTTTGTCGGAGACGTAGGACCGAGTGAAGTGGACGGCCAGGAAGGATACAGCTCGGTCGAGCGGCAACGAAAGTCACAAATTCTCACCTTGCTCCAGCGCTGGGCCAGTCACGGAAATCGTGGCATTGATGCTTTCTATGTCGAGAATAACTGGGTGATCGCAAAAGATCCTGCTCGCGTCGAGAACCGCGCTTGGTTTCAAGCGGTTGGAAGTGTCTCGCCCGAGTCACAGTTCTACGAAGACGCTTCTCACATGCTTCGGGCAATTCTTCAAACCTCACTTCCGCGAGATAAAAGAGGCGATCGATGATGCGTATCCCTGCAAAAAACGAACCGACATTGCTGCCCGCGGATTTTCCGTTGCCAGGACCAGACGCTGATGATGCAGTCAGCAGCCACTCCTTTGCGCACAGCCTCTTCGCTGGGCCACTGCGGTTTCTTCTGGGTGGCTGGATAAGACTGTTGGCGATCTTCTTCCTGTTCGGTGTGGGAGGCTGGTTATTGCGGGAAAGGGTGGCTGATGCGTTGCCAGCAGACTTCAGAGAATGGCTACTGAACTCTTTGTTCCACTTCTAATCGAAAGGAAGTTAGAAATGAATACGGATTGGAATCGAATCTTGCACAGTCTTGTGATGGTCTATAACGAGGTGGCGAAGGCTGTGGCCGTTCTGATGTTTACGCTCTTCGTGTTAGGCTTGGTCGCCGAAGCTTGGGAGGGTTTGCAGGAACGAGTGACGGCAGCTGAGCGCCGTGTCGCTGAACAACAGCAGGCTCTGGAAGTACTGAATGTAGAACTCCGTCTGCTGGAAGCTCAGCTTCTTGACGAGAAGTCGATCCGGAGCAAACCGGTTCGGGAATTGTGTGACGTTAAACCCGATCACCGAAGAGTGAATGATGGAGTGGATGCTGAGGAGTCGGCGGAGTAGTTCACGTTTCCCCACGTGGTGACGGATCGGCGGTTTGGGGATTGTCTGACCAGTGACAAGTCAATTGGACAATCGCATGCTCTACACACCGCAACAAGCCGCTGAGTACATGGCCGTCAGTCGTTCGCATGTTTACCGCTTGCTCGCACGAGGTGAGATTGAGGTTGTGCGGATTTCCGGATGCCTGAGGATCGATGAGACGGACCTCAAACGGTTCATCCAAGCCTGCAAACAACCTCAAACGCCCCAGGTTCCGTGTCCCGAGAAGCGGCACTTCTAATCATGATTGAGAGATCGTTTCTCCGATCGGAGCCTTTCTCTGCAATCGCGTATTCACCGAAATCGCGCAACGGATTAACCAGCCGACGCAATGCCCATCTTTTCATCGCTTCCGAACTTAATCGCAAAAGAGGGTGAACTCCATGACAACTGAACATCGAAATGAAAATCGCTCAGCATTGGGAACGGCGGCGATGGCAATCCTCTGGGGATTTCTCGCAGACCTATTTGTGAACTGGAATCAGCAAGGGATGGACTGGGCAGGATTCGCGGCAATCCCTTGCTCGCTTCTGTGTGCCGCCGAGTGCGTGCGGTTCATCGTTCAGGTTCAGGACTTCCGGGCAGCACGTCAGGGATTTCGTCTGTTCCAGTCTGCAGGTAGATCGCTGGCATGTGCCCGCTTCGCCAAATTGGAGGAAATCAAAGACGCGGGATTATTGTCTGCGAAAGGTGTATTTCTGGGAGTCATACTTAATCGGCGAGGTCACGCACATGATGTCCGCTGGAATGGGGAAGGCACCATCGTTTTTTTGGGGCCCCCGAAATCAAACAAAACGACGTCGGTCTTCATCCCATCGATACTGCCGATCAAGAACGCCTCAGGGAACGACGAGCTTCAGTCCTTTCTGTTTAACGACCCGGCCGCTGAAGCGTATATGCAAACGCATGAAGCATTGAGAAGGGCCGGATATCGTGTTTTCTGCCTGTGCCCGAATCACAAGGAACTGTCGGCGAAGCTGCAAATCCCGATCGATGATGCTGGGCTCAATGTCTGGTCGAACCTGAACCTGGATGATGACTCGGCAACGGTCCATGCCGTGGTTGTGGACAACGCTGAAGCGATGCTTCCCATTGAACCCAAAATGGACGCTAAGGACCGCTTCTTCAAAGAAGGTGCCCGCCTGTTGTTCGTGTTCGTTGCTCTGTACATCATTGCTTCTCGAAAAATCCCGACTCCATCGATGATGCATGAACTGCTGGCTGAGGGACCGGCAGGGATCATCCAACGTTGTACAGAGGCTCAGGATTATCGCGATGTTCTGGATGGCATGTTGGCGAAGGCCGCTTCATCGGTTCTTGGTTACGCCAAGACAGCGCCGGAGCAGTACGCGGGCTATGACGGAGCTTGCTCGGAAGCCTTTCGTCTCTACGACGCCAATGGAGTATTCGGCACACATTTCACCCCGAATGGCCTCAATCCAAACGTGCTCAAAGAGGACCAGCCAACAGCCGTGTTCGTGATGTATCAGACGCAGAAGGCGGACTCTCAACAGCGGGCCATCAATCTCACGTTTACACATTTCATCAATTCACTGGCCAATGATCCGAGAGTCTCCCGGAGGGTCCGAATCTATCTCGATGAAACGGCTGGCATCGGATACTTACCCAGTTTTCTAAAAATGGTAAGTGAGTATAGGAAATTTGGATTATCTGCAGCCTTGTCGTTCCAGGACATTACCGGCCAAATTGAGCGGATCTATGGTGTACACGCGGTTCGTGAGATCATCGCGGCATCTGAGGTGATCTGGGCTTCTAATGTGCGAGAGCCATCCACGCTAACCATGCTGTCGGAGAAGTGTGGCGAGGCCGTCATTGATGATCGAGGAATGAATGCCTCCAAGGGCAACACTCCGTATGGCAAACAAAGCCTGACATTCAATCGGTCGTTCAAGACTCGTCCCTTGTTGCGCCCGGATGACATTCGGCGGATGGATCTCGATCAAGCCCTCGTCATCGCATCTAACCTGCATCCGTTTCTGGTCCAGAAGGTGCCCTATTGGACTCGTGATGAGTGGGCCAAGGTCACCGGAAAGAACCCCTATAAACAAGGTTGATCACCATGCTGTGGAATTTGAGACTCGATCCTGATGATCCGCTTTCCCAAGCCGTCAAACGGCTGAAGCGAGAAGCCCTGAGATGGCTGATCATCGGCGCTGTTCTGGTCGGCATCATCGTTTGCATAGGAATTCCAAATCTCCTGACAACCTATCAATACCAATCCCATGGCAATCGATACGTTGCCGAACACCGGCGTTATAAGACGTCTGCGAATTATCTTGGTCCGTTGGGCTGGCAAACCGTCCGTCGAGGGGAGTACGGGGAAGGCCTGCCTGGGATCAAGTTTCTCCCGCTCCACGCCTGCATCGACTTCAAACGTTACGAAGAGACCTTCCCGTTTTTCTTACTTCCACCGGAGTACAGAGATGGTGAACCAGCCCGATAAGAGCCTCCAAACGCCTTGGGACCACACGCCACCACAGTTGTCGGCTGCCATGGGAGCATCCATGCCGCCGTCAACTCCCCGTCAGGGGAGAGGGGCAACGCCGCCTCCGAAGCCAACGCTGACAGAGATATTCAATAACGCGGCTGATCCGCGAGAACAGATCGCTGCTTTACGTCGAAAACTGTCGAGCCTTCCACCGACTCTGGAATACGGCGTGAAGGGCAGTGTAGTGCGTGCGATCAATCCCGAACGGGATCGCCAAATTCAAAAGACAATCAATGCTCTCAGCCAGGCTTTGGATGTGAAGTCTCAACAGACCATGAAGCAAAAGTTCAACCTCAAGCAAAGCAATCAGATCACACCGATCTTCAACCGAAATGCACGCCAAACACGATGACGATTCTTCTTGCGCGTATGACGCCATTCATGGGACAATAAAGACATGCTAATCGAGAACGACCAAGTGCAAGAGTACCGACGCGACAATACCCGCTTGATCGATGTCGGGAATGGAGAAAGCCGGCAAGTGCGGATGACGCCACAGCTGTGGGAAGAGCTGGAGTTCGTCCAGATCATGGAGTACGTGAGTACGGCGGAGCTGGCCGTCTATGCCAGGGAAGAAATGCAACTCCAGGGGATTTCCTTTGACCAAGCATTTCGAGCCGTGGTGGCATACTTGAGCAATCGCTGGACACCGTAAGGACGTCCGAATTTCCCCCCGATCGATCTTTGCTAAAGGAAGAATCCATGGCGACCAACGACCTCGTGAGCGTCGAAGCAACCCTGGTGGAACAGCGTGCATCCGCTCTGCGGACATTCACGCAAAAACTGACTGAAGCGGAAGAGGCAGCGGATGTCTATGATCGCATGGATGCGGCGATTGCCGCTCTGACGGGCAGCCCCAAGGAAGGGGCCGTCTCATTTCCACCGTTTGGCAAGAAGGTCGATGCTAATGGATCACAGAAGAAGAAGCATGCCACGAAAGAGCATGTGCTGCCCGTCCTCCAAGCGATCGTCCGCGATAACCCCGGCATCGACAAAGCGGATGCCGAAGAGCTGAGTAAGCAGAGCCTGAAAGAGCGCGGGTTGGGAATCAACGGCGTGAGTTCCCAGATTCGCAAGTATCTGGCGTCTGACCTGTTCCAGGTCGATGACTCGGGGCGTGTCTCCGTGACCTCCAAATAGTTGTGGATGACTCGGTGCAGCAGGGCAGGGACCGGTTGCCAATGACTCTCCATTTTCGGCAGTGTGAATCCGCCTATGCCACGCATAGGAGATAAGCCTGTTACTTCATTTTCATATTTCTGACGCTCATTTCTGGTTCAATCATATGGCGCTTACTCTCACGCAATCGAGGAGCATCGACGGAGCAGCTCGGTACTTCGATGAGTCGCTCACGCAGGGAGACTATTACGTTAATGGGCTGGAAGTTGCTGGAATGTGGAATGGGAAAGCAGCCGAACTGCTGGGACTGAAAGTCGGTACCAAAGTCACCGCACCACAATTCAAGCGACTACTGTCAGGGATGCATCCGATCACGGGAAAGAAGTTGGCCCAACGTCTCCGAAAGGATCGACGCCCTGGATTTGACGTTTGCCTCTCCGTGCCGAAAAGCGTTTCTCTCGCATGGGCCATCAATGGGGACAAGGAAATCCAGAGAGTGCTTCGTGAAGCCGTGCAGGAAACGATGAAAAAGGATGTCGAGCCGCTCATGTGCCGCCGTGTCCGCACCGGAAAGCATGTGCATACCCAACAACGAAAGCGAACGGGCAACATTGTCCATGCAGGCTTTCTCCACACCACCTCTCGCCCGGTTGCGGGTCAAGCAGCCGATCCCCATCTGCACATTCACTGCTTTACGTTTAACCAGACCTCCGAAAACGGTGTGCATTACGCAGCAGAGCCGGAAGAGATCTTTCGTCAACGGGCCACTCTGCAAGCCAAGTTTGAAGCCAGGTTGGCCCGCAAGCTGGAAAGTGAGTTGGGGTATATCGTCGAAGAACGGACATTCACTCAATCAGGACGACTAAAAAGAGGCTGGGAACTCAAATCGATTCAACGCAGCACGATCGAGAAGTTCTCCAGCCGCACGCAACAGATCGAAGAGTTCGCGAAAGAGCATGGTATTACGGATGCGGCTCGTAAAGGACGACTGGGAGCCACCGTCAGAAGCCGGAAGGACAAAGGCACGACTTTAAGCGAGCTTCGTCAGAGCTGGCGGTCACGACTGACGCCCGAGGAACTCAAAACCTTTGCAAACCTCAAGTCGTCAAAAGCGGCTGGCGAGAGTAGCGAGTCGATGCGAGTCCAGGCTGCCGTCGCTTATGCCCTAGACCATCACCTCTTTCGTCAGTCAACGGTAGAACGACACGTCATCGTGGGGACCGCGTTAGAGCAGGGGGTGACAGTCTCTCCCGAAGCGATCGAAACTGCTTTAGATCAAGCCTCCATCATCCAACGCTCCCTCGATGTCCGGGGTGATCAGAGAGACTTTGTGACGACGCCCGAGGTGCTGGCGGCAGAAAGAGAGATGATCACCTTCGCCCGAGATGGCCGGGGAACGCGGAAAGCCTTGTCCCGAGAGGAGCATGTCTTTCAGCGTGACTGGCTCAACGCGGGACAGAAAGCGGCAGTCAATCACTTGCTCAAGGGCCGTGACACGGTGATGTGCGTCACGGGAGGTGCGGGGGTCGGCAAGACGAGTATGCTGTCGGAAGCCGTCGAAGCCATTGAAGCAGGCGGCAAACGTGTCTTCACGTTTGCCCCGAGTACGGGTGCCTGCGAAGTTCTGCACGAAAAAGGCTTCCAGAAGACGCAGACGGTCGAACACCTGTTGCGGAATACGAACCTTCATCCTGAACTCAAAGACGGGGTGTTGTTGATCGACGAGGCCGGATTGTTGGACGTGCGGTCCATGAACGGCATCTTCCAGATTGCCAAAGCTCAGAACTGCCGAGTCATTCTCTCCGGTGATGCCCGGCAGCATGCCTCACCTCGCCGGGGGGAAGCTTACCGGATGCTGCAGCAGGAGGCAGGATTGAACATCGCCAAGATTGAAGAGGTCCAACGTCAGCAGGGACGTTACAAGCAAGCGGTCGAACTCGTCAGTCGGGGTCACGAAGTCATTGATGCAAAAACCGGACTGACTGGTCTTCTGGCCGGATTTGATCTGCTCGACCGGATGGGCAAGATCAAAGAGATCTCCGGTGACGATCGCCATGCGGAACTGGCTGCTCAGTATGTCCAAGCTCGCCAAAGCCAGCAGTCGACGCTTGTCGTTTCCCCGACGCATGCGGAGAAAGATGCCTTGACGGAAACGATCCGTAATGCGCTTCGCGGAGCGGGGGCGATAGGGAAGGAGGACGTTGAGTTTCTTCGGTTGAAGTCCCTCAATCTTTCCGATGCCGAAAAGCGGGACCTGCGAACCTATCGTACCTCTGGGACGATCATCCAGTTTCATCAGAACGTGAAAGGGGGCTATCAACGGGGCGATCGCTACCGGGTGTGTCAGGAGCAGGAAGGGCAGCCAGTCCTGCGACCGATAGGCGGAGGAGGGGCCAAGCCAATCCCGCTCGACGCCGCCGATCGCTTCGAGGTTTATCGAGAACAGACGATCTCATTGGCCGTCGGTGACCACATCCGCTTTACTTTGGGAGGTAAGTCACTGCAATCCCAACGCATCAGCAACGGTCGACTGGATGAGATCGAAAGCTTCGATGCCGATGGCAATCTGATCCTCAAGAGTGGGATGACCATTTCCCGTGCCTATGGCCATCTTGATCTGGGGTATGTCGTCTCCAGTCACGCTTCACAGGGGAAGGACCGCACGTTGGCGATGGCGGCGATGGGCTCAGAATCACTGGCCGCAATCAACTCGCGGCAATTCTACGTTACTTGCTCCAGAGCCAGCCGAGACATTTTGCTGTTCGTCGATGACAAGGCCGCCGTGCGGAAAGCCATTGCTCAAGCCGGGGAGCAAATGTCGGCCACCGAACTGATGAAACAAGCCGAGGAACGAGCCGTGTCTCAACATCGCCAGCACCACCATCGCCAGTTTCTGGAGCGGGTTCGTGACTGGTGGCAGAAGCACGGTCCTCGTCACGACCTCCCTGCCGCTCAACGTCGACACCTTGGTGGTGCAGGCATGTCCCCGACATTGAACTGGAGCTAGACCATGACCGATCTCCCGTTTCCCTCTCCGACGACAACTCGGACGGTCCCCAGCATCGGGAACGTCACATCGATCGAACTCCCCTGGCAACGGGTGGGTCCGCATGAGCCGCCGCTGCTGATGTTTCAGGTCCGTTTTGCTGATGGCCGGATGATTAGCTTTGCCTACAGCGATCTTCGTGAAATTCGCCGACGGGATGCAGGGCATCTGACGATCGGGATCTATGGCATGAAGAAGTACGAAGTGACAATCGAGGGGCGCAACCTGGATGAGCTGCATTCGTTGTTGGCGATGGCCAATATCAAGTCACTGACGGAATTCGGCCCCCGATCCTTCGACCGACCGGAAGAGAGTCCCTGCATCGACCGCATCCGGATCGAAACGATCACCCGATCTGCATCGCCATAGCATGCCGCATCTTCAGCTACAGCTCAGGCGGTCTTGGCTCTTCGCCACAATCTGTTGGTGGCTCCGGTCGGAGCAGTCGCAAGAGCATCTCAGTCGCTGCTGTGTTGATTTCACCTCGTGCTTCATACTCCCACAGCAATTCTTCGGCGATCGTCTTCAGTTCACGACCTTCAGCATCATCCGGCAGACGACTGACGTTTTTGATCTGATGTACGAGCGAATCAAGTGACATGTCCGCAGCTTAGCGCAGGAAACGCTCCGGCGCCAGAGGGAAACGCCGCTTGAAACTGGATTACCTGAGAGGTGGACCGATCGTCATCTCTCTCTTTTCCTATTGCCCATCACGTGCATCGAGAACCACACCCAGTACCGGTCGACTGTGTGATTTTTCAGAACATACATTATCACTCCAAACTGCTGCACTGTGAAACACCCCCTCCACCGCAAGCACAACCTCAGAAACTTGTCGACAGAGCGCACCACATATGGTACAGTTAAACGGTGAAACGGAAGCATCAGAGCAAAAAACGGCTTCCTGCCGCGTTTTTCGAGAACGAGGCGGGAACGATGCCGGTGCGGGATTGGCTGTTGTCCCTCTCGCCCGAGGATCGGAAGATGATTGGTGACGACATCCGCACGGCCGAGTTTGGCTGGCCGGTCGGGATGCCGCTCTGCCGCTCGCTCACGGGGCGCAAGGGACTGTGGGAAATTCGCAGCAACCTGAACAGTGGCCGGATCAGCCGGGTGCTGTTCTGTGTTCACAACGGGACGATGGTGCTGCTACACGGCTTCATCAAGAAGACACAGAAGACGCCGGATCGCGATTTGGACCTCGCGACAGCCCGGCAGAAAGGACTGACACCATGACCAAGCGAGAGAAAGGCAGAATCGGCCAGAGCTTTGAGGACTTCCTACAGGAGCAAGGTCGGCTGGAGGAAAGCACGCAGCAGGCCGTCAAACGGGTCATCGCCTATCAGCTGCTGGCGGCGATGGAAGATCAAAACCTGACCCGAACCGCTTTGGCTGAGAAGTTGCAGACCAGCCGCTCTCAAATCAACCGCTTGCTCGATCCGGAAAACGCCGGGGTGACGCTGGAGGCTCTGAGTCGGGCAGCCCATGCAGTGGGCCGAGAGTTGCAACTGGAGCTTCGCTGAGCGGGGCCATAGGAAGAAAGGTTCGGTCAACTTTCAGCGGAGGGTGACAAGCCGGGATGATCCCCGGCTTGTCGGTCGTGGTTACTGCGGCTCTGGGGGAGCAGGTTCATCACCATTCGATGCTTTCTGGGAAATCATCCAGGTGTGGGTTAGATCCGCCAGCTTGGCCAGTGCCAGCAGGTCGTCTCTCCCCATGCTCTTGGTGTGTTTCCATTCGCCATCGAAGCGATAGCTGCGGTCGAACTGGGCGTTGTAATACACGTGCCCTTCTTGGGTCTGGTTTGCGAAGATTGCTGCACTGAGGGTGCCGATCCGCAGGTGGTGGACGGGTTTATTGGAATTGTCTGACATCGTCTTTCTCCTTTTTCAGTTGATGTGTGGGCTCGCTCTTGCCAGCCGTGAGCAATTTACTGCCACGCCACGGGACCGGCGTCAATGGTCAACACGTTTATGCGGGCCGACCGTTGACGCAGAAGGGACCGGGCGAGGCATATTGCGAATGGAAGCTGGCCAAGAACGAGCCAGCATCAACGTCGTAGGAGGAGAAGGAATTCAGCAATGATCTGTCGAACCGATCCCGTCTGGGTCGCTACGTTGCTGGCTCGGATGCCATCCATGACACAAGCCATCAGGCATGTGCTCAGAACAACTCGCGCTGCACAAGAGGAGAACGGGAGGATACGTCGCTCGGTGGGGAGACGTCTCTGACCTTTGGAACTGCTGTTGTCTGGTCGGATCTCTCCACGGGTTGAGCAGTCGTCTCGAATGCGGTGCCCAGAATCCAATCGGCAGAGCGCTGAGCGGCTCCGGCAGCGGAGACGACGATCCGCTTGTCACCTTTGATCACCTTCCGCCAGCTTTCGATGTAAGCGGCTGACTGTTCAATGGTGGGGGGACTGATCCCCGCTGTCGCACAGAGAAAGGCCGCTGACATCTCGGCGACCAGTTCTTCCTTTCCGTAGTCCGGCGAACCGAATGGAGCCATCGTTTCATCGAGCCCCCTGTTCAACCGCTTCGTATGTCCCGTGGAATGAGAAAGTTCATGAAACAGAGTTCCGTAGTAGGTTTCCCGGCTCTCAAATCGTTCTGGCGGTGGGAGCAGCACCTGATCAGTCCCTGGCCGATAGACTGCACGGTTGCCCGAATGATGAATCTCTGGCCGATCTTGATAACCAGAAATGACCTGCTCGGCTCGTTCCAACGGCTCAATGGGTTGAGCGTTCGGATCGGCTGTCACCGTATCCGGTGCTTCGATTCCCTCGCATTGGTCAATGTTGAAAACGTTGTAGTGTCTGAGAACGGGAATGGTGATCAGTTCTTCGGTTTGCTCATCCCGTTTATTCACCTGCTTCCAGAAGACCACGAGCGATGATTTCTCCCCCTTGCGGATCTGTCCATCACGTTTCTTGGCCTGTCGAAATGTCAGCCAGTAGTCCGAAGCATACCCCTGCTCCCAGGCCCGCATGGCCAGCAGAAATACATTGACGCCCCGATAGCGTTTTGAACTGGTCAGATTCTTCGGCCAACCATCGCCGCCACCCCGCTGGATGGGATTCCGCCACGGCACCGTCCCATGATCCAGCAACGTGAGAATCCGGTCGGTGACTTCCTGATAGAGATCGCGTCGTGCTTTCCTGATCATATCCTACAAACGTGTGATCGGAGTGGTTATGGGAGGAATTCCGCATAGATTTGGCCACTCCAAATTCCAGGACAAAACACTGATTCGTTTCGAGAGTCAAACGGAAAGTCCCGACGGGTTGATGCGGCTGTCCAGAACAATCCTGAGATGATTCACGATCAACTGCGACTATCAGCGAAGATGGAGTGCACTTCGGCACTTCAGACAGGCGTCGGAGATCGACCGTCAAACCACATCGGCATGTCGGCCCACAGAACGAAAGCGACGCCCTTTGATGACACAGGTGTGCTCGTCATGTGTTATCAAGAGTTCGGCGCGGATGACCAATGCGGCACTTTCTTTTGAACTTCAAGGTGGACCGTTCAGGTCGAGAGTGTGATCACTGCGATGGCGCATCCGCCCCGTATCTCCCGTGACTCCAACATTTCTGCGCACCGATTTCGTTGGGGAGTAGGGAATCTGTTTGCTCGTTCACCCTCTGTCATTGTTGCCCCGACAACACTGTTCGGGGAAGATTCAGACCGGGGAGCTCGAACCTCTAGTGTAGCGTCTGGACTTCCAAAGCCGACGCAATTCGCAAAGCGGTTGTAGATCACCCCGAGTGGACACGGACGAAGATAGCCGACGAACTCACGAAGATCGGGTTTGATGTGACCGCAGGTCGAGTATCTGGCGTCCTTCGTCAATCATCTTCTTCTTCGCAGGGTACGCTCGACATGGAGAAGCTCAAGCAGGCAACTGCGTTTGTCCAACAGTACAACGAAGATGTGGACAAGGCGTTGGAGGTGATTTCCGAGGTGCAGGAATTCATCGACGGCATTGGCAATGCCAAGAAGGCACATGCGGTGTTGATTGACCTCAAGGCAGTTCGAGAGTTGCAGGCGGTGTGATGGTTGTCTGGTGTGGCACCCCTCCCACAGTGGGAGGGGTTTTGGCGTGATTATCACTCAGCATCGAGAAATTCTCCTGCAATCGGATTCTCAACTTCAGCGGAGGGCGTTACTAGCTTCCAAACTACGCAGGTAGTAAAATACTGTTTGCTGTCAAGCTGGTCGTGTCAAAGGCGGGCTGCCAATGTTGCGAAAATCGGCGTCAGTACACAAGAATCCTTCAGGTTTCACGCTGGTCGAAATTCTGGTGGTGATAGCCACTATCGCCGTCATGGTGGCATTGCTGTTACCCGGAGTACAACGAGCACGTGAGACTGCACGTGCAGTCCAATGTAAAAACAATCTAAAACAACTATCCCTCGCAGTCCACAACTTTCACGATGTTGAACGTGCTGTTCCATCTATGGACCTTGCTGACAATTGGGCAACTTGGGCTGTACTCCTGTTGCCCTACTTGGAGCAGAATAACCGCTATCAGAACTGGAACCTGAAGCAACAGTATTTCAGTCAGCCGAACGACGCTGGAGGTAATGTTGCGACTTTCCGATGTCCGAGCCGACACCGAGAGATGGATCGAGGTGACAGTAGATTCTACTTCGGCACGTTCACAGTTGTGACTGGACCTCCGGGTCTGGGTGACTACGCTGGATCATGGGGGACTCAGGCGAATGCGAGCAATGGAGTCTTCCGTCGTGCTACTGACTTGAATGGAGCAATGATGGTCGGCAATGTGTCGTTTCCAAATACTGAGATCACAAGCTGGAAACATCCTGTAGAATTTGGTGATATCGCTGATGGTTTATCCAACACACTTCTCTTCGGTGAAAAGTATCTCGATGACGAGAGCATCGAGGGCTCCATTCTGAACGGAAACGTGCAGAATACCTATGTCCGGGTCGCTGGTGAAAACAATTTGATTGTCGGTAACAGCACAGATAGCAGCCCAATCTACGACCGAAGATTTGGAAGCAAGCATAGCCAAGTATGCCATTTTGCATTGGCAGATGGGCAGGTGCGTGCGATCTCCAAAGAGATAAACGGACGTATCCTTCAGAGTTTGGTGGAACTCAACGACGGTGACGTGACACCGGATTTCTAAGTAACTCAAGACAATGTTATTGCCTTGAGTTACTCTGCTATCAAGCTGGAGCGATGTCTATGGCAGGACATCTAATGATCTAACGTTCGAGTACAAATTGCCTGCGTCGTAGGCGGTCGCATTCACTGTACCAAGCTCGGAAGGTTCAAGTTCAATCGTGAACTGGAAACTTCCATCACTTTCAACATCGACTGTGATTCCTTGGAGTATCCCAGCGAACCCGATCATGCAGCCAGCCGGATTCTCATCAGTCACTTGACCTACAAAGGTGTAGTAGTTCCCTTGGTAGTTTATGTAGTTGAAAGTTGTGAGAGTTGGAGGGGAGTCAGCATGGACATTTGTTGTCCAGATGCACAAAAAGCCGAGGGCGAGAAGAACACACGTACGTACACTTGAAATACGCAGAATCATCGTAACTTCCTCCGATCAACAATGAATTCTGGTTCAATCTGCTTTGTGCAGATTGCAACCCTTCATTCGTGTGGTCGGATGGAAGCGACCCGATGGGCCAAGAATCTGAGCTAGCCCGAAAGAAAAAGCCGCATCAGTACCATGTGGTACAGGTGCGGCGTTAGGATCGTGAGAAATGGATGTGCGGTGAGTGTGGTTGCTCAGGCAAGTTTGTCGAGCAAGCTCTGCAAGAATTCCTTAGATGATGTGGGAGGCTTGATCAAACGATTCGGTTGCATTGGGAGAGGATCAGCTACTCGTTTGGTCGTTTCGTTCACGTCAGGTGTAATGTGTTGAATCTGCATGATTCCATCAGGAGACATCTCCAGCAGTTCTTGTATTCTGTGTTTCGAGATACCTAGTTCGTATGCTCTCTGGGCAAGTTCAAGTCCAGATTGAGAATACATGTTGTTCTGGCGTGACGCCATGAGGCAGCATTTTGAGGCGAGCAAAACAGCCTCACCGTCAGCTAAGGCATCCCGACACGTGATGAAACTGTTTACGAGAGGAATGTCTATCTGGTAGTCAAAGTTCTGCTCTGCCAGTCGAAATTCTACCTGCACTGAATTGAACAATACCGTGTAGTTGAGAGGCTCAATTTGTCTTGCTTCGTAAAACAGGCGTTGAGCCAACTCTAGGTGTGCAAGACGCTCTTCGCAAACACCAAGATTGTTCAGAACATCAAGTCGGTGGATGCCGTCAGAATACGCTCGATCAAGTTCAAGTTGAGCTACGTTAAAATTTCGATTGAAGGCGGAATAGACGTATCCAAGAATCGCCGATTTCTCTGATTGGGATAGACTTGTGATTTTCCTGAGATCGTTGTTTGCTTGAAATAGATCGTCCGATTCGATACTCGCACATGCTCGAAGCAGCCTGATGTCATCTCTTGATTGATCGTGTGAAAGGATGACCGAAAACATATCGGTTGCCAACTCTGGAGTGTCTTCAACCGTGAGTGCCGCCCAGCCTTTTGCAAGTCGCTGTTCGTCGGTTGTCCTGAGCGATGTTCCGATGCTCAAAGACAAGGCTGAGAATAAAACAAGTGAAACCATAAGACGTGAAAGAATGGTATTTTGCCGACTAAGAGTTTTTGCAATCACATGCGTTGATGGGCGATTCTCAGGCTCCGTTGAAATACAGTCTTGCAATAACCTCTTGAGTCTCCGTCCGAAGAATGTCCTCTTGTATCGTGTAGCGAACTCCGCTGGTTGCCAAAATGAAGATGTGAAAGTCTTTGGTGATTGCAATTGGGAGGTGTCTTCATCAAGCAGTGCGACCATCGAAGCAGCTAGTGAGTAAACATCTACGGAGGCATCTACGGTAATGCCATGCTCTTCGGATAAAGCTTGAACATGCTCAGGCGCCATGAACTGGCGAGTCCCACCGATCAGTCGAATTGATTCTGTACTTGATGAAACAGCAAGATTGAAGTCGAGGAGCTTTGCAGTTCCGTCGTTTGCGAGAAGGATGTTCTCTGGCTTGACATCGCTATGAATGAACCCATTTGCATGAGCATACGAAAGTGCTTCGGCAATATCCGCAGTGATCTTTTGGCAAAGTGTGTTGGTGCAAACTTCGCCGTGCATGCCCATTACTCCGTGATTTTTGTACCCATCGTATGTGTTTGCGAAATCGTCAATGCAAACCCGATGTCGCCTCTTCGGATTTGCACGGACGAATGAGATGAGATGAGAAAGTGTGGCAACGCCCAAATAGGGCATGGCAAGAGCGACAAGATTCCACTCGTGAAAACTATGTACGCTCAGTGGCGACACGATATTTGGATGTTTCAATTGACCAAGAATATGTGTTTCATTCGAGTTGGCGGTGTAAAACTTCAAGACAACTTGCCTACCACCAAGAGAGAGATCATTTGCCAGATAGACCCGAGCAAAGGCTCCGGCACCGATTTCACGGTCAATGACGAAAGGGTCGAGATGATCCCCACATGACGGCCAAACCAAGTTCTCAAGAAATTGGGCGATGTTGGGGCGTGCTTCAACAAGCTCGAAGAACTTGATGGATTGAATCAGAGCAGACTCTATTGCGGGGAATTGAGCTGCAAAAGAAGTAGCCGCAATCTCACCTTGTTCACGACGCCTGCGGATATACTCGCTAAGGGCAACGTCGAGAAGTTCACTTTGAGAGGCATCCTGCTTCTTGACCCGCAGTTTCAAGTTTTAACCAGCAATGTGTTCACGTGCTCGTTGAAGTGCACGGAAGAGTGAGCGACGGGGGATATTGAGTTCTTTGACAACCTCTTGAATGCTTGCACCTTCGTGTCGCAGACGAACGACAGGTTGGAATTCGGTTGGCAGCGTTGCCTCGATCTCCTCTAATGTTTCATTCAACCCCAACAGTGTTTCAGGTGTTGGGTAATGGCTTAGCTGCTCGTCAATTGCTTGATGGTCGTTATTGACGGTAAGAGTTCTTGGGCAGAGAAGATTTCTTCCCTTGTCGATGGTTTTATTTGATGCCAACCTAACTGCGAATCTGAGAAAAACAGATTTGGTCTGAAATGACCGTTTGCACCTGACCAGCAGGGAGAGCCAGACTGATTGGGCAACGTCTTCAGAGTCGAGTTGAGTACGAAGTTCTCGTAACAATCTTCGACGAATCGCTCGGAACACCACCGATTGAGACTGCTCAACCAGAGATGTGAGAGCAGTCTCCGAGCCTTGGCGAGCACGTGTCCAGAGTGTTTGAAAATCTTCATCATCTGCCTGAACATGCAGATGTTTTGGTTGACGCATACTCATTCTTGCGTACCTCAACGTATCAACACTCACTTATGAGGAAATTCTGAACAAATATCGAAAAAAAATCAATTCAGTGGCACTCGCTCATCGGTTGATACGACTTCTTTCATGTGAGGACATGAAAAAATGGGTGCCAAAGTGACCAAACAAGCGATCAGCTTGAGTCTGGGAATGACAGATCAAGGTGGGCGTGTGCATCGAAACCCTACCCGGTTGAAGTTCAGAGATCAGAAAGCCAAACGACTTCAACGGGTGCTGGATATGATCAGGATATTGGAAAGTGGACGAACTCCCAATTCGGTCGAACTCTCCGAAGACTTGGGTGTCAGCCGTCGCACTGTTTTTAGGGATATCAGCATGTTGCGCAATACGGATTTTCCCATCTTGTTTGACGAGACTACCCAGCGATATTTTCTCTCGGAGAAGGCTGGCGTCCCTCACATGCCAGAACCTATCAAAGTCATGGACATCGCAATTGCGTTGAATTTCATGAGGCTACAGGACAGCATGGCATCCACCGTTGCACTCGCACATCAGTTGATCACATCTAGGCTCAACGAGGAATTTGCCAGATTCTTGAATCTGTGCCTCGATATCGTTCACATATTGCCAACAGGTGACATCGATCTCATTCCTCCCAGTGAGCGTCAGTTACTCTACAGTTTGCTGACTTATCGTTTCGACGAACTGAAGGTTCGATTACAAATGAGGGGTGGAGCGAGCACATCACTTTCTCCATACGAGTTTTGCCTCACTAAAAACGGATGGCTTGTTGCAGGGAGATCGTCACTTCACTGTAGCAACAAAAGTTTTGCCCTCTCGGCAATTGAATCGACCTCGCCTACGGGCGACTACTTTGATCCACCGTGCCGCCTATGCAATACCAACCTTTTTAAGGATGTTCGTTTAGCTCCGCTCATCCGTGGAAACTCTAGTGATGTCCATTGAGAGAGCGTTTCGGGAACTGAGATGCCCCCATTTTTTGTACCAGGCTTATGAGAGTTCGGGTTAGGTAAGTCAATCAGCAGTGTGCCGCTGGAGT
>JAGQQG010000060.1 GCA_020426325.1 Planctomycetaceae bacterium | reverse complement strand
ATGACGTATCGCACGTCCGGCTTGTCGATGCCCATGCCGAAGGCAATCGTCGCGACGATTGTCCGGCAGCGGTCCTCGATGAACGCTTCCTGATTCTGCTTGCGAGCCTCATCCTCCATGCCCGCATGATAGGGCAGGGCAGAGTAGCCAGCTCCTTTGAGTGCATCGCAGATTGTGTCGACCTCTTTGCGAGTGATACAGTAAACGATGCCCGACTCGTCCTTGTGCCGTTCGATGACGTTCGTGATCTGCCCCATCAGATTGTCACGACGCTCGACCCGGTACATCAGATTAGGCCGATCAAAGCTGCCGACGAGCACTTCCGGATCAAGCAGTCCCAGTTGTTTGACGACGTCGTCACGCACCGGTTCGGTCGCTGTGGCCGTGTATCCATGCACCGCGATCTTTGGGAATTGTTGTTTGAGGATGCTCAGCTGCCGATAATGCGGGCGGAAGTCGTGACCCCACATCGAGACGCAGTGCGCCTCATCGATCGCAAAGAACGAGACCTGCACACTGGCGAGCAGATCGAGCAGCCCCTGCAGCGACAACCGCTCAGGCGCGACATACAACAGCTTCACCCGCTGTTCGGCGATGTCGTTTGCGATGGCCCGCTTCTCGTCCGGCGACAGTGTGCTGTTGATGAACTCAGCCGACACGCCGTTTGCCCGCAACGCGTCGACCTGATCCTTCATCAGCGAGATCAACGGCGAGATGACAACGGCCATGCCTTCGAGACACAACGCGGGCACCTGATAGCATAGCGATTTCCCGCCCCCCGTCGGCAGCACGACCAGCGAGTCCTGCCCGCTGATCCCCGCCAGCATGGCCCGCTCCTGCAGGGGACGAAATTCCTCATACCCCCAAACCTCGCGCATCATCGACCGCAGTTGCTCGGTCCTGGCATCGCTTGCGTCCGTAGTCGACATGCCGTCATCCTAGCATGCATGTTGCGAGTCATCATGTGAGCGATTTACACCGTAGCTGGATTCGCCAAGAATTCAGCACAATTGAGCGACCAACGTGACTGAACTCTGGCGAGTTCAGCTACGGTCACAGCTCATCCATTTGGAAACCAAAGATGAAGATCACCCAAGTCGACGCATTCGTCATCGATGTTCCGCAGAAGCATGCAACGTTTCCCTATCAGTCGCGGTATCTCGCCACGTCGACGACCGGGGCCCTGCTGATCCGGCTGGAGACGGACAACGGGCTCGTCGGCTGGGGGGAATCGCCGCAGATCCTCTCGTTCTACGGTCAGCCTGCACTCTCTGCGGGTGTCGTCGAATCGCTGCGATCAATCCTGCTGGGGAAAGATGCTGGCGCGATCGAGGCTCTCTACGCGGAAGGCTGGGTCGACCACGTCCGCGTGCAGAGTGCGGTCGAGATGGCCATGTGGGACATTCTCGGCAAGGCGTGCGGGCAACCGTTGTATCGCCTGCTCGGCGGACCTGTTCGCAAGCAGATCGAACTGGCCTGCTGCATGGGGATTCAGCCGTATGACCGAGCCGGCGAAATCGCACGGGCCTTTGTTGAGCAAGGATTCACCACGCTCAAGACCAAGGCGGGCCGATCTCCGGAGGAGGACCTGGAGATGGTGCGAGGCATCCGTGATGCGGTCGGCGATCGACTGAAACTCCGGATCGATCCGAACACCGGCTACCCCCCCGAGGTGACGCTGCAACTTGCGAAGGACCTGGAGCCGTACAATCTCGAATACTTCGAACAACCGATGCCGGACGAGAACATTGTCGATTCCGCCCGCATCCGTACGCAGACCTCGACGCCGCTGGCTCTCAACGAGTCGGTCACGACGCTGGCCCATGTCCGCGAGATTCTGAAGTTGAATGCTGCAGACTATCTGCTTCCGGATACGTATCAATGCGGCGGCATCCTCGCGGTGAAGCGGATCATCGACGTCGCCGCCTCCGCAGACGTGCCGTGCGTGTTCCACTGTTCACACGACTTCGGCCTGAAGACGGCTGCCATGCTGCACGTGGCCGCCTCCTCCCCCAACATGCCCCTCGCCAACGACTGCACCTACTACGGCCTCGAAAGCGACATCCTCAAGGTGCCCCACCGGATCACACGCGGCACGATGCCCGTCCCCGAAACCCCCGGCCTCGGCGTCGAAGTCGACATGGAGTTGGTGAGTAAGTATCTCGTCCAGTGAACCGAAATCAATCGCGTGCGGGCAGCGAGAGTTCCAGCCGCTCACGGATCTCCGGCCAGTCAGGTAGATACTTGGTTCGCCCATCGATGCTGAACTGAAAGTCCGAAATCCCTATTCGCTCGGACGCCTCTGCAATCCGTTCAGATTGATCCTGTCGATAGGCTGAGCCTGACTGCACCATTCATTCCTCCTGCTCCAGTCAGGGATTGATATTCCAAATGTCGGCAGAGCCTCGATCGTATCCGGCCAGAAGTTTCTTGCTGTCCGGCGAGAATGACAGCACAATCGCTCGCTTATCATCAGGTTCGACCTGCATCACTTCATGGCCAGTTTCAATATCGTACAGGCGAATTGTGTTGGTGCCGTAATCATTGGAATAGAGCAGGTCAGACGTAGCGATCCACTTCCCGTTTGGTGACACCGCGAGCCTGCACCCATGGTCATGGGGATGGCGAACCCGCAACCGCATCACTCCTGTTTCGACATCCCACACGTACACATACTCGTTGGCGGAGGAAACGAGCGTCTTGCCGTCCGCTGAAAAGTCAGCCTCCCACATTCTCGGCTGTTTGGGTCGTCCACGTGCAGTGAAGCGCTGACCTTCCTCCAACCAGTCAGCGGTGAACCGATGTTGCTCTTCACCCGTGAGACTGTCGAGGCCAACAACCTGGCCATCACCAAGCGCGGCTTCAAGCACTCGCGTATCGGGCCGAATGAACATGGCCTCACATGAATGAAACGCACCCTTGACGAATTCGGGAGGGACCGAAAAAAGCACTGCGCCCGTGTCAAGCTGAACGGACGCAAACCGGGTGTCGTCGGCACTCCCATTCGATGTTGCGACGATCAAACGCTCGTTGTCCGGAGAGAGAACGGCGTTGCGGATTTCCCGGGAGCCGGTCGTCATCACGATTTCCCCATCCTCCGCATCGCAGACAAGAACGAAACCATTTCGGTATTCGACAGGATCATCGCGTCGCCCAGCTGCCACGACTGAGCGACCGTTGCTTGTGAATTTCACGTAACAAGCAGCCGCATTCCACCCGCTACGGCTGACGACGGGAGCAAGTTCGCGACTCCAGATGACGCCGCCGGTCTCCACATCCCAGCCCCGGAGATATCCGTCTCCGTGGCTGGTCACGATCCGGTCACCGCCAGCCGACCATGCAGCAGTAGCCATCCATCCAATCGGCATGTCCGACTGATGATGCAGACGGTTGCCGGACTGGACCTCGAACAGACCAATAGAGTTCTGGATTGCGACAGCGACGAGTTCTCCATTTGGAGAGAACTCAGGGGTGCTTCCCCACCAGCCGGGAAGTTCGATCGTCTGTAGGGCATCGCCACTTTCAGCGTCGATGATTCGAAGACGTGAAAAGTCTCCGACGGCCACTTTCATTCCATCGGGAGACAGACCCGCATATCCAAACCCATGATCTTCCCGACCATACAATTCGCGGATGAGATCGCCGCTGACAGGGTCCCACAGCCTCACCTCAGACATCGACACATTCTTCCCTCCGTACTTGAGGGACGTCTCTTCCCGCTTCACCGTCCGTTGCCCCGCTGCCATGAGGAAACTTCCATCACGGCTCATGGTTATCGACTGGATGAGTGGATTGATCGATATCCCTTCTTTGTCAGTCGGATTGGCAATCTGTTTGACCAGATCTCCCTTCTCGACATTGAAGACAAGGACGTTTCCCGTGGTCGGGTCACCGGCGAATAGATGGTGATCGTCCACAGAGAACGTCAGGCAGTTGATACCGGTGCTGTGAACAAAATCCCCCCCATCATCAGGCTTGACTGCCGTGGCAATTGTCTGAATTTCATTGGAGGGATTCGTCACCTCGCGAACTTGGACGACTGAGTCAGCTCCACAGCTGGCAAACCAGTCTTTGTGGTGAGCGAATGTGACAGCGTGCACCATTCGACGGTGCAGCTTTTCCCGAAAGAGCAAGCGATCATTGACGAGATCCCAGAGGGCAACGGCCCCGCCCGCTTCGCCCCACAACAAGCGGGTGCCATCTGCTGAGATGGAGATGCACCTCACCCATCCGTGTGGTCCTTCTTCAACTGTGATGAGATTCGCTCGACGTCCTGTCGAGATATCGAACAGATGAATGCGCGGCCACTCTCCATTCTGTTGACCGGCTGCAATCTGTTGACCGTCAGGCGTGAATGCGATGTCGGAGATACCGCCGTTGGTCCGAAGATTGTCGGTTCCAATCTGAATGAGGCGCTTTCCTCGTCGTTCAGATTCAACCGGCTGGACTGCTTCAGGGAGGCCGGCGTTTGACCGAGTAGTCTCGTTCGCAGGGGTAGCTTTCGGTTGTTGAGAAGTGGTGTCTCCTGTCGCTTGTGCGAGTTGGGTAGAGGTCTCTTCGATTGTTGTCTCAGCCGGTGGGTTGGCTCTGGTTTCGAGGCGCATGGAGCCGATGAGGAGGACAAGGGCGGTGGCGGTCAGCAGGCTGAGGCGGGCTGTGCGGGGGGTGAGGGTCATGTGGTTGCGGGCTCGGTCGAGGATGGCGAGGATGCGGTGTTCGACGTTGGAGCTGCGGGCCATGCCGACGGCCATGGCGAGCGAGTGATCCCGATAGGATCGGGCCACGTCGAGGAGTACGTCCGCGTAGTCAGCCGGCGGTTGGCCGCAGGCGAGGACCAGATCGTCACACGCCAGCTCTCGCAACTTCCGCATCTGGGCGAGGCCGCACCAGCCCAGCGGGTTGAACCAGTGCAGAGCGCAGACGAGCCCGGCGAGCAATTGCGTCGCCACGTCGTGTCGCTGAATGTGCCCCAACTCGTGGAGCAGTACCGATCGTCGATGGGCCGTGTTCCAGTTCTCAGCATCGCGCGGCAGCAGAATCATCGGTCGCCACACGCCGACCACCATCGGCGTCCGCGCCTCTTCGCAATGGAACAGTCGGACGGCGCGAGTGAGGCCGATTGCAGACGCAGCATCGTCTCGCAATTTGAGCCATTCCGGCTGAGAGGTTTCCATGCACTGCCGCTTCACTCGCTGCATTGAGCGGTATTGCCACAACGTCCGCAACAGACAGAGTGCAACACCAACAGTCCAGATCACGAGGCCAACGGCCACCCACGACACGTTTGACAGCGTTGCCACTCCCGACCGAGATGTTGCCAGAGGCGTCGTCCCCGCACTATCCCGCACGTCACCAGAAGTTGTCACAGGGAGAACGGGCGACAAGAAACGGTCGCCTTCGTGACTCAAACTCTGTGCAACACCAGATTCGTCTCCTCGTGGCCACGCGTTCGACAGGCTGAAATCGGATGTGAGCGAGGAGACGTCAACTGGGGGATGCATCAAGGATTGTACTGTCACCTCGGTGGCTGACGCGGTTTCGTTATTGAGCCACGACTGGGCCACAACCGGCAGCGTCCATCCTGGCACGGCGATACTAATCACCGGCACGAATAGACATGCCGCGAAGCACAACACCCACACCCGGTGCTGCATCGCCGCTGAGGTTCGTCGCAAGAGCAGGGCAGCGAGGTGAGTCACCGCCAGTAACAGGGAAGATTTCAAGGCAACATCGAGCCACAACAGAGAACCCGTCTGGAAGAGTTGGTCAGTCATGTTCCTTGTCCTCCCGGCGTGCGCGCTGGATTGCCTGTTCGAGTCGGTCGAGGTCTTCGTCCGTCAGGTTGTTAGCCGTGTCGTCAATGAGCTTCGCCAGTGCGGCACCCGGAGCGTCGGGAAAGAATGTGTCGATCAGGTTTCGCAGGGCAGACCGGCTCGCGACCTTGCGGGACTTCGTCGGCGAATAAACGTGTTTGACGCCCGTCTTGTCCCGTTTCAGCAGCCCTTTGCGTTCGAGCTGACCCATCATCGTGCGGACTGCGGAGTAGCTCGGCGGGTCGGTCAACTTCTCCCGCACCTCTGCAACGGACGCCGTCCCCAGCAGGTAGACGACATCCATGATCTGCTGCTCACGCGGCGCGAGTCCGCGTTTTCGTTTCTTGAGTGGTCCCACTGAACCTCCCCTTGCAACAAGTGTCAATTTATTGACATGTGCTAATATAATGACACACAAGAGCCAGGTCAACAGTGAGCGAGATCTCGCGGGATCTCCGCTGCCGGATTCCGTGACAACAATGACATCTCCGCGACATGCGTCCCTGTCGCTGCGCTCGTCGGCTTGAGCGGGACAGCCGAAGTCGCAACGAAAACCGCACCGACTGTCACACGCGGTGGTCCTGGCCGTTTTCTGTGTAGGTGACGCCGTAGAAGTCTGTGCGGCGGTCGTTCCAGTTCTGGACGCTTCCGGATTCCCGGTGATGCCGGAGGAGATCGACGTCGAGGTCATGGATGATCATGGTTTCTACGTTCGGATTGCATTCCGCAGCGATTGCGTCTCGTGCAAACTCGATGTCTGCGGGCGTATAGATTCCGGACTGGGCGTAGTGGATGTCAGCATTCTCCACGAACGGAAGATTGCCCGTGCAGCCGGAGATCGCGACGTACAGATGATTTTCGATGCATCGTGCTTGTGCGCAATGCCTGACACGCAGATAACCGTGACGGGTGTCGGTATTGAAGGGGACGAAGATGATTTGGGCCCCCTTCTGTGCTGCGATGCGGGTGGTCTCGGGGAACTCGATGTCGTAGCAGATCTGGATCGCGACCTTGCCGCAGTCCGTGTCGAAGACTTCCACCTTGTTCCCCGGCGTGACGCCCCACCATTTCTTTTCGCTGGGCGTAATATGCAGCTTGTATTGTTTGCCGATTGATCCATCACGCCCGAACAGATAGGCGATGTTGTAAAGCGTGCCCTCCTCGACGACGAAATGTGATCCAGCGATGACGTTCACATTGTATTTGACGGCCAACTCTGCAAAGAGGTCCAGATACTGCGGGGTGAACTCTGACATCTGACGGGCAGCCAACCCCGGACGAGTCGGCTCAACACAGGAGAGGAGCTGAGTCGTGAACAACTCGGGAAACAGGATGAAGTCCCCTTTGTAGTCTGAGGCGACATCGATGAAGTATTCACACTGCTGAGCGAACTGATCGAACGAGCCGATCGTTCTCATCTGATACTGCACGACACAGATACGGATGAGATCGGCCGCGTGACGATAGCGGCGTTTCTTGACTGGCTGATAGTCCAGATTCCTCCACTCCAGAAACGTGGCAAACCCTCGCGAGTCTCCATCCGAGGGAAAGTAGTCGGGAATCAATCCTTGCAGGGCGAAACCATTGGCAAGCTGAGCTGTGAGGACGGGATCGTAAATGGCTTTTTCGGATACCGCTTCGACATACTCACGTGCTGAGTACTGGTCAGCATGCTTTCCGTAACCCGGAATTCGTCCTCCAATGATGATCCGCGCGAGGTTCCGTTGTCGACAGATCTCTTTTCGTGCTTCATACAACCGTCGTGCGAGCTTCATCCCCCGGAACTCCGGGTCCACCATGATCTCAATGCCGTATAACGTATCCCCCTTGGGATCGTGATTGCGGACGTATCCGCCGTCAGCGATGACTTGCCAGTTGTGCCATTCGAGTGAGGGATCGTGTTTGATGATGAGGGAACTGCTCGATGCAGCCAGTTTGCCATCAACCTCGACACACAATTGCCCTTGGGGAAACCGTGAGAGCTGACTCTCGATCTGATCGCGAGCCCAGGGCTTCATTCCCGGAAAGCAGCGTAACTGCATGGCAACCAGATCGTCGAAGTCGTCAATCGTCAGGGGGCGAACCTTGATTTCCCACGCGTGTTCGCTGAGATCGATCGGCGGCTGAGACTTGTCCTTCATTTCACCTTCATCCTTTCTGCGTGACGGTCAAGCATCCCCATTGACGGTACTTGATTGTAGGATGCCGACTTGCGTGCGAAAATGTTGATCGCGTGGTCTTCGACAATCTAAATACAAACCAACATGGACTTTCTTTCCACCCTCACGCGTCGCAGACTGCTGTTCTCGGCGTTGTATTTCAGTGAGGGGGCGCCGATTGGATTCATCTGGCTGGCGCTGCCGACCTGGCTCCGTTTGGCCGATGTGTCGATCACCAAGATCACCACTCTGACTGCTTTACTGGTGGTCCCGTGGACCTTCAAGTTCGCATGGGCACCGCTCATTGATATCCTGCAGACTCGCTGGTGGACAGTGCGTCATTGGATCATGGCGGCCCAACTTGTGATGGGGGCCGCACTCGTCCCGTTGCTGTGGCTGGACCTCCAGGATGACTTCTCGATCATTCTCCCCTTGTTGCTCACACACGCATTTGCGGCTGCCACTCAGGATGTCGCCATTGATGCGCTCTGCATTGCCACGACTGATCCTCGAGAGCGAGGACGTCTGAATGGATGGATGCAGGCAGGCATGCTCCTCGGCAGAGCCGCTTTCGGGGGCGGAGCCCTGCTGCTCAGCACCCGCATCGGGACCCACGCGGTCGTGACGCTCCTGATTATTGTCATAACAGGGTCGCTGTTACTCGTGATTGGCTCCCATCCCCACGAGGCCGATCAGGCAACACATCTCAGCAAACGGGGAAAGCATGTGTTTCGCGAACTACTCCAATCGCTGAACGAGCGACGAACATGGCTGGGCCTGCTGTTCGCCCTGATCGGCGGGGCAGCGTTCAAGTCACTCGAAGTCGTGATCGGACCGTATCTCGTCGATCGGGGATATGGTGAAGATCAGATCGGTGCATTCACAGCCGGGCCGATGATCGGTTTGATGATCTGCGGAGCACTGACAGGAGGTTGGCTGGCGGACCGATGGAATCGAGGAACGTTCGTGGCGTTGTCGATTCTCTCGTTCGTTGTGCCAATCTGCGCTCTGGCGTTTGCTGATTCGAGATTCGATGAAGATTCCAAAGGACATCTGCTTGTCTGGCTGGCAATGACCGCATTCGGCATTGGCATCTTTACGGCAGCATCTTACGCCATGTTCATGGATCTGACGCGCCCGGCAATCGCAGCGACCCAGTTCAGTGCATTCATGGGAGCGACGAACGGCTGCGAGGCGTGGTCCAGTTTTGCCATCGGACGCATCATCATCTCACACGGTTACTCCACAGCTTTTCTGGTCATGTCGGCTGCCTCCTTCCTGGCTATTCCCCTGGTAATGACACTGGGAAACTATTCGAGGAATGACGACCGGCCTTGACTGCCATCCGTTGAAACTCCGATGAGGTTTCACGATTCCTCGCTCAGGACAGGCAGGCTAAACTGCTGACATGAAAATCACATTCCTTGGCGCAGCGGGCGAAGTCACCGGGTCGCAGCATCTCATTGAGACGCGGGATCGGCGGGTGCTATTGGATTGCGGGTTCTTCCAAGGGCCGCGAGCGGAGGCCCGGAAGAAGAATGAGCGGTTCCATTGTCGTCCCAAAGATCTTGATGCGGTCGTGCTCTCACATGCACACATCGACCACTGCGGGAACCTGCCGGGATTGTACCGGGCTGGGTTTCGCGGCCCGGTGTTCTGTACGGAGGCGACGGCGGACATCGCCGAGTTGATGCTGCTCGACTCGGCACACATTCAGGCTGAGGACGCGAAATACCTCGGCCGCAAGCTGAAGGGGAAGCACCCTTCAGTCGAGCCGCTATACACGGAAGAGCACGTTCGATCGCTGATCAACAGGGTGGAGCCGCTCTCCTTCGGCGAGTGGCATGAGTTGGGGGAGGACTTCCGGCTGCGGTTTGTTCCAGCGGGACACATTCTGGGATCAGCCATCACTGAGTTGGACGTGCTGGACGGGACGGATCGTAAACACATCGTTTTCACCGGTGACTTGGGACGTCGCGGGATGCCATTGCTGGTTGATCCGCAGCCGGTCGCGGGGGCGGATGTGCTCATCACCGAATGCCTGTACGGTGGGCGCGTGCATCCGCCGGCGGGGGACATCAAGAATGAACTCAAAACCATCATCTGCGAGACGATGGACAAGGGAGGCCGCACGATCATCCCCGCCTTTGCGCTCGGTCGTACTCAGCAGGTGGTGTACTTCCTCAATGAACTTTTCAACAGTGGAGAACTGTGTCCGCTCCCAGTGTTTGTCGACAGTCCGCTGGCGACACGGGTCACGAAGATCTTCCGTCGCTACGACGAGACGCTGGATGAAGACGTCCAGCGATCGCTGCTCACGGACAAGGACGTGTTCTCCTTCGGCGGGTTGACCTACGTCGACAAACCAAAAGAGTCAGCTGCGCTCAATGATCGCCGTGAGCCGATGGTCATCATCTCCGCCAGCGGCATGTGCGAGAACGGTCGTGTGGTGCACCACCTCAAGCACGCCGTCTCCGACGAACGCAATACGGTCATTCTAATGGGGTATCAAGCTCCGCACACGCTGGGGCGGCGAATTCAGGAGAGGCAGGAATTCGTGCGCATCTTCGGTCGCGAACAGCCGCTCAAGTGCCGGGTTGAACAGCTCAGCGGCCTCTCGGCCCACGCTGATGCGACGGATTTCAAGTGGTGGTTCGAGAAATCAACAGAGCAGGGGAGCTTTGGCCAGGCATTCCTCGTCCACGGCGAACCCGAACACGCCGCGGCTCTGGCTCCCATTCTTCGGGAGTACGTGGACGAAGACATCCACATCCCCCAATGGGGTGAGACGTTTGAAATCTGACCTGCCGACCGAAAGCTTGGATTGCCGCCTCACAAGCCGAGGCGTCATTCGACAAGAAGACCCTTCTCCCTTGAGTTCAATTCCACCGATTTGCTTGAGACGAGAAAGGGCGTATTGCCAGTCTAGGAAATCTGCCCAATCTACAGAATAATGGGGCTGGGGTAGTTGCGGAGAGTCTTTCCGATGATTACGATCATGCCGGTGAAGCTCGGGCCAGAGTTAAAAACATTCCTGCATTTCGAGGTCTTCTGAGCGCAAAACCGTGTAGTGTTTTGGCAACATCTCGCTACAGCCAATCTGACCCTCAAAATAATGCGCTTTGGTTTTAACTTTACACTGAGTATCAAGTCATTGAATCTGTCTTCAGTGATTTGAATTTTAAGAATGGCACCTCACCTTCGGCTTTCAGTCAACAGAGTGAGATACGGCATCCACAGTGCCACTTAGCACATTGGCGAATCGGGCCGATTTGCAAAACTTAATCGGAGTTTGAGTGATGATGCGAACGTTTCAGACATTGCTCCCCTGTTGTCTGGTGTGTGCTTACTTTGGGATCGCTGGGTCGACGCAAGCGGCTCTATCGCTCTCGTATGATGTGAACATTGTCGAAGCTGGACCGGTCGCACTCGGTTCGACCATCAACTGGGAGGTTTATGCGACCGTCGCGGGAGCACCTGACGTGGGTTCAAACTTTGGCATCGCTCAGGCATCAGTTACCATCGGCGACAGTTTCGGCGAAACCATGTCGACGGGAACCGTCTCACCGGCGTTTCAGGCGGCCGCTCCAGGGTTCAACAGCGGTGGAACTTACAACGGTGGGACGATGCAACTTGAACTCATCGGTGCTTTCGATTTCACGCAGGATGGCAACACTGTGGGTAACGCAGGGCCTGGATCGTTCCTGTTGGCAAGTGGCTCCTATGTGGTCACGCAATTGGGAACACACACACTGCAGGCATTCGCAACCGCTGACCAAAGTACGTATTTCACCGCGGCTGGCCAATCGGGTTTCTTAGGCTCGCCATACGATGGAGGCGTTACCTTCGGTTCTGATTCTATCGTCGTCCAAGCCGCAGTCGTTCCTGAACCTGCCAGCTTAACGATGCTGGGTCTCGCCTGCCTGGGTGGTGGAATAGTGCAAGTGCGACGACGACGCAAGGATGGGGTGAACACACAGAGTGTGTGACGGAAAGCGCCTCACATCGTAGCGACGATGTGCCCCTTCTTGGCCCTTGTCCTCAGAGAGACTAAGCGTTTCTCACTCGTACTCCCACTTCATGACCCAGGGATCGTTAAACTGGGTTTGGAGTTCTTTCAGTCTGGCCTTGTAGGTTTCGAGCACCTCTGCGTGCTGGCTGTCGTCTGCGAGATTGGTTCGTTCGTGTGGGTCGGTCTGCATGTCGTAGAGTTCGAAGGCTGGGCGGTGGATGTACTCCCCGACCGTCTTCTGCCCGTAGGGCGCATCCTCACCCAGCTGAAACTGGGCTTGCCAGCTTGACGCGGCCCAGAGATCGCTGGCGAACGGGTACGGCAGTTCGTAAGCGATGTTCCAGATCAGCTTGTACTTGTCGTCGCGGATCACCCTCATCGGGTAGTACATCTGAATCTCATGAAAGGTGTGTGACGCGAAGATCGTGTCGTGATGCATCGCATTCGCGTCCCCCAGAATGGGAATCCAGCTGCGTCCGTGGTAAGAGGACAGATTCTTGACGGGGCCACGGTTCTCGCGGGCTTCGGGTGTTCCTTTCCAGAATTCGTCCGCATCCACCATGTCCTTCGGGGCATTTGCTTCGCGATCAAGACCGCTGGCGAAGTCGAGGAGTGAGGGCGTGATATCGATGTGAGAAATCATCGCATGGCTGACGATCCCGCGTTGACCCTCGTAGGGATTACGAACAATGAACGGCACCCGCAGCCCCGGCTCATAGACGGTCGTCTTCCCACCAGAGAAGGCCATCCCGTGGTCGGACGTGAAAACGAACATCGTTTTGTCATACAGGTCGGCCTCTTTGAGAATCTCAACCAGTCTTGCAACTCCCTGATCGATGCGGGCACACGACTGGTAATACTGTGCCAGTTCCTCGCGCGTCTGGGGCGTGTCCGGCAGGAAGGGGGGCACGACCACGTCCGCCGGATCGAAGAACACCTCGTTCACGCCCTCATGTGCGCCGTGATTCGGCTTGTTGCCGAAGAGATCGGGCTTGAGTTCGAGCTGTGAGGTCTGATCAATCCCGCCGCCACGATGCGGATCGCTGGTCGCGAAGTACAGGAAGAATGGACGCTCGTCTTTGGAGTTCGCAATGAACTCACGACTTGCCTCCGCCATCTGCACCGCGTTCCGAGAGTTCCCCTTCAGATAGGCCTCAAAGTGGTACACCTCTTCGGGAGCGACGTGATACTTGCCGATTTGTGCTGTGCGGTATCCGGCCCGTTCCATCACCCGCGGCAGGGCGAGACTGACCACGTTGTCGAACGACGCGAACTTGTGATACGCGTGCTGATGTCCATACTGCCCGTTCACATGATTGTGTATGCCCGACATCACGACGGATCGCGAGGCACTGCAACTCGCAGTCGTGGCAAAGGCCCGCGTGAACAGCGTCCCATCACTCGCAATCGCATCAATCGCGGGCGACACAGCAGCCTCATCGCCGTAACAACCGAGCGTCGGGCTTTCATCATCCGTGATAAAAAGGATCACATTCCGCTCGGCGGAATGAGCCTGCCCAGCAAGAATTGCGATCAGGAGAATTGCCGGAAGTGAATAGCGAATAAACTTTGTCATGACGAACCTCGCAGATCGTGTTTGTGTCGAGTTACCATTGTTATGTTCTGAGTGGTCAGACGGAGCTGGTAAGGGAGCAACAATGCGCGACGAAAAGCATCAGAACATTTGGCTGAAAGACACATGGGCGATGAATTCCCAGACAGAAGGAATTGCAGAGCATCTAGTTGGAAATGATCTATTCATCATATCGAATGGAATCAAAATCACCGCAACACTCGCTGACTTGAGTACAGTCGAGACGCGGAGAGCAATCAGTGTGCCTTCTGATGGACCAGATATCATCCAACAGGCTGGGTATCAAGCCGACAAAATACCTGAGAACATTCGTACCATCGTGCGTGAGGCCAGCAAAGAGTTGACTCAGATAACAGCCAGATTCGTACGATTGCTGAAGCTGTACCTTGATAATCCTCAAATAAGTGAAACACTGCTTGGTAAAGCGGTACCTCTCCAGTGGTCAGTAGATGGTTCGGTCTGGTGTCCATACCCACCGACGACTTCTTGTGGGTCAATAACAATTGGAAGCATTCCTGCATACAAAGGTGAAATCATCAGTCGTGTCCAACATGCCATGGCTGGCGAGCAGCCACCGGTGTTGATTCATGCGATGCGGCATCTTCATCGGGCAAAAAATGAACGGGAACCGAGTTGTCGGTGGATTGATGCCACAATTGCAGCCGAGCTTGCCATTAAAGAGTTCCTGATTGCAAAGGAACCCTTGCTTGAAACTCTTCTTTTGGAGCTTCCTTCGCCTCCACTGCAAAAGCTCTACGGTCAGATCTTGGAAAAGTACGCGGGCGAACGATCTCCGAAACTCAACTCGCTCCGCGAAGGAAGCGAAAAGCGAAACAAGCTCATCCACCGCCCCGGAGGTGAACACGTCAATCGCAGTGAAGCAGATCAGTACGTGAAAAATGTTGAAATTGCGATCTACCACTTGATGTGCCTCCTCCATCCGGAAGATGATTGGCTCAAGAACCTCTATGAGAAGAAAGTGATTCTTGCAGACATGTAGCTCATGTATTGCGATTCCGTTCTACCGCGTGTTACTGATCAAGTTTGGTGCTACAATTCAGTTATGGTTAACAACCGCTCTATCATTCGCATCGGTCGTGTGCAGGATCAGGGAACTGAAGATGATCTCCGGAATACGACTGCCGAAGAGCGGTGGGGGATGATGTGGCAATTGGCGGTCGATGCCTGGGCTTTCAAAGGCGAACAAGTGGATGAATCGTCATTTCGTCGAGATGTTGTCCGCGTTATCCGCGGAGGACGTTGAGTTCCTGGTCGTAGCAGTGAACGTCATGTCCATGCGAGACAATCAGAAATTTCTGATTTTTTGCTGTAAGGTTTCGCGGCCTCGTTCGTACTGTTGGTGACAGAATGATTTCGTGGTCGTTAGAGGCACACGGGCATGCCCGGTGTCTCGCCCGTTGGTTTGTGGCCGCTCTGCTGGTTGACACGGCGACGGCAGAGTCACGATTGCAATCAAACCGACATCCCAACGGCCTGGCCGCGCCGCCTGATCACCGCGATGACACTCTGTCCCCGGACCGGCCGGTCCAACTTTTTCGGAGTCGACGCGTTTCAGAGACAACTCGATCCACTCGACACATTCTCAGAACAGCGATCCTTCAGAAGACCGCGACAGCATCTACGGCTGCGTGGATTCTCTCTTGAAAGCGTTTCGGTCAACTCTCAAGCCGCAGAACACGAAATGTGTCAGAAGTCCGTCCGGACCGGAACCTTGGGAGAATCAAAGATGACCCATCGGAGAGCTTTGCATTTCTGTCAACTGGTCTCATAACATTGCCATTGCTGATCGGATGTGCGAAAGAATTAGTTTGGCATTTTGCAGGGTTGCGGCAGCCCATATCGGTCAGTATCCTCGAGTATTCTGGATGGTGATGCAGACGCGACCTGCTGAAATGCCCATCTGGCAGAGAAGTCGCGCCCGCCCGTCTTGCCTTCTGAAGTGCCAATCCATTCAATCATGCGTGAGATTTCTGCGTTCTGCCTGAAGGTCATCCCCGTCGCTTGGACAATGGCCTTGGTTTTCTCACGTCCTGCGATTGCGCAGGTGCTACCCACGGTGAATGTGGTACTCGCTCAACAGGAGACGACTGCGTCTGAAACTTCCGAAGTCCAATTGAGTCTTGAGGCAAATTCCCGGCTTGGAGGGCTCACCTATGTGCCCGGACATTGGGGGGAGTTTCAACTGCGACTCGAAAATGGAGGTGAGGAAGACAGAGAACTGCTCTGCACGAGCTATTTTGACGGACTGCCAGGGCTCCAATACGGCAGAAAGTTTTGGCTGCCTGCAAAATCCAAATTGTCCCTCTCGCATCCAGTCCTGATTCCGTCAGCCGATCAGATTCCGGGGGCGAGTGTCCATATTCGCTCCCTGCTGGTTGATGATTCACAGGGACAAGAGGTGCTCCTGAAGAATAGCTCAGGGCAGCTACAGCATGATCGAACCCTCCTGATCGACTCGACAGAACGTCACACAGGAATCATCGCGGGATGGCTTTCAAACGACGTCATGCCACAGGATGTTGTCGACCTCGTCGTCGCGAATCGGGTTTATCAAGGAATCAATAACAGGGTGACCTACCTGCCGAACGAATTCCTTCCGGCGGATGAAACGAGTCTGAAGTACCTGGACCATCTGATTCTTGCGGATGATCGGCTGATTACAGAACAGGCGGCCCTCACGGCCGTGAGACGGTGGTTGTATGCTGGCGGACGACTCTGGATAATGGTCGACCGGACAGGATCGACCCTCTTGGAACAGCTACTAGGGGATGAATACCGTGGGACCGTCATTGATCGGGTCGGGCTCACTTCCGTGAAGATTGAGACTCCACTGGAGATCGGCAATCCCGACGAAATCGCTAGTGCACCAGTCGAGTTTGACACTCCGATTGAGTTGGTCAGGATGGTGCCGTCGGATATGACGGTCCGAAACACTGTGAACGGCTGGCCGGTCGCCCTGACGAGATCTTACGGTGCCGGTCGCTTGCTCATCACAACTCTCGGCCCGAGAGCTTGGTTGAAACCTGCTCCCCAAATCCCAGCGAAAGAACCGCCGAATGACGAAACGCCGGACGAAAAACAGGCTCGTGAGAACCGGGAACTTGAGATGAAATCCGAGTTCGTTCCGGTTTCTCCAATGGAGGACCTTGCACCCTTCATATTCGCCAAACGCGATCCTGAACCGCTCGAACCGGAGTCTCTAGAGCCATTTGCTCAGGAGTTTATCTCTTACGAGGTGCCGACAGGAACTCTGATCATCGGTTCGATGGCGGGTTTTCTTGTGTTGCTTGCAGTGATCGGTACGTTGCTAGCCCGCTGGGGAAGGCTGGAACATTTTGGCTGGTGCGGATCTCTATTGGCAGCCTTATTCGGAGCCCTGTTTCTGGGAATCGGCATCAGTAATCGCCACAGCACCGTCGAGACAATCGCCAGCATCCAACTGGCACAGGCCATCGGAGGCTCCGACGATGTGCTCTCTCACGGAGTATTGGGAGTTTACCGTCCGGAAGGATCGGATTCCGTGATCTCCACCAATTCTGGCGGGGTACTTTGGCCAGAGGTTTCAGGAACTGACGGCACAACTCGACGGATGGTCACAACGGATCTGGGGACGTTTCGCTGGGCGGGTCTGACTCAACCGGCCGGTTTGGCGATGTACCCGGTCGCTACTTCCGGAGCATTTCCCAATCGGATGGAAGCCCGAGGGACCCTCGACTCGCAAGGAATTGCCGGACGCTATATCGGTCAAGCGGCCGAAGCATCAGATGCCGTTCTCGCCACACAACAGGGACGGATCGGCGTCCAGCTTGAATCAGACGGTCGATTTACAGCTTCAGCAAACGATGTGATGGAGCCCAATCAATATCTCGATTCGACATTCCTGACCGATGTTCAGAACCGACGTCAGCGCGTGCTCGAAGCATTGTTCACCAACGAGACCTGGACGCACTCACTCGACCAGCCGCAACTGCTGCTTTGGGTGAATGACTGGAACTATGGATTCGATTTCGGTGACGACCTCCAGCGACAGGGGGACACACTGGTCACTGTCCCCTTACAACTCACGCGTCCTCCATCGAACACTGAGATTCTGGTTCCTGCACCGTTGCTCAGCTACTCGACTTGCCCCCCGCCCGATGGCTCATCACCGTCTGGCTTCTGGGATGATGAGCGTCGGGAATGGCAGGAACGATCAAGTCCCAGCATCACGTGGTTGAACGTGCACATTCCGAAGTCGCTTCTGCCACTGCAGGCTTCAAAACTGCAAATTGAAATCATGGTATCCGGACTCATGGGCCAGATTGAGGTTATGGGATTGAAAGATGGCAGCATCGTCAGCGTGGAAAAGGTGACTGATCCCGTCGGCAAATTGGTATTCGAGATTGTTGACCCTGGTGTGCTCACAGTTTCCGATAGCGGTGAGTTAACGATCGGCCTGAGCGCGGGCGTTCAACCCGAGGCCGCTGCGAACGCGGCAAGTTCGAACTCCGCTTCTGGAACGACAGGAACTCAGAATTCAAAATCGCCGGCAAATTACTGGAGAGTGCAATCCATGGCTCTCCAACTGTGGGCGGTGACGACTGAATCAGCGGAGAGGACAAACGAATGAACATGACGGCAGTGTCAGTTGAGGAGGAATCGCAAGTGGGCTCCAGTGCGCAGGAGGTTCTTTCCATCAAAAATCTGACGAAGCGGTACGGCTCCTTTACGGCACTGGATGATTTGACCCTGACATTGAACGCAGGACAGATTCTCGGATTGATTGGTCCCAACGGAGCCGGGAAAACAACAACGATCAAGGTCCTGGTCGGATTGATCCGCCCCACCTCGGGGAGCGCGAAGATTGCAGGCGTGGATTGCGTCAAGGAAGCCATGCAGGTCAAGCGACTGGTCGGCTACATGCCCGACAAATTCGGTGCTTATGACAACATGCGCGTCCGGGAATACCTGGATTTCTTCGGTGCCGCGTTCGACATGCCTCGCAGCGAGCGGGCAAAACGGGTTCCCGAAGTCATGGAGTTGACCGGTACCGACTACATGAAGGATCGCTTCGTGGAAAGCCTGAGCCACGGAATGCAGCAACGTGTGGGACTCGCGCGGACGCTGCTGCACGATCCCAAGGTGCTCATCCTGGACGAGCCCGTAAACGGTCTTGATCCGCAGGCACGTATCGAGATGAGAGACCTGCTTCTTGAACTGGCACGTCAGGGGAAGACACTGCTGGTCACAAGTCACATCCTGCCGGAACTGGCCCGCATCTGTCAGCAGGTAGCGATCCTGACTAACGGGAAGTTACGTGCCTACGGGACAGTTGAAGAGATCGGACATTCCGTCAGCCAGCGACGGACACTCGAAGTCCAACTTGGCAATGCCAATCACCTCGCTGTCGCGGCGAAAGTCATTCGCAAGTCGGTTGAGCCAGAAGCCGAAGTTGTGGAGTCTCCGACCGAAGCCACGGTTCGTTTCCGCACTGCACAGTCCGAACAGAATCTCGGCAAGATCCTCAGACGCCTCGTGAAGGTCGGCGTGTTCGTCACCCAGTTCCGGGAAGTTCAAACCGACCTGGAAGAGGCCTTCATGTCGTTCACGCAAAAGGATTCAAAATCCGCCAGGCAGGAACTTGATTCTGATCCCGAGTTCGAAACCGACGGAGCTGTGACTGATGCTTAGTGCACTGCTGCGTCGGGAACTGGTGACGCCATTGCGTCGCCGACGAATGATCGTGTTTCAGATCGCACTGGCAACTCTATTCGGGTTGCTGATTGCTGCGCGTTGGCCGTCCGATGGACAAGTGGCCTTGATGGGAGCACGCTCGGAAGAAATCTTCCACCTGTTCAGCTTCGGCCTGATGGCGACCTTGCTGCTGTTGTTCCCGGTGTTCCCTGCGACCAGTATTGTCAGCGAAAAGAAGAGTGGCACGCTGGGGTTACTTCTGAACTCACCGCTGGGTCCGTGGCGAATCTTTTTTGGCAAGTTGATTGCTGTGCTGGCGCTCGCAGGCATGATTCTGGCGATGAGCTTTCCAGCCGCAGGAGCCTGCTACTCAATGGGGGGCCTGTCACTTGACCAGGACCTGGGCAAGGTCTACCTCCTTTTTGTGCTAGTAGCCTTGCAGTACGCAGCGATCGGCCTTCTGGTCAGCAGCTACGCCCAGTCAGCCGATTCGGCGATTCGCATCACCTACGGAATTGTCCTGGTGACAAGCGTACTCACGTTGGGACCGCACTACTTCTTTCAGGGAACCGGGGGATCGATGGCAGATCTCGGAGAAACCCTGCGTTGCATGTCGCCCTTGGCAGCTTTGGCATCTCTGAGCGGCGTGGAGGACGTCGGAAGCCAAGGCCTGATGACGAAAACCGACGTCATGGGGCGTTTCACGGTATGGTCCCTGATCTGTACGGTCGTCGCTTCGGTGTGGACGATGAGTCGGTTGAATCACAAAATCTTCGATCAGTCGCGAGCAGCAGGCACGATGAGTGATGACCTTTCGACATCGGGTCGATTCATCCGCCGGATGTTCTTCCTCGTCGATCCGCAGAAAAGATCGAAAGGGATTCCTTCGTTCATGAATCCTGTGATGGTCAAAGAGTTTCGCTGCCGTCGATTTGGACGTCTCCACTGGTTGCTTCGACTTGTCGCCATCTGCGCGGTGCTTTCACTCGGGTTGACCTATGCGACGACAGCCGGAACGTTTGACTGGGGCGTCGAGACAATCGGCGGCATCATGGTGTTGATGCAAGTGGCATTGATCGTCCTGATCGCTCCGAGTCTGTCTGCGGGTTTACTCAGCGTGGAACGCGAACATGGGGGTTGGCAATTGTTGCAGACCACTCCCATGAGTATCGGTCGAATCATTCGCGGCAAATTGTTCAGTGCGATTCTGCCGCTGATGCTTGTGCTTTGTGCCACGATGCCCGGCTATCTGGTGATGGCCTACATCGAACCCGGCATGGCACTGCAGGTGCGGCGAGTGTTGATCTGTCTGGCGCTCACGGCGGTCTTTTCGATGCTTGTGAGTGCAGCGGTCGGTTGCTTCTTCCGTCGCACAGCTGCCGCGATCGCAACCGCCTATGCAGTCTTACTGTCCATCTGCTGTCTGCCGCTGCTGATCTGGATGGGCCGCGATGCCCCGTTCGGCCACGACACGGTCGAAACGGCTTTGTCGTTTAGTTCGATCGCAGCTGCCTTTTCCGTGATCCAGATGCCGGGATTTGAACACTACGATCTCATTCCCACCAACTGGTGGTTGATGGGAGTTGCATCACTGATCTCTCTGTTAGTGATGCCTGCCTGGGCCTACCGCATCTCCAGACCCCAGTGAGAGTTTTTGAGTGAGTCATCGTCACCTGTTGAAGTCGGTTTGTCTGTCCGGATGGTTTCTGCTCCATCTCTGTTGGGTCGCGCCTGTTGCACTGGCAGAGATTCATCTGGATTACCTGATGGATTCCGATCCGAATCTCCCGTTTCCTGAGACCGTGCTAGAGGTTGATCCCCAGTTGGTGCCTCTCTGGATAGAAGCGTTAGGGCGTCCCGAAATCGACATGCAACGCATGGCAGCCGAAACGATCGCGCGTGGCCATGAACGTGGAATCCCGGATCTGGTCCATGCGGTCCCTCGGCTTGAAGAGATCCTGACCTCTCCAACGTCGCATCCTGCGGCACGATTTGCTGCGGCTCGGGCTTTGATCGTCCTTGAGTCCCGAGATTCTGCTGCAAAACTGTTTGAGGCGTCAGAGATTTACGGAGCGGATCTCAGGCAACTCGTCGAGTCGGCCTTGGCAGCATGGGAGGATCCCTCGGCCAGGGATGTGTGGGCCCAGCGACTGGGGTCGAGAGAAACACACCCGAGAGATCTGATCCAGGCCATCCGTGGACTGGGTGCACTTCGAGAACAATCGGTCTTGCCGACGCTCTTGGCGATTGTGAATGAGCCAACCGAAAACCCGGGCATCCGGCTGGTGGCAGCAACTGCGGCAGGTCAAATTGCAGAGACGGGACTTGAACAGGATGCAGAGCGTCTCGCCAGCAATCCTCAGACGACACTCTTCGTCAATCAACTCTGTGCTGTTCGACTTCTCGCACAGCATGCAAGTGAAGCGGCCCAACAGGTGCTGATTTCAATGGCCGGGAAAGACGAACCAGCGGTTGCAGCTGCGGCACTGGAACGACTCAACCAAATCGATCCCTCACTCGTCCTGCCCTTAGCGGAAACCGCAATCCAAAGTTCCGATCCGCAGGTTCGCCGTCAGGGTGCCCTCTGCATGCTTCAACTCCCTTCGCCGAGTCTCATCGCACCACTCAGCCATTTGCTGGGTGATCCGAACCCAAGTCTTCGTCGCGAGGTCAGCGAGGGGTTGTATCAACTGTCCAGTCAGCCCGAGCTGAACGAACCGATATGCGAGGCTGCGATGAACGTCCTTGCCGGAGATCGCTGGCAGGGGCAGGAACAGGCAGCGACATTGCTGGGGGCGCTCGAACATCAACCAGCAGCGAGTCGTCTGGTTGAACTTCTGGATTCTCCTCGTGAGGAAGTGCGCCTGCCGGTCTCATGGGCCCTGCGGAAGGTCGCCGTTCCGGAGACAATTCCTGCAATTATCGAACATGCGACACTTCTGACGGAACGCAGAAAGAGTGTGCAGCAGCCGGGACTCGACGAACAGGTCGCATATTTGTTTGAGGCCTTGGGAGTGCTCCACGCTGAGGATGCGACGTCTCTGTTGATGCAATACGTTCCCAAACGTATCAGAAGCAATGATCTTTCACGCAGCTCTGCAATCTGGGCTCTTGGTCTTCTTAATCAAGGAAAACGAAATCCAGAACTCGAAGCAGCTTTGACCGAACGAATCATGGATTTCGCACCACAACCAGAAGAACGACTCGTTGTAAAAGAGATGTGTGCAATTGCGCTAGGTCGCATGCAAGCAATTGACCAGGCCGGGATGATGAAGCAATTTGCCGAATCGGGCGAAACGAAGCTCTCACCGTCTGTCAACGAAGTTTCTGAGAACAATCGATCCGTGATGCGACTTGACCTAGCCCTTCGTTGGGCAGTCAGAGAACTTACAGGCGAAGAGATGCCTACGCCTCCCGCATTGATCATCATCCTAAGAAACTGGTTCTTGGAACCAGTTCCCTGATCGTGGGGTCGATCCAAAACATCGGGTATATCCACCCAGCAAAACGACGGTCGTTGGCGAACGAGCAAAGTTGCGAGAATCTAAAAATAGCGAGCATAAAATTGTTCGAGCTATGTTCGCCCCCCTCCCACACACATCTCACATTGTCCCCTTTTCTGTCAGAACTTTTGGTTCACTTTGAAAGACAACGAAGTCGCCGGATTCCATTCACTTAACGAGCGAGTCGCCCCCCGTGCCCCCCATTGAAAGTTGTATACCAAGCTGGGTGAGCAGCTAGAAATCTTTCGACATCGGGGCCTCATCAATGAAATCAGCACTCAACTCGACGCGGGGTCCAGCAGTTTCTGGAACGACTCAGAAAGCAGCTGAATTAGAAGCAGCAACTGTAGTCGTCTCGTGGTCTGGCCGATGTGCTCTCTGATGAAGACAGAGAAGAATCTGCGGATAATCACGGTCAAGAGAACTGCTAATCAGCGTCAACAGATGTCGAAATCTGTGATCGAACCGATTACGTTTTCGTCACTTCGATTACAGACTGAACGATCGCAGCAAACACTGCATTTCACGGGATTATCGCCGGTCAAACTTGGATGAAATGGTGTCGAAATACCCCGGCATGTGATTTGCAAAACTTGATGATCTCACAATTCCTGTAGGCCATCAGGGGTCAAGTTGATATAACTCTTTTGTCACCCCTTTCAGCAACGTCCATGTTTCACAGTATCGCCACCATTCTGACAACGACAGCAGTCACGCTTCATGCGTTGCTGGGATGCTGCGCTCACCATTCTCACGCCTGCGAGGATCATCACGGGTCAGTCGAAGTTGCGGTTGATGAACACCATCATCATGGTCAAGAGGCTCACAACACGTCTGATCATTCGGTGACGGACCCGCATGAGCATCAGCAAGATGATGGCCATCAAGATCATCATGGTTCGTGTGACAAACCGGATTGCAGCTTCGTTTTGAACCAGACTGGTCAGGATGTCACACAGATTCTCACACAGTCGATGTCATTGCCAGTCCTGGGTGATGCCGTCTGTGAGACGTCGATGGACAGTTCGACTTCTTCGAAAGCCGGGACCGAATCTCGGTCCGACTGTCTGTTGTTGCCTCAGCGCCTGCGCGCCCTCTCACAAGTGTGGCGTCTCTAAAAGCTGACTTCGCTGTGCTTCCCGCGTTCTGACAAGTGTCGAATGCTGCGCTCATGCCCTGCGAATAGTTCCAACGCTCTGTGCGTTTGGAGCATCTCGATCAGCTGGACATTCCACGATGAATACTCGCAATTCTAAAACTGCCCAAAGAGGGGCCTGGATCATCATCCTCGTTCTCATCGCTGGATTCGGATGGGGCATGAGAAGCCGCTGGATTCCCTTGGCGAGAACCTGGGTCGATCGCTCTGTCGCCGCCTTTCGATCAAGTGAGGGGGCTGACAATCATGCACACGAAGCTGAAGCTGATCCACATGCCGGTCACGATCACGGCAGTCACGCTGGGCATAACGATGCCACAGCGCTCGAGTTGTCCGAACAGGGGAGAAGAAATATCGGACTGACTCCGGAGATGCTCCAGACCGTGCAGCTCGAATCATTTCAAAAATCGATCACCGTTCCGGCTGTCGTCGTCGAACGGCCCGGTCGAACACGCGTTCAGGTTGCGACGCCGATGACAGGCGTCATCACTCACGTTCATGCACTCGAGGGAGAAGCTGTCGAACTGGGAACACTTCTCTTTCAAATCCGGTTGACCCACGAAGACCTGGTGCAGGCCCAGACGGATTTTCTGCGGACTCTGGGAGAGCTTGACGTCGAAGAACGAGAGATCAAGCGTCTGGCCGGTCTTACAGAGAGCGGGGCAGTTGCAGGCAAGTTACTGCTCGACCGCGAGTATGCCAGGGATAAACTGGCTGCGGTGCTTCGTGCACAGCGTGAAGCCCTGCGTTTGCACGGCTTGTCTGAAAATCAGGTGGAACAGATCTCAACAGACCGTCGGCTGCTCAGAGAACTTCAAGTCTTCGCTCCCTCGATCGATGGTCACGATGAGGACGAAATGAAGCTGACCGGCGATTCGCTCCAGCCGGTCGCCTTTTTCGAGGAAGCGTTTGCAGATCATGAATTGCGGAAGGTTCACACAGCACCGCTCATTCTGCAAGAACTGACGGTACACAAGGGACAGTCTGTCAACGCCGGCGAGACGCTGTGCGTGCTGAAGGACTACGAAGAACTGTTCATCGAAGGTAAGGCCTTCGAGCAGGATATCCAACAGCTACGGCGGGCTTCTGAGCAGGGATGGACAGTCGAGGCCATCTTCGATCAGCCCGGTGCTCGGTCTGAGACAGTGAAGGGGCTGGAGATGGCTTATCTGGCGAATCAGGTCGACACGGAAACACGCACGCTTCCCTTCTATGTTCATCTTCCCAACGAAGTCACGAAGGACCGGCGAGCCGAGGGAAACAGATATGTCGAATGGAAGTACCTGCCGGGGCAACGTCTCCAACTCCGCGTCCCGGTCGAAGAGTGGACGGACCAGATCGTGCTTCCGGTTGATGCGGTCTCGCGTGAAGGAGCCGAATACTACGTTTTTCAGGAAAACGGAAAGCACTTCGACCGTGTTCCTGTGCACGTGAAGTATCACGATCAGCATGCAGTGGTCATCGCCAATGATGGATCATTGTTTCCCGGTGATGTCGTCGCCATGCGCGGCGCACATCAGATGCAAATGGCCCTCAAGAACAAATCCGGCGGCGGAGTCGATCCGCACGCAGGACACAATCATTGAGAATCGAGAATTGAGGATGGAGGATCGGGAACATGGTCTATCGAGTGCATACGGACTTACCGGTTTATCAAGCTGCGTTTTCGGCGGCGCGTGATGTGTTTCTCTTGAGCCAATCTTTTCCAAAGGAAGAGACCTATTCACTGACTGATCAACTGAGGCGATCGTCCCGCAGTGTCTGCGCGAATCTGGCGGAAGCTTGGAGAAGGCGCCGGTTCGAGAAGCATTTTGTCAGCACTTTGAACATTGCAGAGGGCGAAGCAGCAGAGACTCAAGTATGGCTTCAATTCACGGTTGAGTGTGGTTATCGGTTGCCCGAGGATGTCCGACCAATCTACGAAAGCTATGACGGAATTCTCTCGCAAATCGTCGGCCTGATCCGCAATCCGGAACCTTGGCTCTTCAACAAAAGCTGAGAGTCGTTCTCCATACTCCATTCACTATCCTCCATCCTGCAACCATGCTTAATGCCATCATACGTTTCGCGCTCAAGCAACGCCTGCTGGTCATGGCAGCTGCGATCTTTCTCGTGGTCTATGGCAGTTGGCAGGCGACGCGTGCGCAGATTGATGTCTTCCCGGACCTGAACCGTCCGCGTGTGGTCATCATGACCGAAGCACCCGGACTCGCGCCCGAGGAAGTCGAGACGCTCGTGACGTTTCCCATTGAAACGGCGATGAACGGAGCGAACGGAGTCCAGGCCGTCCGCAGTTCATCAGGCATTGGCATCTCTGTCGTATACGTCGAATTCGACTGGGGCACAGACATCTTTACCGATCGGCAAATAGTCACGGAACGCCTTCAACTCGTACAGGACCGCATGCCCGAAGGTGTCAAACCAACGTTGGCCCCGATCTCCTCGATCATGGGGCAGATCCTGATGCTGGGGATGTGGAGCGATGACAACACAACCGATCCGCTCGAGTTGCGGACGATCGGTGACTGGGTCGTGAGGCAAAGGCTGCTCACCATCCCCGGCGTCTCTCAAGTCTTCACAATGGGGGGCGGACGGAAACAGTTCCAGGTGCTCGTCGACCCGGACGCGATGCTGCGGTTTGGCGTCACCTTGCACGAGGTCAAGACAGCCGTCCAGAACAGCAACGAGAATGCCACCGGCGGGTACCTTGACGAGCAGGGGCCGAATGAACTGCTTGTGCGTGCTCTGGGACGGGTGCAGTCCATCGAGGATCTGCAGAAGGTCGTCGTCACCATTCGCGACGGGCAGGCGGTCGCTCTCGCTCAAATCGCACGAGTGGTGGAAGGAGCACAGGTCAAGCGTGGCGACAGTGCTGCGTACCTGCGTGAAGACGACGGCCAGTTCTCCGGAGGGTCGGCAGTCATCCTGACCATCAACAAGCAGCCGGGAGCAGACACGCGGCAGGTCACCAACGACGTGATGGTTGCGATCGACGAGCTTCGTCCCTCGTTGCCCGATGACCTGCGGATCGCCCCGCTTTACACCCAGAAATCTTTTATTGATCGAGCCATCGAGAACGTTGCGGAAGCCCTCCGCGATGGCGGCATTTTGGTGATCATCGTTCTGTTCCTGTTTCTCATGAATCTGCGGACGACGTTTATTACGCTGACGGCGATCCCGCTTTCGCTCGTGATGACGGCCATCGTGTTTTCGTTCTTCGGAATTTCGATCAACACGATGACACTCGGCGGGCTGGCTGTCGCCATTGGAGAACTGGTCGACGATGCGATTGTCGATGTCGAAAACATCTTCCGGCGTCTGAAGGAGAATCGACTGAAGCCTAAGCCTCTGCCAGCGTTGCTGGTCGTGTTCCGGGCAAGTGTCGAGATCCGCAACTCGATCGTCTTCGGGACGATGATTGTCATTCTGGTGTTTGTCCCGCTCTTCGCCCTCTCAGGCATGGAAGGCCGACTGTTCACGCCTTTGGGAGTTGCGTATATCGTTTCGATTCTCTCGTCGTTGCTGGTCTCGCTGACGGTGACTCCCGTTCTGTCCTACTGGCTGCTCGCAGGGCGATCATCGACGGAGGTTGAAAAAGACGGCCTGCTTCTGCGAGGAATCAAGTGGATCGGCGAAAAGGTGATTCGCTTCAGTCTGCGGTTTCCGGTCCTGAATCTTGCAGTTACCGTCATCGCGGTCCTGGTGGCAGGCTTGTTCGTCCTTTCGCTGGAACGGGACTTTCTGCCTCCTTTTAACGAAGGGGCGATCCAGCTCAATGTGGTCCTGCCTCCCGGGACATCTCTGCAAACTTCGAACGAGATCGGCCAGCGCGTCGAAGAGCGATTGCAGGAGATCGATGACATCCTGCAGTTCGTGCGTCGCACGGGTCGGGCGGAACTGGATGAACACGCGGAAGGCGTCAACATGAGTGAGTTGATCATCGAACTGGATCCGCACTCGCCTCGCTCCCGTGAACAGCAACTGGAGGAGATTCGCGAAGCGATGGCCGATATCCCGGGCATCGTGACTGCGGTCGAACAACCCATCGCTCACCTGATCTCACACATGCTGTCGGGAGTCAAAGCCCAAATCGGCATCAAAATCTATGGGGATGATCTGGATGTCCTGCGTCGCAAGGCCCAGGAGATGCAGGTGGCCATGTCACAGGTTCCGGGTGTTACGGATCTCCTGGTCGAGCCGCAGGTGATCATCCCGCAACTGCGGATCGAACTCGATCGGGACAAACTGCTCCTCTACGGTCTGACGCCGGTCGAAGTCAACGACTTCATCGAAACGGCCATGAATGGTCAGGTTGCATCGGAAGTGCTCATCGGCCAGCGGACATTCGACCTGCTGATTCGTCTCGATGAGGATTACCGTGAAGACCTCGATGCACTGCGCCGTTTGACGATCGAAATGAAGGACGGAGGAAAGTTGCCGCTCGAATCCGTGGCGAGAATTTACGAGTCGGGTGGCCCCAACACCGTCAATCGCGAGAACGTTCGACGCCGGATCGTTCTGCAATGCAATGTCACAGACCGCGGCGTCGTCGACGTGGTGCAGGACATTCAGGAACAGGTCCAACCTGTCGTCGCATCACTCCCCACAGGATACTTCCTTGAGTACAGTGGCCAGTTCGAGAGCCAGCAGTCTGCCTCCCGGGTGATTGGAACTCTGTTTGCTGTCTCTCTGGTGGGCGTGTTCCTCGTGCTGTTCACGATGTTCCATTCGGTGAATCTGTCATTGCAGGTGATGGCCGCATTGCCAATGGCTTTCATCGGCTCAGTCGTCGCTCTGGTCGTGACAGGACAAACATTAACGGTTGCTGCGATGGTGGGCTTCATCTCGCTCGCAGGGATCGCCTCACGGAACGGCATCCTGCTGCTCAATCACTATCTGCATCTCGTCAAATATGAAGGGGAAGGCTGGACAAAGGAAATGATCGTCCGCGCTGGGCTGGAACGACTCGCTCCCGTTCTCATGACGGCTCTCACTTCAGGAATCGGTCTCGTTCCCCTGGTACTGGCAGCTGGGGAACCCGGCAAAGAGATTCTCTATCCGGTCGCGACCGTCATCCTGGGAGGCCTCATCAGTTCCACGCTCCTCGATTTCTTCGTACACCCCGCACTGTTCTGGCTGTTCGGAATTCAGGAGGCTGAACGCGTCGTGAGTGAATCTCAAGCGGACATCGATCTCGTCGAGGAGACTGAAGATCGTCAGTCTGATGCTTTTCACTCTGAGGCAGTCTTAGGCGCCGGAACTTCCTGACAAACAATCGACATCACCGTGTCTTACACTCAACGAAACCCTCTCACTCAGGAGACTGAAATGAAACTTCACCCTGCGACTTACGTTTTCACCCTGACCACCCTTGTGCTGAGCCTCAACGGTTGCGGTGAAAGACCCACGACCGGTGAGCTTGGAAGTTCTCCACCGCCCGCAACGACAGACTCTCACGCAGGGCACGACCACGACGAACATGCCCATCCCAGTCACGGCCCGCATGACGGAGAACTCGTTGAGCTGGGAGACGAGGAATACCATGCAGAAATCGTGCATGACGATGCAGCTGGCTCCGTAACGGTCTACGTCCTCAACGGAGAAGCGACAGAGCAGGTGCCGATCGAAGCAACGGAAGTCACCATCAATGCCAAGCACGACGGCAGCCCGGAACAGTTCCAACTGCTCGCATCACCCGACGTGAACGATCCGGAAGGCAAGTGCTCTCGGTTCATCTCGAACGATCCGGACCTGGACGCACTTCTTGACGACCCGGAATCTGACCCTCGTCTGGTCTTGTCGATCGACGGCAAGTCCTATCGCGGCGAAGTCGCTCATGACCACGATCATGCCCATTAGGATGGGACGACTCTTGATCACGACTACACCGAGTTGAGTGCAAGCAAATGCTGTGGGAGTGAGGAAAGTTCGCACACATCGGACATCGCGAGAAGGTGTGCCAGTGTGTGTGAACATCGCTCCGGGCAGCCGATTTAATGACTGATGACCTGACAGTCGGGCAGGGCGGCCGTCAGTTCTTCAATGCCATCTTCAGAAAACTGGCCGTTGGTCACGTACAAAAATCTCAGGTCCTTGATCTCCTGAATCTGCCTCAGGCCAGCCTCGGTGATTTGAGTATCGCAGATACCCAGGGCTTTCAATCCAGGAAGTTTTTTCAAGGTGTCGATTCCTTCATCAGTAACCTGCGTGCCATTCAGCCGGAGATAGCGCAACTCCAAGATCGTCACCAGATGAGAGAGGCCTGCATCCGTGATGGCTGTGTTGGAGAGGTTCAGTTGGTCCAGGCTGGAGAGATGACTGACATGCTTCAGGCCGCTGTCAGTAATCTGTGTCCCACTGAGGCTCAGTTTTGAAATTCTCGGAACCCATTTGAGACACTCGAGTTTGGCATCGGTCAGTTCATCTCCGGAAAAACTGACTCGCTCGCTGGCACTGCTCCAACTCCCCCCCAAATCTCTGATGATACTCTTGAGTTCGGATTGAGAGTACGGGCTTCGAGAAGCCTGGTCTCTCCGTCTAGAACCCTGAGAAGGATCCGCAACAACTTGGTATTTCGTCGTCATGTCTGACGCACGTGTGTCCCCACTCGAGAAACGAGTCCCGAAATCAGCGAGTTCGGGAACCGCGATGATGAACAGCAGCGCAAATGCCACGAGGAGTAGCACAACTGCAAGTGCGCCTCGAATCAGGCGTTTCGCCCATAATGACCCTGAAGCTGTTGTCTGTACATCACCGTCGAGCAGTTCCATGGATGATTGAACATCGCCTGAACCTGCGGGGGACAATCTGTTGTGATCAGGCATGCGATTTCTCCAGTGAATGCCTCTACCGGGTAATTGGATGGGAAGTGCCTGAGGAGGTCATCTCAGCGGATCACCTCAGGATGAGCGAGTCGAGTCATCCCTGAGTACATATGTTGCAGTTTTTCGCAGGACAAATCCAGAATCATGGCAACTCAATCCGTGGAACACAGCTTGCACCTAACCACCGATCGAAGGAGTACTGGCTATGGCTTGGGACTAGCCTCCTTCTCAGAGGATTTCTCTCATATCTCCGGAAACACATAATCGTAAGCGTGGAGGAGTTCGACCATTCTGCTCTTACCCAAAAAAGATGACTTGGTCGCAGGTCCTCACGACGATCTCAATCGTTCTACTTGCGAGTTCGTCTTTCCTTAAACGGGTCCACACTCGAATCAGAGTGAGGGTTGGGAACAAAAGAGGCTTGTCTTGAGAGTTCGTGTGGCATTGGAATGGATCACGAACCGGGAGACCAAGCCATGAGCCACAGTATCCAACTCACGGATCGAGAACGCAAGAGGGTGTTGAACGTGTCTCGGTCGGGCAGCGATAGCCGGGTTGCTCGACGGGGTCGTGTATTGTGGCTTTCTCCGATGGTGCCCCTTAGGAGACGATCCGTCTCAAGCTACATGAAAAGGGGGTTGTGTGGTGTCGACTGCGCCGGTTGTCGGGCCGACCTATCCCGAGTACGCCGTCGAACTGCGGCAAATCAAGCGATTGCTACGATCCATGCCGGATGACGAAGTGGCCATCTTTCAGGACGAGTCGGATGTAGATCTCAATCCCCGAGGGCCGCTAGTGGCACGCCGCCACACTGATCGGCCCGATGTGAATGATCAAAGGACAGGAGGCCGAAGTCATCACACTGGGGAACAACCGAAAGTGCCATGTGTCCGGATCGCTGGTGTGGTACACGGCAACACTGTTGGTGAGTCGGCCAGATGCCGACCGCAACGCAGATCTGTTTGTGTCTCACTTGGACGATCTGCGGAGGTGTCTCCGCTGCTTGAAGCGGATTGATGAGATTTGTATCAACGCCCGCTCTCATAACTGCCAGAAGGTCTGGGAGTATCTCCAACAGAGGACCTACCGCCTCGTGCTGCATTTCCTCCACAGATCTGCTCCCGAGACGAGCCCGATCGAACGCATCTGGTGGCACCGAAGCTGGCCATCGGTGACGGAGCGTTCGGCTTCTGGGCCACCCTGCGCGAGATCTTCGGTGAGACGGCCGAGCAACGCTGCTGGTTCCACAAGTCGGGCAATGTGCTGAGCAAGCTGTCGAAGAGCGTGCAGCCTCGGGCCAAGAGCGATCTTCACAACATCTGGCAGGCGGAGACTCGCGAGGATGCCAACGACGCCTTCGATCACTTCCTGACCAAGTACGACGCCAAGTATCCGGCCGCGTGCGAGTGCCTGCGGAAGGACCGTGACGTGCTGCTCACCTTCTACGACTTCCCGGCCCCGCACTGGACACACCTGAGAACAACCAACCCGATCGAATCGACGTTCGCCACCAGTCGTCTGAGACACCGCCGCACCAAAGGCAGCGGATCAAGGAGAACCAGTCTGGCCATGGAGTTCAAACTGGCCGAGTCAGCCTCGAAGAACTGGAGACGCCTGCGAGGCCACGAACAGATCATTTATGTGATTCAAGGGCACCCCATCATCAACGGACTCATCCACCAGGAAGACGCCGCCTGACATCTCCTCAGTGAACACAACATTTGACAATTACTCCTTTCACAAACCCAATTCTCGTAACGCTGTATCAACTTTGGGGGGCCCTCCAAATGGCTCGACGGATTCCCTGCAGAAGATTGACAGGCCGCAGTATGTTCGACTAACGTTGCCGCGCGAGCATTGTGGGTTGAGCGGAGGTTGCAGCGGGCACTGTCTGGATTTGCCGTGTCTTGAGTCGTTCGCAACGGGGAGCAGAAGTCACTTATCCGAAAGCCCCGATGAAACAGGATGTTGTTAATGGTCTGAAAACATTGCTCATCCCGCTGGGGATGTGGCGCACCAGCTTGGTGATTCGATCCTTTGCGATCTATACCGTTCTTTCTCCCACCATGGGCGGCGGAAAAGTTCTACAAATCTGTAGGGAACTCGCAATCGGTGAAAGCTGGCCGACAGCATTGCAAAACGTGGGAGAAGCACACGTCGGTGACAATGACGTGTTTCTTTATGGCTGGGCTGGTGCACTGGCACTCTTGATCCTGGGTCCCCGGCTTGGCGCACTAATATTCGCTTCGGGCATGCAGACAATCGTCTTTCTGTCGCGTCTGCAAGCTCCAACAAGCTTTCAGGCTGAAGGACACCTGTTGGTGTTCGTGCCGTTATGTCTGGCTGTTCTTGCGGTATCCAGTTCGAGTCCGCAGGGACGGCTGCTTGCAACCCCTAAGGATCTCGAGAGATGTTTCGTTTGGTTTCTTAGGGGGATACTTCTCGCGAGTCTCACCTTTATTGTCATTCACAAGACAAACGCCGATTTTCTCAACAGCGAAGTTTCGTGCGTGTCCACCAAGATTTGGCCAGAAGATTTCTTCGGCCTGTTTCCGAGCATCACGGCGCTACTTTCTCTGCCCCGATCGCCATGGGTTGGCCTGACTGCCGAGGCTTCTCTCCCATTGGCTCTTCTCTTGATGCCGCGGGTTGGCATCCTGATGCTGGTTGTATTGTTTGCGTACCTGGGAACAGGTGGTCCTCAGGGCACTACGTGGCTCTTCATCGCCCTATCCTTTTCGTTCCTGCGACAAGGCGATCGAGCCGTAGTTCTTCGGAACCGGACCGTGACGATTGGACTGGTTGTCCTCGCCTTTTCTCTCGCTGTCATCGGTGTGGCCAGGATGCCGGGGCCGTTTGAAGCAGCCCGGGTCGTCAATCCAGGGCTGTACATTGGTCTTGTTTTGTCGTCGTTGTTTCTCATAACGGGCTTACTCGTCACCGATATTCTCAGCAGCATCCGCGGAGAACGACGCGGCCCCAAAGACAGGCCGCAGTCGTGCCAGCAACCGTTTGGGCGTGGGACAAAAATGATTCTGTTCGTAGCAGGCATCATGTTTCTGGCGAACGAACTTTGCCCGTACCTGGGAATCAAACATCGTTACTCGCTGACCATGTGGAGCAACCTGCGCGCAGATCGTGGCAGATGGAACAGTTTGCTGGTGCCCTCAGGGGTCAAGGTATTCAGTTACGTCGACGATCACCTGGTCGAAGTGACAATTGTCGGGTCGATCGGCAAAGAGAGGCAAATTGTTACCAATCCGACTGCGTACGACATGGCGGAACTCAGACAGTTTATCACGTTCGGGCAGGAACGACCGGGCCGATTGGAGGTGCACTTTCAATATCACAACAGGAGCTATTTCTACGATAGTGTAAATCCCCAAGCATCCCCGGGCGTCCCGGAGATTCTTCAGATGACCGGGCCGGTGCAAATCGCAAAAATGTCGGTGTGGCCTGAGATTTCAGGCAGATCACTCACGACAACAAACGTCGCTGCCCGCTATCTGGATGAACTCCTGGCGGCGACTGAGCAGCTAGACCTTGAAGTCGAATATCGAGGCGAGCGGTTCATTTTTCGCGATGCGCATCAGAACACAGAACTGCGGCAGTTCTTTGACCGATTACCTGTAGCCTACGGCCTGTACGGTGCAAGCGAGCTGAGCGTTGATACGCCGCAACACTGCATGCACGGCGTCTAATGGTCTGTCAGTCGACGATTTTCGGGTAGAGTGATTTGAGTTTGATGCGGGCGTCGGCTGTTGTGAATTG
>JAGQQG010000005.1 GCA_020426325.1 Planctomycetaceae bacterium | reverse complement strand
TCGTCAACAAGCGATCCAGGAACGACGCCTCCTGATTGTCCTTCACCGGTTTTTGGACAGTATTCTGAGTGACCCTCTCGGCCCATTCGTAGCGTGCTGAGAAGGTGCATCCGCGACATCCGAGCGTACATGACTGATGCGGCTCAGCCGTTACGGGGAGCTCACGCTTCACTGCTCGGGCGAGCATCTCACGCAATTCGTCGATGCCCTTCCCCGTCCTCGCACTGACGGGAACGACCACACATCCCAACTCAGCAGCCAGCTGCTCGACTTCGACCTTGATGTTTTCCTCATCAGCCGCATCGATCATGTTGAGCGCAATGATCGTGGGAAGGTCGAGTTCCAGAACCTCACTGGTCAGAAACAGATTTCGTTCGAGCTGCGTCGCATCGACAACAAGCAGCACCGCTGCGGGTTTCCCGAGACTCTCGACTTCTCCCAGCAGGACAGACCTTGCGACCTGTTCCTCCGGACTGAGCGCGTCGAGACTGTACAGGCCTGGGAGGTCAGCCAGTTCGATCTCTCGGCCGGGAAGCTTGAGCAGGGCACGACGCAGATCGACCGTGATGCCGGGATAGTTGGCCGTCTTGGCCCGCATGCCAGTCAGGCGATTGAACAGACTCGTCTTACCCGTGTTCGGATTTCCGACGACCACCACCAGCGCCGGAACATCTGCCATCTCCGCTGGGCTCAAGACATTCAATGCAGAAGAAGCGGTCATTGCTTCGCGGTGGCGAGGAGTTCAGCAGGCGGCTTAGTGAAAGGAGCAGGCACGACGGGGTGAGGGGCGGGTGTAGGATGAGCGACGGGTGTCTCAACAAGCACGAGACTGGCCAGTTGCCGGGAGAGACCAATGCTCGTTCCAATCACTCGCAGAATCATCGGGTCCCCTGCCTGCATGACCTCAAGGGACCGCCCTTCACAAATGCCTAATCGCTTCAATCTCGTAGTGTGTGTACCGTCCCCCTCGACCTGACGGCAGACGGCGATACCGCGGGACATTTGAGAAAGTGGGACCATGACGGGTGGGAACCTCAACGAGGCGACAACAGGGCGAGAATGAAATTGAGACTCTGTCTCAATAGAATACCGAAATGCTGGCTCATGACAAGAGTTTTGGGATAAAACGGTCCGACTCTCAGCAAAAGTTCCGGCTAACGGTCTCGCAATCGCCGTAACTCTCCAAGAGCGACAGGCGTCAGGACGGGTCGAGTGCTGCAATGGGAAACACCTTCAGCGTGACCTCACTGTCACGGGCCCAACTCGTTGGACGGGTGTAACAGGCAATCAGGACCTCATCACCGAGGAAAGTGACCGACGGATAGGCAGCGTCAAAGTCCGGACGGTTGTCGATGTCTTGAAAGTCAGTCCATGTTTGGCCTTCATCTCTTGAGATGGCTGCCGTCAGTGGCGTGCGGGGCCAGTTGGATTTGGATGCGACGTGATTCCACACCAACAGCAGGTTTCCGGTCGACGGGATGCGTTTGACACACGAGGGAGACTCGGGCGAAGGGAGTTTGGTCGGATGCGGTGTCGACCAGTGATCGCCCCCGTCCTCAGAGTAAGAGCGGTAAAGGCATTCATTGGTGTTCCTCAGGAAACACATCAACCGTCCGTCGTTGAGTTCGACGATCGACGGCTCATGACATCCGCGACCGTGAGCTGTCATGCTGTCGCTGCTCCGCCTCCAGGTCTGAAACCCGTCATCGGAATAGAACACAAACGAGTGCAGGTCGCCGCCGCGATAGGGCGTCCCACCAACATACTTCTCTGCGAAGGGGCCATGTGCCGGGATCAACACCCGCCCGGTCGACAGTCGCAGGGCTCGATCAGCATTATTGCAGTACCAGCCCGGCTCAGAGATCTGCACCTGTTCGCTCCAAGTCTCGCCGTTGTCGGTCGAGCGTTTCAGGAACACGTTTCTCTGTGAGTTCGAGTCCCAGCCGACATAACTGAACAGAATCTCTGAATTCGACAGCCGCACAAGATTCGGGTGTTTGACATTGTGTTTCCAGTGATTCTCCTGCAGCGTCATCGAGTCGGACCAAGTGCGTCCGCGATCCGTCGACACCTTCGCCGAGATCCGGCACGGCATCTCATCACTCGCCTGATTTGCTTTCGACGTTGGCTGTCGCACAAGCAGTGATGGACGATTCGCGTAGTACTCACACCACACGAGCAGGAGTCGTTCAGTGTCGAGAGGAAAGATCAACTGATGATCGTGCCTTGGATGCGCCGCGGTCCATCGACAGACGATGTCCTCATGGACGGGGCGAAGCAACGGGCGGGTCGAATCCGATTCGTCTGCTGCAAAAGAAGTGGCCTTGGTGACAAGCGATGAGAAAGCAAGTGCGGTCGTTGTGCGTAACCAGTGACGGCGAGAGATTGCAGAGGGAGTCATAGACATTCAATTGAGGGTGTCTTTATTGGATATCAGAGAGTGGTACGGCACTCCGTGCAGTGCCTTCACGAGGCGGAGCGTCGTGCCACAATGATAAGTCGTCTGGATCGAAAGGATCGTCAGACGTGGGAGGACGCTGTACTATCAACGTTGACCGATCTCGCTCGTCATCTCAACCCTGCATCACCTGGAGTTCTGCTGTGTCACGATTCTCCCTGTCACTGGTTCTGTTGATGGTTGCTCTCTGGACGAGTGCGCCACGTGCGATCGCCACTGAGTTGAGTGCTGGCACCGCCCGGGTTGACCTGACTCCGCCGCTTAGCATGAAAGCGCCGCTGGGAGGGTACGGTGCACGCATGAATCGGCCGGCTGAGGGAGTGCACGATCGCATCTTCGCGAAAGCAATCGTGGTCTCAGATGGCGATCGAAGGTTTGCTCTTGTGACGTGCGATCTGTTGGGACTTGCACCGCCGGTCAAGCCGGAGATTCTCAAACGGCTGGGGAGTGACTGGACCGCTGAGCAGGTGCTCATCCTGCCGAGTCACTCGCACGCTGCGATCGAGATGAACGCCATCAACCCCAACAACACGTTCGGTATTCCGCAGATCGGCATCCATGACCTGGAGTTATACGACTTCACTGTTGATCATTTCGTCGACGTGATCCGTCGTGCCGCGGACGACTTGCAGCCGGTGACGATCGGTACGGCCAGTCGTCACATCCCCGGATGGAATCGCAACCGCAGGGCGGACAGCACACTCATCGACGACGAACTCACGATCACTCGCATCGACAGGTTGGACGGCAAACCGCTTGCTGTCCTCGTCAACTTCAGCGCTCATCCCACGATGATGTCCGAAAAGGAAATGCTCTTCTCCGGCGGTTGGCCTGGCGCCCTGCAACGGACGATGGAGGCCGCAATTGGTGAGGGGGTGACGGTCATGTACAACAACGGAGCGCAGGGAGACCAGACCACGATCGGCCGTCCATCCGGAGGCGACAGCAACTGGGAACGTGCTGCCCAGTATGGCCTCGAACTTGGCCTGCTCACAGTCGGCGAGTGGAAGGCCATCGAGACTCGTCGTGATGTCGCGTTCGACTTCCACTTGCAACACATTGATCTGCCCGAGACCAGTTGGCACCCGGACTTCATGTCGACCGGCGGTGCGGAGTACGGACTTACTGAGGAGATCCTCACGGAACTGCTTCCCAGGATGCAGCCGGCGCAGACAACGAGCGGGTCCGTGCGACTGGGGGACCTACTGATCATCGGCATCCCCGGCGAGATGTCAGCCGAACTGGGTCTCAATCTGAAGGCCAAAGCGAAGGAGATGACCGGGATCGCACACCCGGTCATCGGCGGCCTCGCCAACGAATGGATCAGTTACATCCTGACCGCAGAGGCCTATCGCACGGGCCGCTACGAAGCCAGCGTGAGCTTCTACGGTGAGACGCTCGGGGAAACCATCACCGCAGGTGCAATTCGGGGAATGAAGACATATACCGAGTAAATCAACCGACGAGCCTCAGCACGTTCCACGCAACTGGAGAATCAGACATTTGTCATGAACGCCAACCGGGGGATGCGCCGTTCATCGTGAGAGCCATCTTCGTACCGATGCTGATGGCAATCGGCTTCAAAGCAGTTGCCATGTGTGGAGTAGACTCTTCTGCGGTGCGACCAAACATGGTTCAGATCATAGCGGAGGATCTGAGTTCGACAGGTCGAACAGCATGAACGCCCTGATACGAGACCAAGTGTGATCCAGTTGTGCCTCAATGGACGTCAAGATTGGGGATGAATGAGACTCGGCAAAACAGATGCATCTTCTGAATGAGCGGTGGTTCAAATGAGAAGAGGAGTGGTCAGTAGTCTGACCACTCCTCTGTTTGATGAATCTCGCTTTAACCGCAGAAGGGTTACTTCTTCTTGGCGGTCTTCTTTTTCGCGGTCTTCTTCTTGGCGGCTTTCTTGGCAGCCTTCTTCTTCACTGCCTTCTTTGCGGCCTTCTTCTTGACTGCCTTCTTCACAGCGGCCTTCTTCACGGCCTTCTTAGCAGTCTTCTTCTTTGTCGCTTTCTTTTTTGCCACGGTAACTCCTCCTTCCGAGAGCTACTACGTGAATGTTTCGCCGCTGGTACCGGGCTCAATTGAGATGGGCGAAGTACACTCACATGAAACGATTCCATTCCGGCTCGCCAACCATGGTGAGCCGTTTGCCACTTCTTGCATTCGATGTGATCAACAACTCGTCTTCTGTTTGAGTCAAATAATCTCATCACAAGCAGTGACATCTAGTTGTGCGACATGGTAGAGAAATGTTCTATCCGTGCAAGCCAATTCTTGACAGAAACAGCACTGCACACGCTCCAACCACATCAAGCGACGATGCCTTATCCACGATAGATCGTGAGGCCCGGAGGCATGATGCAGGGACACTTAACATGTCATCGATGATCCTGACGATCACAACTTGTTGCTGACAGTGTTCACACTGATCACTCATCGGTTCCACCTGCGGACATCATCAACGTGAATGCACGGGTGAGTATTGAACGTGAGCGATGTTATCGGACATGTTTACGTGCAGACTGCCTGCCATGCACTTTGCATGTTTTTCAGGCTTTTTTCTGCAATTTCTTCAGCGCCCGGTGAGTAGTCGAAGACTTCGACCGAGACCCAACCATCGTAGTTCGTCCGCTTCAATGCATCGAAGATGGGAATGAAATCCGTCTCACCCATCCCGGGGCCAAGCAGGTTGCTGTCGTTTGCATGAAAGTGTTTCGTGATGTCAGCGAACTCAACAATGAGTTCCGGAATCGATGACTCCTCACTCAACATGGCTTTGACATCCTGATGCAAACGAAAATTCGGGTGTCCAATTTTTTCTATGATTTTTTTTGCATCAGCACAGGTGTTGCAGAAATTTGTCTCTTTGGTCGTCAATGGTTCCATGCAAAGTGTGACGCCGCGCTCTTCGAACCGGGGCAAACATTTCTGGAAGAGTGTCGTTGCATTGTCGAAGGCCTGTTCGAGTGAAACACCTTCTTCAAGGTTTCGCTGTTGAGGTGATCCGAACACCATCACAGTTCCACCGAGGTCACCACACAGGTCGGTCAAGTCATTGAGGTATGCAATCGTTCGTTCGCGCGTGCCAAGATCGGAGGTCGTGAGATGCAATCCTTCCGTCTTCGCCAGCAACCAGTGCAGACCGATGATCTCAAGACCATGATCTGTCGCCACAGATTTCAAGTGAGCGCGCTGGTCAGCGGAGATGTCTGAAGGGCGGGACGCCAACGTAAAGGGAGCGATCTCGATCCCCGTGTATCCGGTTTCTGCAATGAACCGACACTGTCGCTCCCAGTCCCAGTCGACAAATAATTCCTGACAGATCGCGTACTTCATTCAGTATCTCCCATCGATGCTTTACGAGGTCATGTTGAGCCTGCCGGTTCTCCGGAAGGTCGAGTCACAGGTTCCATGAATCCCCCTTTGTTTGCCAGTGAACCGTGTAAGGAACAGGCTGCGATCATGGGGACCCGGAAAATGGCAGGATCAGCAAAGGTGGTATTTTCGCTAAATCACGTTGAGTTTGACGATGGGGGTCACCTTACCACCAGCAGCCTTCGGCGGCGAGCGTTTGGTGTGGATTCTCGCACTCGTGATTCAGAGCCGGGTTATGAGGCGTCGATGCATGATGCGGGATTCCCCGATTTCACCACCGGCATGCGCCACTTTCGTCAACTGTCAGTCTTGAGCGAGTTTCCCTGTAAGGGATTTGTCAGTGGTGTCGGTCGTCCGGGGTTCAGCACTATGGAAAGTGAGGCAAGCCACGAAGAGTGCCCATGTTGCTGAAGCAATTCGGGTCAGGGAGTCGACGAAAGAAGAGACGATCACGAAGTTCCCGTCATCCACTTTGCTGTCGGCCAGATCAGAAGTCCTTGAGGACGATCGGCAACGACGCTTGAGAGATGCTGATGACGACAACTTCGGCAGATCACTTCGAATCCCAGGGTTGTTGAATAAAGAGAGAGACTGACGCCATGAAACACAAGATGTGGGGCTCCGCCCTGGCGGCACTGCTGGTTGTCGCCGGGTTTGGAACGAACGAATCAGATGCGGGAATGTGCGGCGCTCGCCGCTACCGCTGTTGTCCGACACCAGCCTGCGCCCCGTGCGGCGATTACTGCAATGCGAAAGCATGCTGCACGTCTTACAAAACCGTCAAAGATGTTGTCTGGTGCCAGGAAGAATACTGCGACACCATGACCGTCTACGATCACTGCGTTGAGAAGGTGCCCGTCACCTGCCAGCGCACGGTCTACGACACCTGCTACAAGGACGTCCCTTACACGGTCTGCAAGCCTGTCTACAACACCTGCTACAAGCAGTGCTGCTATCAGGTTCGCGTTCCGCATTACCAGACCTGCTACCGCACGGTCACCTGCAACGTCCGTAAGCCGGTCTACAACACCTGCTACCGTGACGTGTGCTACACCGTCTGCAAGCCGGTCTACAACACCTGCTACCGTGACGTGTGCTACACCGTCCGCAAGCCGGTCTACAACACCTGCTACAAGCAAGTCTGCTGCACACAGTACAAGACTGAGACCCAGACCTGCTACCGCACGGTCAATTACACGGTCTGCAAGCCGGTGACCGAGACTCACTATGTTGACGAAATCGTCAATGAGTACAAGACGGTGACGCGAACCGTTCCCGGTCCGGTTGTGATCAAGCACGTCCAGGGTCCTGGCCGTTATCGTTATAACCGCAACACCTGCTGCTGTGAGTACATCCCGGGTCGCTGCCATAAGGTTCGCTGCCAGGGTTGTCCGCAGACAGTCTGCTGCAAGGTCTGCTGCCCGAAGTGTGTCAAGAAGGAAGTCACCTGCACCCGTATGGTTCCGGAGTGCTGCACCAAGCAGGTGCCGTACACGGTCTGCCGTCAGGTTCCTTACACCGTGACGAAGCAGATTCCTTACACGACCTGCAGCTGGACGTGTGAGACCAAGCACCGCAAGGTTCCTTACCGCACCTGCACGATGGTTCGCGAGTGCTGCACCAAGAAGGTGCCGTACACGACCTGCAGCTGGACGTGTGAGTGCATCACCAAAAAGATTCCTTACACGGTCTGCAATTACACCTGCGAGACCCGTACGAAGCAGATTCCTTACACGACATGCAGCTATGTCAAGGAATGCCGCACTCGTAAGGTTCCGTACTGTGTGCCGCGTCAGGAGTGCTACACCCACTACGTCACCAAGACCAAGTGTGTGCCGCGCTGCGTGACCGTCAAGAAGACCCGTTGCGTGCCGAAAGTGGTCTGCCGCCAGGTTCCTTGCTGTGATCCTTGCTGCAACCCGTGCTGCAACTGAGATTGGTTGTTTGAGCGAAGATTGAGGGGAAGTCAGTCACCTCAACAACCCGACTACCCGAAACGGGACCGTGCTCAGGACGAGCCGGTCCCGTTTTTTGTTCATTGCAGGCAGGACGAACGATTGCTTCAGTGATCGCGAATTGGCGTAATGGCACGAAACATTCGCAGGCAATCGTTCAAGGGACAACACCTTCGACCGGATTCGCTGGGGCTGCGGCGTCGAGTTTGTCAAATGGATTCTCAGCACCCAGGTCAAAACCGATGACATCCTGGAACTCATACGCTTCCAAGTCGGTGAATGCAAATTCCGGGAAGAAGTTCGACGCTGTAAAATCGGCATACACTTCTGAACCCGACGAAGAGGCCTCGAATGACTTCAATGCATCCTGCTGACGTGTGAAGAATCGCCGGGAACCACCGGCGTCCATCTTGAAGGGGTAATCGTTCAACAGGCGTTCCTCTCGTTCTGTGTCCATTTGAGCGATGAGGTCTTGCACATCCGTATTCATTTGCTCTGCGACCTCTGTGGCACGTTCGGAGTTTTCATAACTCATTTCCACATCGACGAAGAAATCAAATCCGGCGTCAACATTCACCACCATCGCTGAGAGTCCCCGTGAATCGGGTCTCGAATTCAATGGGTGCCCGGTCAGATAGTCGATGACCGGATGCCCAAAACCGTCCGGGGCTTTCGTCGCATATAAGGCGGACTTGAGGCTCGGGAGAGAAAAGTTGCTGGCTGCTGCGCTCACGCCACCCGATTCGATCATTGACTGGATGTGTGCTTCGGTCGCGTAAACCAGCACTGCAGAATCGGGGAAATAAGCCGCCCGGCTTTGGGCCGCATCGAGATAGTATGTCTCGTTGTTATGTGTCGTTTCGACGAAGCTGGGTCTTGCAGCTTTGATGGACGTGACATCGAAATTGGTCATGGCGTACAGAACAATCACCGGTTCCGGGTGTTCGCTGCTGCTCGGCGGGATTCCGATCACGACGTGGTCGATGTCAGCGAATTTGATCGGATTCAACAACGCATCCAGAGTCTTCTTGAGTGCTGCTCCGCCTCTGGTCTTGGTGAGGCCTTCCATGGCCCGAGAAGTCCACAATGGTTCGGGACGCACTTCCCAGATGGTTTCTGTGTCGTTGGGCATCCATGCAAGAGAGGAAGTCCCGCTGGCGATAATCTCCGGAGCATACTGCCAGCCGATCAAACCCAAGATGGCGAACACGACCATTCCGATTCCGATGACCAGTCCCCCGACCAGCAGGTCGGTGTTCATTTTCTTTTCTGGTTCTCGGTCTTCTTTCGCTTTGGAGCGTTTGCGGGACTTGCTGTCAGAGGCTTCAAGCTCGTCATCGCCTTCGAATTCACCCAATTCGTCAGAACTTTCACCTGTCGATTGCCGTTCAGCGAGATCCTCATCGGTCAGACGTCCGAAGAATGAGAACTCCTCAGAATCCGGTTTCGGTGAGGCTGTGGCTTTCGCTCGCGGAGGAGCTTTGATACGAAACACGGTCGAGCATTTCGGACAACGGGCTTTTTTGCCGTCCATCTCCGCACTGCGAATCTTGATGGCCGTGCGGCATTTGGGACACTTGTTCGCAAATCCAGCCATCGTTGGGCTCCTCGAGTCGTAATGATTGCCAACCACATCCTTGGGATAATTGTAGTCGTATTCCCCAGGAATCAGCACCGTCGTCAACGAAATGAATGTAAACGAGCCATCAACCCCTGAAAAGAGACTGTCATTTTTATGTGTGAGCAGGATGTCATGAGCGACGCTGATCGAAAGCAGCAGATCCGCGAGACGGCCCACGCCGCCCGCCGTGCACAGGAGAACAAGGACGAGATCAGCCGGGAGATTGTCGCCCGTTTCGTCGCGTTGCCGGAGTATCAGTCAGCCTCGACTGTGATGTATTACGTTGACGTCCGGGCGGAGGTGCGGACGAGACACGATCTGCCGGCAGCTCTGGAGAGTGGCAAGCGAATCATCATCCCCTGGTGCAACGACGACGGCGAATTGGAACTGTTCCATCTGGAATCGATGGACGAACTCGAAATCGGGATGTACCGCATCCTCGAACCCAAGCCCGAACTCAAAGCTGATCCCGCCAAGCATGTCGCACCCGAGGAGCTTGACCTCATTATGGTGCCGGGGGTCGGGTTCGACCGTCGAGGCGGACGGACAGGGCATGGCAAGGGGTATTATGACAAACTCCTCGAACACGCCCGCCCGGACACGCCTCTCGTCGCGCTGGCGTTTGAGTGTCAAATGTTCGACGAGATTCCCATGCAGTCGCATGATGTCTTCATGGACAAGGTCGTCACAGAGGCAGCCGTCTACGAAGGCATCGGCCGTAAGACCTCTTAGCCACACATTTCAAATGTGTGACAAAACGTTACGATGGCCGCATGACTCCCATCGTCCTTGCGCTCCTGGCGACGTTGCCGATCGTTGTAGTGGCCGTGTTTCTGGTCGGCCTGCGCTGGCCGGCGAGTCGCGCCATGCCGTTGTCCTATCTGACTGCGGCCGCGCTGGCGCTCTTCGTCTGGCAGATCCCCGCTGTGCAAGTCGCAGCGGCGTCACTCAAGGGACTGATCGTGGCGGTCCGGCTGCTGTACATCATCTTCGGGGCGATTCTTCTCTTAAACACACTCAAAGAGAGCGGCGCACTCCGTGTCATTCGGCAGGGTTTCACCGACGTTTCCCCCGACCGACGCGTGCAGGTGATCATCATCGCCTGGCTGTTCGGATCGTTCATTGAAGGCTCTGCCGGGTTCGGCACACCAGCAGCCGTCGCGGTGCCTTTGTTGGTCGGTCTCGGATTCCCGGCAATGGCAGCGGTCGTCGCGGGGATGATCATCCAGAGCACGCCCGTCTCCTTCGGTGCACTGGGAACGCCCATCCTCGTTGGGGTGAGAGACGGCCTGACGGGTGATGCTGCGGTCCTGGAGTACGCGGCCTCGCTTGGCATGATAACGCCCGAAGGGACGCTCGCCCCTGTCTTCCTCAAGATGCTCGGCCTGCGGGTCGCACTCTTACACGCCGTCACGGGGACATTGATTCCACTCTTCGTCGTGAGTCTGATGACACGGTTCTTCGGGCCGAACAAGTCATTTGCGGACGGATTGCGAGTCTGGCGGTTTGCCCTGTTCGCAGCTTGTGCCATGACATTCCCCTACGTGCTTCTCGCATGGACGCTCGGTCCCGAGTTCCCCTCGATCCTCGGAGGCTTGATCGGACTGGCAATCGTTGTTCCAGTCGCGAAAGCCGGCTGGCTTGTCCCTTCACGCAATGACACATGGGATTTTGCACCACAAGTCAGCTGGAATCGCGAGTGGACGGGAGTGGTTGAGATCACTCTGGATTCCGAGTCGACGAATCACATGAGTCTGTTCCGTGCCTGGAGTCCGTATGTGATTGTGGCTGCTCTGCTCGTGCTCACTCGGGTCGACTCTCTCGGAATCAAGGCCCTGCTGCGCGCGCCAGCGGTGACAATCCCTCTCAACAACCTGTTGGGAACCGATCTCAGCAGTCCCGAGCAACCGTTGTATGTGCCCGGCTCAATCTTCATTGTGGCTGCCCTGCTGACATTTGTTCTGCACGGCATGCGCTTCGACTCATTCTCGCGCGCCTGGACGGATTCCGCTCGCACCATGATCCGTGCTTCAGTCGCGCTGATCTTCACGGTGCCGATGGCTCAGGTCTTCATCAACTCCTCAGGCGGAGCGGCAGGTTATGAAAAGATGCCGTTCGTGCTCGCTGATGCGGTCGCCTCCGCCGTTGGACCTGCTTGGCCCTTCTTCGCGACATTCATCGGGGGACTCGGAGCCTTTGTGGCGGGGAGCAACACGGTCAGCAACATGACCTTCTCTCTGTTTCAATTCTCTGTCGGGGAACGCATCGGGGTCGATCCCGGCTGGGTCGTTGCCCTCCAGGCCGTCGGAGGGGCAGCGGGGAACACCATCTGCGTCCACAACGTCGTGGCCGCGTCAGCCGTCGTAGGTCTCGTGGGGCAGGAGGGAGCCGTCATCCGCAAGACGCTGCCCGTGTTTGTGTACTACGCACTCCTCCCGGGCTGTCTGGGATACGCGATCCTGTGGCACTCGCAGTCCGGCTGGCTCAACGCCGGTTCGATCGGTGCCGCAGTGGTCCTGCTCACATTGTTGACGTTCGCTGTTCGATCGGTCGCTCAAGGTAAGACATGACAACATCAGGAGCATCCTCAAATCCTGGTATGTCTTTTGACGCAATGCCGCCAAAGCGCAAAGACGCACACAACTCCGCACACGGGGAGATAACCTTCATGTTCCTCTGTGTATCTTGGCGCCTCCGCGACTTTGCGTGAATTCCATCTCCCAATGATTGTCACTTTCCATGATTCTCGAAGGCATCGTCACCACACAAAACACGGAAGGCATCATCAACGTGGCGCCGATGGGGCCGATCGTGGATGTGACCATGCAGACGTTCGTGTTGCGCCCCTTTCAGACGTCGACGACTTATCAAAATCTCAAGCAAACAAACGTCGGTGTCCTGCACGTCACGGACGATGTCCTCCTGCTGGCACGTGCAGCCATTGGCAAACTCAATGACGTTCCGGAGACGCAACCGGCTGAGAGAATCAATGGGGTTGTGCTCAAAACCGCCTGTCGCTGGTATGAGTTCAAGGTGACGTCATTGGACGATCATGAGGAGCGAACCCGGATCGAATGCAAAGTTGTTCATGCGGGACGGCTGCGAGACTTCTTCGGCTTCAATCGTGCCAAGCATGCGGTGATCGAAGCGGCCATTCTCGCGACACGTGTGCATCTCATTCCAGCAGACGAGATCCGGGCAGAGTTTGAGCGGCTGTCGGTTCCGATCGAAAAAACGGCCGGCCCTCAAGAACGTGAAGCCTTCGCTTTGCTGAGCGAGTACGTGGCTGAGCGGACGGTTGATCGGTAACATCACACCATGATGTCTCGTCACGTTACCATCACCACCGGTGCCCGTGTCCACTTCGGCCCGCTGTCGTATCGACCTGCCAATGGACGTCACTTTGGTGGTGTCGGCCTGATGGTGGATTCGCCGGGAGTTCGGCTCACTCTCTCCGCCAACGACACGGTTCAGGTCACAGGCGATCCAGAGGGATCGCGTCGTGTGAAACAGTTCGTTTCGCGGATTCGAGAGAGTCAGCTGCCTTTAGACGACATGGGATGTCGGATTCACGTCGAGAGGGTCGTCCCTTCACACGCGGGATTTGGCTCAGGAACTCAGTTAGGATTGGCCGTTGCACGCGGGCTGGCGGAGTTGGCAGGTGAGACTGATGTGCCTGTCGCGACGCTGGCACGACGCGTCGGGCGAGGACTCCGATCAGCAGTCGGACTCTACGGTTTTGAGTTTGGCGGATTGATCGTCGATGCAGGGCAGCGAGAGATTGACGACATCGGCGCTCTGGCCTGCCGACTCGCGGTTCCGGACGAGTGGAGAGTGTTGTTGATCACGCCACCGGTCTCTCCCGATGGTCTTTCGGGAGCCGAGGAAGAGCAGGCGTTCGCCCAACTTGGTTCGATGCCATTGTCGCTGACGAACGAACTCAGTCGGCTTGTGCTGACCGAACTTCTCCCTGCGGTGACTGCACGGGACTTCGACGGATTCAGCCAGGCGGTCTTCGAGTATGGTTCACGTGTCGGCGAGTTCTTCAGCCGCATCCAGGGAGGCACCTTTGGAAGCCCGGAGACCGACAGACTCGTCGACAACATTCGGCAAATGGGCGTGATCGGAGTCGGACAAACCTCCTGGGGCCCAACGGTATTCGTCTTCGCCGAAAATGAGGGGCAAGCCAATTCCCTCGCATCGCACATCCGGACGGTGAAAACAGATGCTACGGAAGGGCTCAGCGTCGAGGTCGTCGCCCCACGCAATCAGGGAGTCACGGTCGAAGTCAGTGGCAGTCACTGACCCGGAACCGTGTTTGAAAGGTTAGTAGGGAATGAAGTCGACATCCTCCGTGATTCTGCAACTCAGCGATCTGCATTTGATGGCTGACCCGGATGCGGTCCTGAAGGGGGTGAAGACTCGCGATACATTCGTGGAAGTGCTGAACCTCGCGAGAGAGCGATCTCTGCAGGGAGGCAACGAGTTTGATTTTGTTGTCCTCTCCGGGGATTTGGCCCACGACGAACAACTGGTGACTTACGAAATTCTGCGGGAACAGCTGGGAGACTGGCTCCCTCGCTGTCGGTTGATTCCCGGCAACCACGATGATCGGGCGTCAATCCGCAAGGTTTTTCCGGAACTTGTCCCGGCCGACGGCGAGTTCATCACGTTCTCGGTGGAATCCGCCGGCTGGAGGTTGATCGGCCTCGACTCGCATCTCGATGGCGAGGTTCATGGACACGTTGATCCATCTCAACTTGACTGGCTGGCTGCGGAGTTGTCGACACATGCGTCTCAACCAACATTGGTGTTTGTTCATCACCCACCGGTGCTCGTCCAGTCGCCTTGGCTCGACGCCATTGGATTGATCAATTCGACTGATTTGATGGACGTGATCCGTTCCTTCAAACAGGTCCGAGTGATTTGCACCGGTCACGTCCATCAGGAGTCTTCGACCGTTCTGGATGACGTGCAGATCCTGACCACCCCGTCCACAGGCGTGCAGTTTCTGCCGTATCAGGATGAACTGGTCTGCGACACAATTCCCCCCGGCTTCCGCCTCATTCGCCTCGATGGAGACAAGTTCGAGACCAGCGTGGTCCGGCTCTCCAGATGAAGCCTGCTGAATCAGACACCAGAGAAAGCGGTCAATGAATCCCCTCTCCCCTTGAGGGAGAGGGACGACGAAACGACACGCTTCGTGCTGTGTCACTTTGCTTGATTCGTGATAGAATCATCGGCGACAATCAGAGATCACAAGACTTGCTGACGACGGCGCGATGTTGCTTTCGGTCAGCACCAAAACCACAAAAGGAAAAGAGATGCTAGGCGCTACGCTGGACACGAATTCGTACATGAGTCGGTTGCATGAGGAGTTGGATCAGATCGATCGAGCGGAAATGGAACGCTGGGCGGATGCGATCTACAGCGCCTGGGAGACGGGCAATTTTGTGTACATCATCGGCAACGGGGGATCGGGTACGACGGCCAGTCACATGGCGGAAGACCTCGGGAAAAGCACCCTGCATGAGTCGGACCTGAAGGACGAAAGCAAGAAACGGCTCAAAGTTCTCAGCCTGACCGACAACGCAGGCTGGCTGATGGCGGTCGGGAATGACGTGGCCTACGACCAGATCTTCGTCCAGCAACTGATGAACTACGGTCAGAAGGGTGATGTGCTTCTGGCGATTAGTGGTTCCGGGAATAGCCCCAACGTCCTCAATGCAGTCGACTGGGCCAACCGCCACGGACTGAAGACGTTCGGCCTGACTGGCTATAGCGGTGGCAAGCTGAAGGAGATGGCTCAAGACGGACTGCACGTGCCTCTGGATGACATGGGGATGGTTGAGAGCATCCACCTCTGCCTGTTCCACTGGGTTTTGAACGACGTGTTCGCCCGCATTAACAGCGAAGGCCGCTACGCAGCTTGAGACGGGTCCCCATGTTTCTCGGCATCGAAATCGGTGGAACAAAGCTGCAACTGGGTGTCGGCGATGGTGCCCGCGCGCACTTTGAAGCCTTCGAACGTTACGACGTGATTCCGAAGGAGGGAGCCCAGGGCATCCTCCGGCAGATTGAGGCATCGGCGCGGAATCTCAGCAATCGGTTCAACATCGAACGTGTCGGCTTTGGATTTGGCGGGCCTGTTGATGGAGCAACAGGCCGCGTCATCACGAGTCATCAGATCGAAGGCTGGACCGATTGTCCGCTCGTCGACTGGGTTCAGGAAACGCTGGAACTGCCAGCGGTCCTGGGCAACGACTGCGATTGTGCAGCCTTGGCGGAGGCTCGCTACGGTGCCGGGCAAGGACATCGAACTGTGTTTTACATCACAGTCGGAACAGGAGTCGGAGGCGGGCTTGTCATCGATGGGCATGTCCATGGAACCGATCGACCGGCTGTCGCGGAGATCGGGCATCTGCGTCCCGGCTTGCCGGCCGATGATTCCCACGCAACGGTCGAATCACTCGCCAGTGGGTGGGGCATCGCCGCAACGGCGCGAGCGGCATTGCAGGATGCGCCTACACGAATTCAAGACCGATTGATGCCTCACGGTCGTCCGTCACTCGTTGATGCGGATCGTGCTGACCTGCTGGAGCGATGTGGTGGCGATGTTGCCTCGTTGACGACCCTGATGGTCGGGAAGGCTGCCGCTGCGGGGAATCAGGGAGCCCGTGCGATCATTCGAACCGGGACCGACGCGCTCGGATGGGCCGTCGCTCAAATGATTGCCCTGGTCGCTCCGGAAGTGGTCGTCATCGGCGGCGGCGTCTCCCTGATGGGGGAAGAATTGTTCCTCAATCCGGTTCGAGAAGCCGTCGGTCGGTATGTCTTCCCACCCCTCGCAGATGCCTGCCAGTTGACCAGTCCACAACTCGGCGAGGAAGTGGTCGTGCACGGTGCCGTCTCTCTTGGAGCATTGAGTCGCAGGTAGAAGCTCAGTCGACCGAGCTTCAGCCTTGTCCATGCCACATCTTCAGCCGGGGGAGAAGTTCATCCGGGCTTGCAGTCCCGGTGGTTGAGAGCTGTTGAATCGTGATCGAGGCGACCAGATTGCCGATCACAGCGGCCTCGACGAATGAAGCTCCCGCACAAAGGGCCAGCACACATCCTGCGGTCGCGCTGTCGCCCGCACCGGTCGTGTCGATGTCGCCCGTCACTTGCACGCCGGGGACTGCGGTCCATTCCGGGTCGCTGACGAACATGCCATCCGCACCGCGTGTGATGAACAGCGGTGCTGCAATTCTAGACCGCATCTCACCCACGGCTGCACGGAGTTCCTCGTCATCGACCGTCTCGCCGGGAAGGGGAAACTCGTTGCCAACAACCTCGAATTCGTTGGGCTTGATGATGACGTTCCTGTACTCGTGAATGTATCGACGACTGTCAGCCCAGAAGAAGACGGAGGGATGGTCCACAGCCAGTTCCGCAAGTCGATCTCGCACGGCCCCCGTCACAGCGCCGCAGTCACGGGCTTCTACCTGGTCCATCACGATGACGGCATCCACTTCACCAACCAATCGGGTCAGCGAGTCGATCACTGCCCGTTCGATCACCTGCGGTGTCGGTTGTCGATTTTTGGTGTCATACCGGGAGTGCTCTCCGGCGAGGCCGGGAACTGTCATGTCACGAGGCTTCAGGTAAGTCGGCGTGAACCGCTCCGAGGCTGTGTGCAAATGATCGGTCGAGCAGCGGAGGTTCTTCAGCCCACGGCGCAATTCGTACGCTTCGCCGTCGTCGCCGGTGAAGCCGATCGCGTGCAATTCACCCGTTTGCAGGGCAGACAGGTTCGAGACAACCGTCCCGGCTGCTCCTGGATAACAGCGAATCGCAGCCACCTGATGGGCCGGCTTGCCCGTCTCAACGCTCGGCTCTTCCAGGGAGGGATCGACTTCAAGGTACTTGTCGAGAAAGAAATCCCCCAGCACGGCAATGCGACTCGATGCGAACCGGGAGACGATGTCCTCCAGTCGACCCACGGATAACAGGGCATCTCTCACGGCGTGTCTTCTCCGAGCAGATGCATGAGGCTGAGCAAGAGGTCCCGATTGTCCGCCTGCAGATATCGCATCGTTCCGCCCATGCGGTTGAACGACTTGTTGAAGCGGAGGTAATAAGCGGGGTTGTCCTCCGGCGGCTCTCCGTGGCTCCAGTCCCAGGTCGATTCCGCAAGGTCACTCACCAGGATGTAGTGGCCATCGATGTGCTCGCCCTGCTGGATTGCGAGGTTCTGCGACAACGACAGAGACTTCTCGAAGACCATCGGACTCATGACCGCAGAGCCGATGGAGAGGTAGACGCCTCCATCAATGCGGCTGACACTTTCCGCATACGTCAGGAAGTCACGCTGAGCGGCCCGGCCCAGTGAAGCACAGTGGTTCATCGGATGATTGTAAATGATGTCGTGGCCGATCATCGGATGGCTGGTGAAAGGCACGCCCAGACGATACGCCCCCGCCTGAATGCTGTACTGCTTCCAGGGATGAGGAATCTCACGTCGTCCGGGGGGGAGGTCGAAGGCGCGTACGATGTACAACAAATCGGCGGCTGCCGCTGCTTTCAGGGGATCGTCAGCGAGGCTGTCTCGAATGACTGTCTGCAACTCGTCAGCAGAGGGGATGTCGAGTCCCTCATTCTCGATCATCGCACCGACCGATTCGCCGTATCCTTTGCCTTCGTAGGCTCCGACGTTGAGTGCGAGATTGATGTTGAAGCCCGTGTCCTGCCAGTTGCCGAAACGGCCTTCGGCCACCATGGCTTGGACGTCTTCGCAGCTTTGCCCCTGGTAGGCAAACTCCCAGTCGTGAATAACGCCCGCCCCGTTCGTCGCCAGATGAGTGAACCAGCCTCGCTCGATCAGACGCAGGAAAACGGGCCCCAGTCCATTCTTGATCGAATGGGCACCGAAGGCGACCATCACCGGTCGTGAGTTGGCGCGAGCCTCACGAATTCGTTCAGCTGTCTGTTCCAGGAGGCGATGTGCCCCGTCCGTGAGTTGAGGCATCGGCGAGTCGACCGAGACGTGATCGAACTCAATGGTCTTCTTGTTCTTGCGAGCCTTCAGCGGCTCCATGCGGACAGCGAACCGGTCCAGTTGAGGGTAAGGCATGGGGCTACTCCTTCCCGGTCCAGATCCACTCGATCAGACGCTCGGCTTCCGCGTAGTCCGGCACGACAGCGTGGGCACCCGCCCCGATCAAACGTTCTCGCTTCCACGGATCAGGACGTCCGTCTCGATTGGCCTCGTCACTGGCCACAGCGATCGCGGTGCCGCCGACATCGTAGATGTTCTGAATCTCAACGTAACCGTCGCCGAAGCCCAGCAAGGATGATCCGTCGACCTCGTTCTCCCGGAGGATGCGTTCGATCACCTGGGCCTTCGAGAATGACTTGTAGTCATCCTGAGCGCCGTACACATGCCTGCCGAAGAATTTATCGAGTTGCAGCAACTCGACTTCCTCGCGGACATACTGCTCGTCGGTCCCGCTCGCTAGATAGACCGGCACGTCTCGTTTTTGCAGGAGTTCGAGCAGTTCGATACTCCCCGGCACGACCATCTCCGAAGGATGTGCTTCACCGGTGCGGAGACGTTCCCTGCGGGATTCGATGCGCTGCATCAGTCGGTTGTGATAGTCGTCCTTGTATTCCAACGGATCGAGGGGAGTGCCCCCCCGCTGTTTGATCTCCGCGGCCAGACGAAACATCTGATAGATCGTCTGCTTGCCCGTCAATTCCATGACGAACTTGGAACAGACATCATAGAGTGCTTTCGGATCTTCATCGGTCCCGGTCTCCTGCAGGTACTCGACCATCATCGGGATCATGATTTCCGGCCAGCCCTCGCGGACGAGACTCAGCGTCCCGTCGAAATCGAACAGCACATGTTCGGGGGGCTTGCCGGGGCAGAAGTCTCCGATGACCTCGATGCTGCATCCGGGAAGAAACCGGGTTGTGACACCCGTATCGTGAACCTGCCGAAAATCGGCCTCAATGTTATTCGTCATGTGGTCGGCGGAAATGGGGTTACAAATCGATTCAAGACGACGATTGTGTCGAAATCCGATTGCTTCGACAACCGACTCACAATTCCCGCCAAAGGCACGTTTGTGCGTGCCAATTGGAAAAGCAATTGCTCAGCTAAGCCCGGTTGGATGGGAGGCTGAATGAGAGTCGACAAAGTCGGAGCAGGTCTCGACGTCGTCATTCCAACGGAGGCGGGAATCGAGACCGACATTGAAATGGAGGGAAAATATGAGTAGCCGTAAACCACACTCACTGGATTTCCGTCCTGTGAGTTGGTCGAGTCTGGTTGGGGGCGGGCTGATTTTATGATGGTTGGGCCCTGAGGAGGGCGGCTCAGAGAAGGGAAGAGGCGACTGGGCACGACACAACGTCTGCACTCACTTCCGCTAGGCATGGGGTCCATGAAGACAACTCAAATTTACCTCGGTATCGACGTTTCCCAATGCACGCTGCATCTGGCAGCGCCCGACAAGTTTCTCGGCGGATTCAAAAACACGCTCGCCAGTCATCGCTGACTAATCAAACGCATGTTGGTTCAGCTGTCGGCCGGATTCGTGCTCGAAGCCTCCGGCAGCTACGAGCGGGCGATCTGCGATGCTCTGCAGGACGCCGCTATGTGGGGATGATGAGATGACGTCGTCCTTTAGCTAACAACGCAATGGACGAAACGGATAGCGCGATGTGTTAGAACTTGCCGTCGCGTGCCTGGAAGTGAGTTGGTTTGCCGTGGGTGGGGCCGCCGTGTTTGATCCAGTCTGCGGTCCACTCGATTAGAATGTCCAGCGTGATGCGTGGTCTCCCATAGCGTTCGTGTCCTTTGCTGCCGTTGTTGAGCAGGGCGGTCTGGGCGGGTTCGCCGGTGAATTGGACGGGCTTGTCGAATAGCTCTCCAAACCGTTCGCAAGTTGCACGGACGTCGACCAGTTCCGGGCCAGCGTTGTTGACGACATGGGGAGGGACGGCTGCGTCGGCCATCGCGGCGATCGCCATCGCGTTCGCATCTCCCTGCCAGATCACGTTCGCATACCCCATCGAGAGATCGATGGTTTTTTCAGCGAGTACCTGCTGAGCCAGATCGACGAGGACTCCGTATCGCATCTCGACGGCATAATTCAACCGAACGATTGTCGTCGGGATCTCATCACGGCGACAGAAGTATTCGAATGTTCGCTCTCTGCCGAGAGCCGACATCGCATACTCGCCAATGGGGCCGGGAGTGTCGGTCTCGACCGAGCCGCCGCTGTCCACAGGCACCAGCGGATAGACGTTGCCCGTCGAGAAGGACAGTATGCGGCTTGATCGAAAACGCCTGCAGATGAGTGCAGGGACGTAGGTGTTCATGGCCCAGGTGGTCGCTGGGTTATCTCCAGTGCCGAACTTCATCCCTGCCATGAAGATGACATTCGCAGCATCGGGAAGCCCGGCCATGAATTGTTCATCTCCTAGATCGCCCGCGATGGGTTCGATGTCGTCTTCTCGCAGTCGCTCCGGCAACGCTGTTTTTGAGAAGCGGCTGACGGCCATGATGCGTCGGTCGACACCCGCCATGCGCGTGGCTTTCCTGAGCATGCGTGCCAGAGACGGACCCATCTTGCCACCGACGCCGAGAATCATCACGTCCCCGTGCAAACGGCGCATCGAGTCAACGGCTGCCTCGGTCGGGTCGCTCAGCATTTCGTCAAGTTGTGCTTCGTCGCGAAACATGTGTCCTCGCAGGGTAGTGAGTCATCGAGTGGATCGATATGTTGAATGCGAACGCGATTCGCATTTGAATGGTTATGATCGACTCTCTCCACAACCTGTTGCAACCTCACGAGCAGTGGATGCGTCGTGCGCTCGATCTGGCTCAGCGTGCCTATGAGGAAAACGAGGTCCCGGTGGGGGCGGTGATCGTACATGAGGAGCGGGTGATTGGTGAAGGATACAATCAGCGTGAGGCACTGAATGATCCAACCGCACACGCCGAGATGATTGCCATCACGCAGGCAGCTGAGACTCTTGGATCATGGCGGCTGATCGATTGTGTGCTCTACGTCACACTCGAACCATGCCCGATGTGTGCCGGAGCGATCGTACAGGCCCGGCTTCCCACCGTGATCTATGGCACGACAGATCCCAAGGCCGGGGCCTGCCATTCGTTGTATCAGCTGACTGAGGATTCCCGATTGAATCATCAGGCAACGGTACTCGGCGGCGTCATGCGAGAGGAAAGCAAACGACTGTTGCAGGATTTTTTTCAGGCTCAACGTGCTCTGGGCAAGAAGTAATCAGGAGTGAGGAGTTGATTCATGTCATTTGGACCTGACGCACGCATCCCCCGCGTTTTGCCTGCGATCGGCTGCTTTGGGCTGTTTCTGGCATTAATGCTGACCTGTCTAATGCCGCTGCTGATGTTCAACGTCATGCAGACGGCACTCGAACGGCTCCATTTGTCGCCCGTCTCGGCAACGTTGCTGGTGATGGGGATGTTTCTCGGGTCGGTCGTCAACATCCCCGTGCATCGATTCACCCGGTCAGACCCTCAGCCTGAGGTCATGCTCGGTCCGTTTGGATACGTGACACTCGGTCCGCAGGTTCGTCAACTGCGAATGGAGACTGTCATCGCGGTCAATTTGGGCGGATGCATCATCCCCTGCCTGATCGCTGTCTGGCAGATGCCGCACCTGCTTCAGGCTGGGGGTCCGGTGACCGGGCGTTTGGTCGCCGTGACAGCTGCGAACATCTTTGCCTGCTATCTCGCTGCGAGACCGATGGCCGGAGTGGGGATCATGATGCCCGGTCTGCTCTCACCGCTGGTCGCAGTCGGCATGACATGGCTACTCTGTCCCCCCGCGATGGAACAACGGGTTGCAATCGCATACGTCGCGGGCATCGCGGGACCCGTCATTGGGGCTGACCTGCTTCACCTCCGTGACATTCTCAAAGTCCCGGTGGGCATGCTGTCCATCGGGGGTGCCGGTACATTCGATGGCATCGTGCTGTCCGGCATCCTGGCCGCATTGCTGGCCTGACTCATCAGTCAAATGCAGAGTTCCACGAACCCTGGTCTATTCATCCAGCACGACGGCGATCGTGTTTGCAATCGTTGGACTCTCCTGATCGTCTGGTTCGTCAGAATCATCCATCTGCTGCGATTTGGCCAATTTGGCTTCACGAGCTCGGAAGTACATCTCACGACGCTCAGCGGCCCGTTCGGCGGTCGACTTCCGCTGACTCTGGAACTTGGGCCGATTCATCTCCGCGAGCGAAGCGGTCGCCTGTTGACGTCGCATGGCTTCATCACGAGCTTGCTGCATCTCGCGAGCTCGCAGCATCTCCTGTTGACGTTGCTGCGATTGTTGAAACTGCTGAACCATCATCAGCTGCTGGACTTGTGACAACCCCTGCTGTCCGCCCTGGACGCCCTGTGCTGCGAGACCGCCGTTGGCCCCCATTCTGCCAATCGCTCGGCCACCGCCTGTTGCACCACCCCCACCGGCAGCACAGCCCGTCTGAGCGAAGGCCGACTGAACTGAGCCAAGCAACCCAAAACCGAAAATTGCGAGAGCCAGATGCCGAGCAATGCGGCATATCGTCGGGTGATGAAATTTCGTCATCGAATTACGCTCCTGACTCCTGAAGTTAATCGAAGTTCCACATTTCAGGCCTGCAGTTGTTGAAACGCAAAGACCTGCTGCGTTTCAACAGCGTGAATCCTCAAAGACTTCGTTTTCGGGTTGATCACGGCGTGTTGATCGGAGGATTTGGGACGATCGGGCAGCTGAAGAATCCCTCGAAGCACAATCAATCACATCGATTCACTTGTTATGCTGGAGAGGTATGGTTGTGGTCCAGACATCAGATTTCCCGCTCAGGACCCAACCGCTGCATGCGAAAAGGGCCGGCAGTCAACTCCACCCAGAAGCGAATCGTCTGATGAAATCCTCCGCAGATGAACATGAGGAACTGGTGCAGTTGGTTGCCCAGGGAGACGAAACGGCACTCGCTCGCCTGTTCTCGTTCGAACGTGAACGACTGTGGAGGATCGTCAACTTTCGACTTGATCGTCGGCTGCAGGGCCGAGTCGATGCGGATGACGTGTTGCAGGAGGCCTACCTCAACGCCGTTCAACGGATGGATCGCTTTCTGCATGATCATCCCCGTTCGTTTTTCATCTGGGTACGGATGATCGTTACGCAAACTCTGATCGATGTGCACCGTCGTCATCTCGGTGCACAAAAGCGAGATGCTTCACGCGACATGTCGATTCAGGGGCGATGGTCTCCGTCATCGACATCCTACTCGCTGTCGTTCCATCTCCTCGGGCATCTCACATCTCCCTCTCAAGCAGCCTTGCGAGCTGAGTTGTCTGAGCAGATCGACCTGGCGTTGTCCGGAATGAGCGACATCGATCGTGAAGTTTTGGCCCTCCGTCACTTTGAGGAATTAAGCAACCTTGAAACGGCTCAACTTCTCGGGCTGAGCGAACAGGCAGCGAGCCTGCGGTACATCCGTGCCATCAGTCGGCTGCGGAATGTCCTCGAAGCGATTCCCGGGTTCTTTAATGAGTGATTTCCCTCTGCTGACCTCTTCCATCGATAATATCGTGACGAACGACGACCTCACTGCCGAACCGCTGGGCATGCCCCGACATCACTCGTCGGACGAACTGCCTGCGCGCGAGAAGGTCGAGGTCTTGGCGACGCAGTTCATCGAAGAATTGCGGCAGGGTCTGCAACCCTCCATTGAAGACTATGCTGCTCGCTTTCCGGTGCAAGCGGCGGAGATTCGCCGATTGTTTCCGCTAGTCGAAGCGATGGAGAACTGGAAGGGAAACAAGGCAGCCGAGTTGGCCAGCCCGTCGATCCCGCAGACGTTTCATATCGAGCGTTTAGGGAACTGTCGCATTCTGCGTGAAATCGGCCGCGGCGGCATGGGGGTCGTCTTCGAGGGGTATCAGGAACCGCCTGGACGACGAGTGGCTGTCAAACTTCTCCCGTGGAAGCACGATGCCGACTCTCCGTGGCGAGAGCAGTTTGCCCATGAGGCCCGCCTCGCCGCCCGATTGCGTCATGCCAACATCGTTCCCGTCTACCTTTACGGCGAGCAGTCTGGCTTCAGTTACTACGTGATGCCTTTTATCGTTGGCGTCGGGTTGGACTGGATCATCCGTCGACTCGGTGAAGACGACGGCGTGGTTTATGCGGACGAGATTCGCCGGGCACGCGCTGCCGCAAATGAAACTCACGACCCGCCAAACAATGAAGGATTTGAACGTCCCGTTTCATCCGTACCCTCCTCTCCTTCTCCCTTCGGTTCCTTCTCTCGTCCCACCGGAGGACGACAGCTCACCCGCCATTCATGGACGAAGATTGCCAAAATCGGTGTCCAGGTCGGGACAGCCCTGCGTTACGCCCACAAACAGGGTCTGCTGCATCGGGACGTCAAGCCGGCCAACATTCTCCTGGATGCTGACGGTGTCGTTTGGATCACCGACTTCGGACTCGCACGTCAGATCGCGAGTGTGGAAGAGACGCCTCATATCGCCGGGACGTTGCGGTACATGTCCCCGGAACAACTCGTCGGATCGGCTGACGAGCGTAGCGACATCTATGGACTTGGGATCACCCTTCTCGAACTGTGCACGCTGCGTCCTGCGTTCGACGTCCGTAGCAAGTCAGAACTCAAACGCGCCATCCAGGCCGGGGACATAATCGCCCCGAGGACTCACAACCCACAACTACCTGAAGAATTGGAGGCGATCATTCTCAAAGCCAGCGCCGCCGAACCTCGCGAGCGTTACCAGTCTGCCGACGACCTGACCTCCGACCTGCTACAATTCATCAACGGCAAACGCCCCGCCGCAGCATCACGTGGATGGTTTGGACGCCATCGGTAGTTGCTTGTCAAAGAGGGCAGAACACATAACTCATGCCCGAGTCGAAGGCCAACTCACAAATGTGACGTCAGTGAAGGTGGAACAACCGCATGATCGCATCAAGCAATCCATGTGGTGTGCCGTCGCGGGCTTCGTCACGGAGCGTTTCCAGCGGCGGGTGCAGCAGTTTGTTGACGATCCGCTCGACGGTGCGATCAATCGCCTGCTGATCATCCTCGGACAGGTTCGGCAATTTGCGGTAGAGGACCTCAAGCTCCTGACGGCTGACATCGTGCCACCGTTCCCGTAGTCGCTGTACGATCGGTCCGGTAGCCTTGTGGTAGATGTCGTGCATGAACCGTGAGGTCTCTTCCTCGACGATACTGCGGGCCTTGGCGATCTCGGTCGTTCGTGCTGCACGGTTCTTCGCACAAGTTCGTTCGAGATCATCAATGTCGTACAGAAAGACGCCAGGGTCGACTTCGCTGACGTCTGAGGAAAAGTCGCGGGGGGCTCCCAGATCCAGAATGAACACAGGCTTGCCGGAACCCTGCTTGCGGGCCTTGCGGAAACGAGCCGCGTCTACGATTGGTTGAGTGGCCCCCGTTGTGCTGACGATGACGTCTGCCCGGCTGAGCCAGTCGTCAAGTTGCGACCATGGTTCCGCTTGACCTCCAAACTCCTTTGCCAGGGCACCTGCTCGCTCCTCTGTCCGGTTGACGACGATAATCCTCTGGACCCCTTCATTCTGCAGGTACCGCAGCGTTTCCTCCGCCATCTCGCCGGCCCCAATGACGAGGATTGTCTTGTCGTCGAAGCGGTCGAAGATGCTGCGGCCAAACTCTCCGACCGCCACGCTGGCGATCGAGATACGTCCCTCAGACAGACGTGTCTCCGTCCGCACGCGACGAGAGACGTTCAAAGCTCGCTGAAACAGTGCGTTCGTGAGCGGGCCGTTCGCGTTGCCTTTTGTGGCGATCTCATAGGCAGACTTCACCTGAGAGACAATTTGGTTTTCGCCGAGCACCATACTGTCAACGCTGCATGCGACTTCAAACAGGTGCCGCACCGCTTCGGCTCCCGTTTGTTCCAGGAGGTCACCTAAAAATGCTTCCACCGGGACCCGATGAAAATCGGAGAAGAAAGCTGCGAGTTCTTGTGACGTGGGGGCGTCACTGGCATTTTCCTGAGCCGTGTACAGTTCGACCCGATTGCAGGTCGAGACCACGACGTACTCGGAGGCCGGGAATCGTTCGCGCAGCACATCGTAGGCACGCAACAAGTCATCTTCCGACGAGAAGGCGAGCTTCTCCCGGACCGAAAGATCGGCTGTCTGATGATTACAGTAGACGACTTGAACGTTCACGCTAGGGTTGAATAGTGAGAGTTAAGGGTTGAGAGTCGAGGCCCGATCTCTGTTGATTCAACATTGCCGAATGATCGCTCGCAACTCCATGAACGCCGCCTCGGTTGAAGACCTGGAGCACGATCAGAGTGAGCAGTAGAAATCCGAAGGCCCAGACCGTTCGCCACGCCACCAGGCGACCGGGAGTGCGTTGGGCGATCAGCAGCCAGGCGAACAGGGCCATCATGCCCAGCCACGTCAGCAGGCTGATGACGATGCTCGGCTGTGTCAGTCGGACCGCCTCGGTCGATGGATCACTGACCAGTGACAGGCCGACGCCCGTTACCATGCCCAAGGTCAGCAGAGGAACCGAGATCACGATGGACCACCAGTTGAGACGTCCCAGACGCTCCAGGCTTGGCAACTCAAGGCCGTCCTCCAAAAGTTTCTTCTGTCGCAGCCGACGGTGTTGCACCAGATACATGACGCTGAACACCAGTCCAATCACGACGCCCACGGCCCCGAGCACCCACATGGAAGCATGCAGCATCCCCCAGCCGCGGGTGACGCTGAGCCCCGGCGTCGTCGACTGGCTGACAAAGCGAGAGACCCCGACGAGTCCGACCACGATCGGTAACAGGAACAATCCGAATCCGAGACTGCTGTCAATCGTGCTCACAAACAGGTAGATCACGACCGTGAGGTAGGCGAGAACCAGCATCCAGTCGTGCGTCGAGCTGAGCAGCGGTGGGAGTTCAGCAGTTCGCGACCGCTCGAACAGATAGGCTGTATGAGCGATAAAGCCCGCAAATGCAAAACCGATCGCCGCCCAACGTGTGACGCTGTTCTTGAGCCGCAACCGCGTCAGCTCGATAACGAGAGCGCAGAGGTAGCTTGCGAAGAAACAGAACAAAGTCACATTGCTGAGCATGAAAGATTCACCGTTGAGTGATCAGTTCATTATACAAGTTCGCCCAGCATCTGAAATCGTGATCACCCCGGCCAAGTGGATTATCGCGACTCTGATTGCAAATCGTACTCCTCGATTTTCTTGTGGAGCGTGTTGCGATTGATTCCCAGCCGGGAGGCCGTCTTCGTCTGAACTCCATGACATTGGCGGAGGACCTGGAGAATCAGTTCCTTTTCGACCATCGCCACCACATTGGAATGGACGTTGTCCTCCTCTGGATAATCCGCAAGGCCGTGAGTCACGAGTTCCTTGCAAATTGTGGGGAGGTCGCGCATGGTCGCTCGCCCCCATCGGACGGGAGCCTTCCCCAGGACGTGCTGCGGTAACAGGTCTTCCGTGATGAGGTCTGTCGTTGCGAGCACGATCGCCCGTTCGATGTAGTTCTCTAACTCGCGCACGTTGCCGGGCCAAGAGTACATCTGCAACATCCGCAGGGCCTTGGGATCAATCCGCGGGATCGGCCGTCCGTTTTCCTTAGCATATTTGTGTAAAAAGAAGTCGACGAGCGCGGGGACGTCGTCCCCCCGATCCCGTAAGGGGGGCAGGTAAATCGGAACCACATTGAGCCGATAGTATAAGTCTTCCCGAAATTTTTCTTCGTCGACAAGTTCCGCAAGATCACGATTCGTCGCCGCGACGATCCGGCAGTCGACATGAATTGTCTTGGTGTCACCAACTCGTTCAAACTCATGCTCTTGAAGCACGCGTAAGAGTTTGACCTGAAGCTTGTAACTCACGGAGTTGATCTCATCCAGAAAGATGGTCCCGCCGTGTGCAGCCTCAAAGCGTCCGGTGCGGTTATCGACGGCACTGGTAAAGGCCCCTTTCACGTGCCCGAACAACTCGCTTTCCAGCAGGCTCTCGCTGAGTGCTCCGCAGTTCACACGAATGAAGGGGCCGGTGGCACGACTGCTTAACTCGTGAATGGCCCGGGCGAACAACTCCTTACCGGTCCCCGTTTCACCCAGCAGTAGGATCGTCGCCTGACTGTCAGCCGCTCGGCGCGTGAGTTGATACACATCACGCATCGGGGGTGAATCCCCGATCATCCCATCCAGAACGGGGGCATCAACATTCGAATGGACGTCCACGAGACCTTCTCAACACATATGCAAGCACGACTGGCAGGCACAGTCGGCGATATTGATGCCTTAAATGTAGGCATGACGACACAGATATCAATAGAAATAGCCTTACTGAACACGGATTTTACCGGATTCCCCTCGTTCGATGCGCTTGCGTCAGGCACTTTCGGGTCACCGGGTCACAAAATGGGGCATGAGATTGCCTTATTGTGATTCCGATGGCTTCGAGATGGACGCTGCAACTTTCGCCCTCAACTCCTCGCACTCAGCTGAAGGGGTCGTACACGATTCGCAGAGAGGGTTTCCTTTCTCATCCTTCAACCCTTGAAGCCCTCCGCAGGAACCGCGCAGTCGACGGTTTGACAGAATCACGCCAATCGCCATACCTGCGATTGCCACTCCAAAAACCACAGCCGTAAGGAGAAATGTGCTCAAAGTCGTTCCCTGAGCGGATGAGGGGACCGGATCGCGTGTGGGGGGAAACGACGGCGTCTGATGCACGATGAAACCATCTCCGTCGTGCACAAGAAACAGGGCTCCCAGCTTGTTGGCTGATGCAATTCGCGCCCCCTCCTCGGGGCCGAGAACCATCAGGGCAGTCGCCCAGGCATCAGCCGTCATACAGTCATCGGCAACCACCGAGACCGATGCCAGTTTGTGATCAATCGGCCGTCCGGTCCTCGGGTCGATCGTGTGCGAGTACCGAATTCCCTCCGACTCGACATAGTTACGATAGTCGCCGGACGTCGCCAGGGCAGCATCGGTCAAGTCGAGAATGGATTGCAGTTCCCGCTGTCCTACCAAGGGTCGTTCGATCCCAATCCCCCAGGGGGAGCCGTCAGCGTGCGTCCCCGATGTACGGACCTCTCCTCCAATTTCGACCATCAATCCCTGCGCTTCGTAGGATTTCAGCAACTGCGCCACACGGTCAACGGCATCCCCTTTAGCGATTGCATTGAGGTCCAGTTGCACCTGCGGATCGAGCTTGCGAATCGCAGGGGGTGAAAGTCGGACTTCCAGTAAGTCGATGCCGACGTGCTGTTTTGTCTCATTGATCACCTCCTCTGTCGGGACCTGAAGCGGCTGTTGGTTCGGCCCGAAGCTCCACAGTCGCACAAGTGGAGCAACCGTCGGATCGAAAGCCCCTTCCGTCTGATGACTGATCTCAACTGCAGCTGCAACCACGTGGACCGACTCCTCGGACAAGGGGAACCAGTCCAAACTGTCGCTTCGATTGAATCGAGATAACTCGGAATCGTCTCGCCACAGGGACATCTGCCGGTCAATCTCGTCCAGCAGATCCGTCACTTCCTGACCCAGAGAACTTGGAGCAGCATGGCCAGTCGCGGGGACAAAACGGATCGAGTACGAAGTCCCGAATGCTGTCCCTTCAAATTGGATTGGAGTCACCCCCCCTGCGAGATCCGGAGTCTGTGCCGGAAGCCGAGAAGTGAGCAGCAACAGCAGTGAGGCAGCAACCTGAAGTCGAAGGAGCTTAGTCATGATGCTTTATCGTAACACCCACATCAGCTTGAACAAGTCGGCCCTATTGGCTGAGGCTAGCCCGCAATGGAGTACATGGACGAAGTTACGACTCCTGCCTGTGGCCACTCACGATGGTCTGATGGATCATCGTGCAGTCACACGAAGTATTCCTCAGTTTCTCATTCCGTTACAATCGCCGAACAAACAGCGAAGATTTATCAATCGATAACAGTTCCACCATGCCGAGTCAGACTGACCAACCGAACGACCGTCAGGCGGAAAGAGTGCTGACGGCTCTGGACAGGTTTCAGATTGAGACTCCGTCGTGGGCGTATGCGGATACAGGGACGCGGTTTGGGAAGTTCACACAGCCGGCAGCCGCCATCGATCTCAATGACAAGCTGGCCGATGCCGGTCAGGTGCATCGGCTGACCGGGTGTTGTCCGACCGTGGCAGTCCATGTCCTGTGGGACTTCCCGGAAGGGAGCGATCCAAACCGGGCGATGAAGCAGGCCGAGCAGTGTGGCGTCTCTATCGGCTCGATTAATCCCAACGTCTTTCAGAACCAGTGTTACAAGCTGGGATCGTTTGGGAATCCCGATGCAGAGGTGCGACAGGCCGCGATCAGGCATTGCATGGACAGCATTGAACTTGCCCAGCAGGTCGGCAGCCGATGCATCTCGCCGTGGTTCGCGGACGGCACCAACTATCCGGGTCAGGACAACATCCGCTCCCGCAAGCGTCGGTTCACGGAGGGGCTGCAGGAACTGCATCAGCATCTGACTGACGATCAAATCCTGCTGGTCGAGTACAAACCCTTTGAACCGGCCTTCTATCAAACCGACATCGCAGATTGGGGGATGGCCTTTCTGCTCGCGAAGAGTGCCGGTCCGCAAGCGAGAGTGCTGGTCGACACGGGGCACCACTATCTGACTCAAAACATCGAGCAGATTGTCGCTTGGCTGCTCGACGAGCAGATGCTCGGCGGCTTTCACTTCAACGACCGCCGCTATGCAGACGACGATCTGACGCTGGGGTCGATCGACCCGTATCAGGTGTTTCGCATCTTTCATGAGATCCACAGTTACGCGTTCGACCATGACGGCGAGAGTCCTGAGATCGCCTACATGGTCGATCAGTCGCACAACTTGAAGCCCAAGCTGGAAGCGATGATCCAGACAGTGATGGTCGCTCAAGAGTTGTACGCCAAAGCGGCACTCGTCGATCATGCTGTTCTGTCCGTGTATCAGACGATGGGGGACATTGTGGCGGCTGAGCGGCTCCTGCAACGCGCCTTCATGACGGATGTGACTGATACCATCGTCAGCTGGCGACGTCAGCGTGACCTGCCGGATGATCCGCTAGAGGCGCTCCGGGCAAGCGGCTATGTCGAGCAGGCGTCTCAGGAACGGAGCGAGCGACGACGGGCCTTGGGAATTCAACAGTCCAGCAGCTACGCGTAACGAGGCTGAACTGTGGCTGACCCGCTGATTCATGTCGACCGACTGTGCAAGTCTTACGTCGGGGTGCATGCTCTGGCGGATGTGAGTCTCGACATACGGGCGGGCGAGGTGCATGCACTCTGCGGCGAGAACGGTGCCGGCAAGTCGACATTGATCAAGATTCTGTCCGGAGTGACACGATCGGATGCAGGCACGGTCCAACTCGAAGGAAAACCATTGCCGGCAGGCGATGTCCATGCAACTGAGGACCGAGGCGTGATCGCCTTGCATCAGGAGTCGACCGTGTTTCCCGATCTGGACGCTGTCGACAACCTCTTCGTGGGGTGCGAACTCCGCAAGTGGAGAGGCTTGTTGCTGAATCGGGCGGAGATGCGACGGCAAACCCTCGCATTGCTCGAAAGATTGGGAGAAAACATCGACCCCACCCGTCCGGTTGGCGAACTGCCGATGGCCCAGCGGCAGATGGTTGCGATGGCCCGGGCGTTGGCACGACGCTGTCGGCTGTTGATTATGGATGAACCGACCGCTTCGCTGTCTGCCCGCGAAACGCAGGTCCTGTTGCAACTCGTGCGTCAGTTCCGCAGTCAAGGAGTCAGCGTGCTCTATGTCAGCCATCGCCTGGAAGAAGTGTTTCAGGTCGCTGACCGCGTGACTGTGTTACGGGATGGACACCACGTCGACACACGGGACATTATCGACGTCGATCATGCCGAACTGATCCGCATGATGGTCGGACGTGAAGCGGCCGAACTGGTCGGCCGGCATCACTCCAAAAGCGCGATTGGCGAGACCGTCCTGCAGGTGAGGGGACTCACGCGGAGTGACAGCTTTCACGATATCTCGTTTGAACTCCGAGCGGGGGAGGTAGTTGGGCTGGCTGGCCTCGTCGGAGCGGGGCGATCGGAAGTCGCAAGGGCATTATTCGGGATCGATCACTACGACTCAGGCACAGTGACGGCTGCTGGTCAGCGACTACCCGTTGGGGATGTCGCAGCAGCGATGAAACATGGCCTCGCATTAGTTCCCGAAGACCGACAGCACGAAGGACTTGTCCTTCCGATGCCGGTCAGCAGCAATCTGTCGCTGTCGGTGCTCTCCTCACTCACACGCTGCGGACTTGTCAGTCGCAGCCGAGAACGGGAACTGGTTCAACAACAGATTTCGGCGCTGTCCATCAAAACAGCAGGAATGGAGGTCGCGGCTGAGACGTTGTCAGGGGGCAATCAACAAAAGATCGTGGTGGGAAAATGGCTGGCGAGCCGACCACGAGTTTTGATCCTGGACGAGCCGACACGCGGCGTCGACGTGGCTGCCAAGGCTCAGTTGCATCGGCTCATTCGACAACTCGCCAGCGAAGGCATGGCAACACTCATGATCTCATCGGAACTCCCGGAGATCCTTTCCGTCAGCGATCGCATCCTCGTGATGCGCGAGGGGCAACTGGCCGGAGAACTCGAGGGAGCGACGGCGACCGCGGAACAGGTGCTGGCTCTCGCCCTGCCGGAAGAGCGGGAGGTTTCCGTCTCCTCATGAGTTCGCTGACCGACATTGCGATCCGGGTTCTGAGGCAGCGCGAAGTCGGGCTGCTTCTGTTGATCATCGTTGTGACCGCAATCGTGAGCACGGTCGACCCCGGCTTTCTGGCGGTCGGCAACCTCAAGGATATTCTCGTTCGCTCGGCACCGACTGCGATCGTGGCGTGTGGTGTGATGCTGGTCGTGGTGACTGGGGAGATCGATATCTCGGTTGGCTCGTTGATGGCCTTGCTCGCTGCGCTCATGGGGCTGTTGATTTCACGACATGAGTGGCAACTGTCGATGTGGGTGGGCATCCCCGCAGTCTTGCTCTGTGGAACCCTGATCGGGCTCCTCACCGGGACCCTCGTGACACTCGGGAAGGTGCCGTCGATTATCGTCACGCTTGGACTTCTGACGGCCCTTCGAGGAGCCACTACCCTGTTGATGAGGGGCGAGAACATTGACGGCCTGCCGGAAGGTTTGCAGTCGTTGGCAAAGAGTGGCATCGGTGGATTGCCGCTCAGCGTCTGGACGGCGATGGGCGTGCTCATGTTCACGGGGGTGATTATCACACACACGGCCCTCGGCCGAAGACTGTTCGCACTGGGGAGCAGTGCCTACGCAGCGAAGATGACAGGCCTTTCCGAAACTCGCCTCAAGCTGTTCGCCTTTGCCTACACGGGATTCCTGACAGCATTGGCGACTGTGGTCGATGTCCCTCGATTGCCCAAGATCGAGTCCGGGATCGGCAATGGCTTCGAGTTGCTGGTGGTCACGTGCGTGGTCGTCGGTGGTGTCGCGATTTCAGGTGGCCGCGGCCGTTTGGTGGGGGTCATGTTGGCGGTCGTCCTGCTGACGATGGTGCGACCGGTGCTGACGTTTCTGGACGTGGGCGAAGCCGGTGAGAAATGGACGAAGGCCATTCAAGGCCTGTTCATCCTGCTGGCGGTGATCACGGACACGGTCGTGTCACGACGTCCAACGGGGAGCGCTCGCGGGCCTGTTCCCGTGAAACCGTCCTCTCACCTCGAAAGTGAGGGGGCACCCGCATGAACATCTCTGACGGGAAGCGGAGGTTTCCCTGGTGGCATGAAGCAGTGCTCGGCGTGCTGTTGATTGCGTTGCTGATCACGGCTGGGATCGTTAATCCGGGGTTCCTCAATCTGCGAGGACAGTTGCTGCTCTCGCGGCATCTGTGGGAGTTCGCGCTGTTAGCGTTGCCGATGACGCTGATCATCCTCACCGGTGGCATTGATCTTTCCGTCGGTTCTGCAATGGGGATGTGTGCGGTCGCCTTCGGCATGTGTTACAGCTCGACCGGCAGTGTTGCATTGAGCTGTTTAGTCTGTCTGTTGGTTGGTGTTGCCGGCGGAGGAGTCAATGGTTGGCTGATATCGCGGATGAATGTGCATCCACTGATTGTCACACTGGCGACGTATGCTGCATTCCGGGGACTGGGAGAGGGACTAAGTCAGGGGGAGTCGTACTCGCAGTTTGGCGAAGACTTCTCGGAGGTCGCTCGCGGAATGTGGGGAGGAGTTCCCATCCCGGCCTACCTCTTCGGACTGCTGGCCCTGGGATGTGCGCTGTTTCTGTCGAGGACGCCCGGCGGCCGTTATGTCTACGCCATTGGACACAACGAGCAGGCGGTCCGGTTTTCAGGCGTTAATGTCGGACGTGTCAAACTCCTGCTCTATGCCTCCTCAGGACTGATGGCCGGACTGACGACAATCATCTACGTCTCCCGGTTCGACACGGCCAAGGCCGACGCGGGGACCGGCTTTGAACTGGATGTGATCACGGCGGTCGTGGTCGGAGGGACCAGCATCTATGGCGGCCGGGGTAACATCGGTGGTACGGTACTGGGCCTGCTGCTGATTCACGAGACCCGCCAGTTCGTCAGCCGACAGTGGCAGGTCGACGAACTGAAATCCATCGTCGTGGGCCTCCTGTTGATCGGCTCTCTGCTACTCTATCGAGGGATGCAGGTTAGGAACCGCGAGTGAGTTGCACTCGACAAACCTCATGGTCAGGGTGGGATCACGTTCTCACAGGTAAGTTCCTGAGATCACATGTCAATCATGGAGCAATACGGGATGCGGAGTAATCGAGGGTGGTCGTTGACGTGTCTGCTGGCGTTCAGCTGCCTCTGGGGTTGCAGTGGAGGGACTGAAAGCGGTCCTTCGACCACTTCCGGCGGCACTGAGGAAAAACTCACGATCTGCCTGCTGCCGAAGATCAAGGGGATTGCCTACTTCAGTTCCTGTGCTGAGGGTGCCCGTGAGGCGGCTGACGAATTGGGCAATGTGGAGTTGATCTATGACGGACCGACCGACGGCGATCCCAAGAAACAGGCGGAGATGATCGAGCAGTGGACCGTCGAGGGGGTTGATGTCATCTGCGTCGCTCCCAATGCGCCGGACGTCGTGGCAGGTGCTATGCGGGATGCGCAGGACGCGGGCATCAAGGTGCTCACCTGGGATGCTGAGGGCGTCGAGGGGACACGCAGCTTCTTCGTGAATCAGGCGACATCGCAGGCGATCGGTGAGGGAATGGTACAGGCGATGGTCAAGGACCTGGGCGGACCCGACGTGGAAGGAGACGTCGTGATCATCAGTTCGGATGCGACCTCAGCGAATCAGAATGCCTGGATCGATGTCATGAAACCGGCGTTGGAGAAAACGAAGCTCAACCTTGTGACGATCAAGTACCCCGGCGAGAACGCCAGCAATGCCCTCGCTGACGCACAGGACGTCATCAAGAAATACCCGAACCTGAAAGGCATCTTCGGCATCAGCTCCGTCTCTTTCCCGGGTGCTGCTGAGGCCGTCGAGCAAATGGGTAAGTCCGGCGAGATCCTCGTGACGGGCCTGTCCACACCGAACGAAATGAAGCGTTTCGTGAGAAACGGCACGGTCAAATCGGTCGTCCTCTGGAACACGATCGACCTCGGCTACCTGACCGTTCTCGCAGCCGAGTCACTGGCACAAGGCAAGCTGAAGCCGGGCGACACCGCCATCCAGGCCGGCCGACTTGGCGAAAAACCAATCGCTGGCGACAACATCCTGCTCGGTGACATCCTGGTCTTCACTGCCGACAACATCGACCAGTACGACTTCTAGCCTTGGTGTACGGTCATCCGAACAGGAGACAGGATCGATCGGATTCGGTTGCAGTTTTTGTCGTGTTTCCCTCTCATGCTGATCATGAGTGCACCCATTCTTTATCTCGGCGACACGTCTCGTGACACGGCTGCGGCCTATCTGCTCAGTTTGCTGACTCATTGGGGCTGGGAGTGTGAGTACCTGCCCAGCGATCAGCGGCTGACGGGAGCGGTGCTGGACCGGGAGCACTCGCTCATCGTGCTCAGCGATTACCCCGCAGCCAAGGTCGCGGGCGACCTGATGCAGCGGGTCGTAGCACAGGTGGCCGAGGGGACAGGCCTGCTGATGATTGGCGGCTGGGAGTCGTATCACGGACTGGGGGGAGACTGGGACGGGACGGCGGTGGCTGAGGTTCTGCCGGTCATCATGCAGTCCGTCGATGATCGTCAAAACTGCGATCACCCGGTGCTGGTTCGCTGCGTCGTGGGACATCCCATCGTGGACGGGCTGCCCTGGGAGAAGCGTCCGCCGTTGATTGGCGGATTCAATCGAGTCACAGTCAAACCTGAAGGCACCATGTTGCTGGAGGCGGTGCACTTCGATGCCAATGCCGAGAGCGGGCAATTTGAGTTCACCCAACAGGCGAGTGAGGATCCGTTGCTCGTAGTGGGACAGCATGGCCGTGGACGCACGGCCGCCTTCATGACGGATGTTGCTCCCCACTGGGTCGGTCCGCTCGTCGACTGGGGACCGGACCGCGTCTCTGCCCGGCTGGATGACGTAGTGGCTGTCGAAGTCGGAAATCTGTACGCTTCGTTTCTTCAGCAACTGGTGAGTTGGGTCGGCAGCAGGAAGTGAGCCCTGGCCCTCATCACGCACCAAGAAACTTTAGAGACGAAAAACATCAGCGAGGAAACTGTCGATGCCCGCAACGGGAAACGCCATCATTGGTCAATCCGGAGGACCCACGTCTGTCATCAACGCGTCGCTGGTCGGTGTGGTCGATGCGGCTCGCAAGTCCAAGACGATCGGACGCGTCTTCGGGATGCGTTTTGGCATCGAGGGAGTGCTCAACAACTTCCTGCTCGACCTGGGTGCAGAATCCGCAGAGACTTTGAAGGCCTTGCGGTCGACTCCCAGCAGCGCTTTGGGATCCAGCCGACTCAAGCTGCAGGAGGAACACTTCGAGCCGATTCTGAAGCAGCTGAAGAAGTACGACATCCGCTACTTCTTCATGATCGGCGGAAACGACACGATGGACACCATTCATCGGGTTGTCGAGTACGCGAACGAACATGGCTGGGAGATGACGGGGGTCGGGGTGCCGAAGACGGTGGACAACGACCTGTTCGGGACCGATCACACACCGGGCTTTCCGAGTGCAGCGAGGTATGTGGCTCTGAGTGTCCAGCAGGGGGCATTGCTCGCGCGGGATATGCAGCGGGTCGATCAGTTCACGATCTTTCAGACCGTCGGACGCAGTGCCGGCTGGCTTCCGGCAGCCGCCGCCTGTGCCCGCAAGAATGCAGGCGATGCGCCGCACATCATCCTCTGTCCGGAACATTCATTCAATCGTGATCGCTTCTTGTCCGCAGTTTCCGATACACACAGCAAACGGGGTTTCGTCAGCATCGTCTGCGGCGAAGGCATCACCAACCCGGATGGCTCGCCGGTAAGTGCCTCACAGACGAAGGACAAGTTCGACAATGTCGAGTTCGGTGCCATGGGGGGAGCCAGCGTCGGCATGCAACTGCATCGGATGATCGCTGATGAGTTTGGCTGGCGAGGTGAATTCCAGGTAACGGAATCGCTTCAGATGTGTGCAGCCGATCGTGCCCTCAAGAGCGATATCGACAGCGCCTACGCATGTGGACGTGAGGCAGTCCGACTGGCTCAACAGGGACACGGAGGGGTGATGGTCACGATCGAGCGGACGTCCAAACCGGACGAGAAGTATGCTTCAAAGTTCGGCACGATCCCCCTCCACGAGGTCGCCAATCACGAACGACCGATGCCGGCCAACTACTTCACAAAGGACGGCATGAACGTCTCGAAGAAGTTTCTCGACTATGCCAGTCCGCTGATCGGCAAGCTGCCGGAGTATGCCAGCCTGACAATCAGGAAAGCGGGAGTGGCGAATAGGGAATAGCGAACAGGGAACAGACGTCTTCAGGGATTTCTGTTCCCTGTTCGCTGTTCCCTTACCCCATCACGGAGTCACTGACGAAAATCGTATCACCCACGAGCGCAGCATGAACGCAAACGACGACAAATACACTTCCTTCGGCCTCGTGCGAGACATGCTCGCGGTGCCGCAGATTATTCGTGACTTTGATCCCGATCGGATGGATGAGACGGCCGCTGCCATCGCTCAGGTGGGCCGACTGCTGATGACCGGGGAAGGTTCCAGTCGTCTGTTTCCTGCAAAGAGCGTCATGGCGACCGCTCGCCGCAAGGGGTGGCCGTTGTCGCTTCAGACGGAGGCCGGGCTTCAATCACAGGAGTACGACCTGACTGACTGGGCCGTCTTCGCCCTCTCGAACTCCGGCCGTACCGCAGAGGTGATTCAACTCTTCTCGAAACTCGCCGATGCAGGACATCAGCACCGTTACAGTCTGACCGCGTTCGCGGACAGTAAGCTGGAGTCACTCGCGACAAAGGGTTATGTGCTGAACTGCGGCGAGGAGAGTGCGGTTGCAGCGACGAAGAGTGTGATCGAGCAGTCGCTGTGTTATCACGCACTGCTGGAAGCCGCCGTCGGTCAAAAGACCCTGGCCAGTCAACGTGACGGTCTTGCTGATCAGGTCAACGAAGCCTTGACGATAACTGTTCCGCCTGAAATCAGCGACCGGATTGCGAAGGCTCGGACCATCTACTGGTCAGGCCGCAATGACGGTGTCGCTGAAGAGTTGACGCTCAAGACGAATGAGATCACGCGCAAACCGGCCGATTATTTGGAGGGAACGTATGCGGTGCATGGCATCGAGGAGGTGATGACGTCGGACGACGTTGTCATCTGGGTCGATCCCTATCCCGGGTCGGAGGAGAAGTTTGAAGACGTGCTGGGTCGCGGGGTCGGGCTGAGCATCATCGCCATCGCCTCCCGAGAGACTCGATTCCCGACGCTCCGCATTCCCGACGCGGGCGATCTCGCAGCTTTCGTGCAGATGGCCGCTGGCTGGAATATCCTCGTCGAGGTCGGCCTTGCGCTGGGGGTCAACCTCGACAAGCCCGAGCGAGCCCGCAAGGTCGGCAACGAATTTACCGGCTGATCCGTCACTTGGCAGGCCTCGGTCAGGTTGACGACAAAGACTTCGATGACGAGCAGTGTATGACCACTGATGCGGACAGGGTTGACCATGATTCGACGACTTTGGGGTTAGTGCTGGGGTTCACTTCAGCGATCGCCTACATGGCTGCCAACCTCGGATTGCGGAGCGTTGTTGGACTGAACGAAGGCATCAGCGATCTCGACTGGGCGATCTGGGTGGCGACAAACCGGGTGTTCCCCGTCGCGACCACAGCGTGGTGCGTCGTGGCTTGGCGAGGCTTTCGAGGTCTCCCTGCGCTTCCGATCCGAAACCTTGTCTTACCATTGATTGCCACCGGTTTGATGATGCAGTGGGGCGGCAACGTTGGCTTTCAGTTTGCCCTGAGCCGTATCGGCCTGGCCATCACAGTCCCTTTGACCTTCGCGACGATCCTGATCAGCGCTGCCATCGTAGGGCGAATGGTCATTAACGACCCCCTGACGAAGTCAACATTGTGGGCGATGGCAGCCATGATGGCAGCCGTCACTGTTCTCAGTCAGGGTACCGGACGTGCAACCGCTGCTCTCGTCCACAATGCCGACTTGCAAACGATCGCGTTGGGGGCAGGAGCGGCCTGCCTTGCCGGAGTCGCCTACGGCACGGGAGGAGTGATGATCCGTCGCTGTGTGACGGGGGAAATGTCGCAGTCCGCCACGATCGCAGTTTTGAGTACGACAGGACTCGTCTCGCTGGGAACAACCAGTCTGATTCGAATCGGGCCCGAGGCGTTGATGCAGACTCCCATCGATCAATGGCTGCGGATGTTCGGAGCCGGGATCGCCACTGCGATCGCCTTTTTCGCAATCACCGGCTCGTATCGATTCCTGACCGTCGTCAAAGTCAATCTCTTGAACGCCTCTCAGGCCACACTCTCGGCCGTTGCGGGAGTGGTCCTGTTTGGGGAGCCGAATACGATCTGGCTGCAAACGGGAACCGTGCTGACCATTATCGGACTGATTCTGTCCGCCTTCCGCGACACGCCGAAGCCCGAACCAATTGCCTCAGAGTGAAGGACCCGATGGACCCATTCACGCACAATCGCGATCTGCGAAACCTGATGCTCAGGGAAACCTTTGTGCGGACGGTCGAGTCCTATGCGGAGATCGACTCGACCAATACACGGGCACTGGCGATTGTTGGTGATGTGAGCGTCGAGCACCCCTGTCTGATCATTGCTGAGCGACAGACTGCCGGACGCGGTCGTGGCGCCAATCGCTGGTGGTCATCCGAGGGTTCGCTAACGTTTTCGCTGTTGTTGTCCCATGACATCCGGGGACTGCCGCTGGCCCGCTGGCCAGAGTTGTCGCTCACCGTAGGCACAGCGGTGTGTGAGACAGTTCGAACTTTCCTCCCAGCCGGCGACGTCCGGCTCAAATGGCCCAATGATGTCTTCCTGAACAATCGCAAGACGTGTGGGGTCCTGGTCGAAGTTCCGCCTGCTCCCCAAGGGACCATCGTGATTGGGATCGGGCTTAACGTGAACAACAGCCTGCAACGGGCGCCGGAGGAACTTCGCCAGACAGCGATCGCGATGTGCGATGTCGCGGACCAGCCGCTCTCCCCCGACCGCGTGCTCGTCTCGTTACTGAACGAACTGGAACGACAGATGAAGCTGTTACAGAAAGCTCCCGATCAGGTTCGAGCGACTTGGCGGAAGTTCGACCTGCTCCTCGGTCGCAATGTAACCGTCGGTCATGAGCACGGTGCCATCACCGGAACCGCCCAGGGCATCGACGACGATGGGGCCCTGCTGATCCAGACTCAAGCAGGGCTACGAAACGTCTACGGGGGCGTCGTTCAGAGCTTTGATTAGTGGTCCATCGCAGTTGAATTGGCGACGGGTGGCGTGGCGTCACGGCGACAGCCGGGTCGCCATGTTTGGCGGCGATAACGCCTGCATGCTCACCCGCCTATCGATGTGAGAAGATGCCACCCAACACGTCACTTTAAGTTCGATGAACCACCATGCGTTGTACCGACTCCACCACAACGATCTTGCATGAGTTGATTCACGAGATCGTCGGCCTCGGAATACCCGACGGAGGTGACGGCTCCGTCCGCGAACGGCGTCGTTCGAATCGCCGGGCGTGTCGGTCTTCGATTTCCCCTTCAGACGCATCTGCCAACTTGTCGACCTGCACGCCCTCGCATTGCGCCGCGATCCACTCTTGCCATTCGGGGCGACATCCGTCGATGTAGGTCAGTTCCCCGGCGACGATCTGTGCGACTGGTTGACCATTGATCAAGACCACACGATTGGATGGACGACTCGGGACGCGCGGATGCCGAGAAATGATGCCCACGAGATTAAGCGGATCGACAGCCGACAGCGACAACAGTTCATCTGATTTATTTTCGTCTCCAGTTCCCTCATTTCGCAGGCGGCGGAGCTCGCGTACGGTGTCACTCGTGCCGAACTGTTCGCCTGCAACCCCCTCGATGAAACGACCACCTCGAATCTCCCCACGAGCTTCGAGTCGCCGATAGACCTGCGTTAATTCCCACCAGCGTGGGGCACCCGGTTCCTTGTGCAGCAGATCTCGGAAGATTACTCCCCACCGCCGCAAAAGTTGCCATGCCCATTCCTCGACCACCTCTCGCCGCCGCTCGCGATCCTCGTTTCCGGTCCGAGACAGCTCAGCCTCATCTTCTCGCCACACGGACCACCGGCCGACGCCGGTGGCCGACCGCCGGCGTGTGACCGTTCGCGATCCGCGAGATGACTTCGAATTGTCGTCTTCATCGTTTCCTGCCCGCGCGATCTTTCGCAATCCGGCAAAGCCATCCGATGTGACAAAACCTCGCGCCACCAGTTCGCCCAATGCCTCATCAACCTGCGATGGTAGCATGCGGGTCTCGCTCAGGAGGTCCGTCGCGAAGACGGCCCCGCGTTGTCGCAACAGATCAAGGACTTCACGGGCCGGACTGCTCAACGAATCGATGTCTGTTGCAACTGCTGTCTCCCGCAGCCAAGACAGATCCTCACGCAGAAACAGGGACACCGGAGCCACACGCGTGATCGACGTCATCGGACGCGACTTGTCAGCGTCTCTCGCTGGGGGATACAGTCGTCCCCATCCCACCTCGCCGGTGAGGCAGAGCTCGTCCAGCCATGCCTCGCGATAGCCCTCCACCCGGCTGCGGAGCACGTCACGCTCCCAGGCAACAGCCGAAAGATCGAGTCCCTGTAGCTGTCCGATGGTCTCGAACAATCCATTGGCACCCTGTTTTCGTGAATCCGGGTGAACTCCCTGATGCCGGGAGAGGAACCGCATGAAAGTCGCCACATCGACCGGTTCGATCTCACGGCGAAGTCCCGCAACCGTCAACCGATGAATGCGGGCCAGTAACCGACGGTGACACCACTCGGTTGCAGGTTGAGGATTGAGGGTTGAGGGTTGAGGGGGGGGAGTTGAGAGCGGGGAGTCGATGTCCGCGGAATCTGTTCTCTCAGCTCGACCTTCGACGTTTGACCTTCGACTTTCCGCTGTGAATCGTCCACGCAGTACGACGCCTTCGCCTTCGAGCGCTTCCAGTGCTGCGTCTGCCTGTTCGACTGTCATCCCTGTCTGTCGGGCCACATCTGCGGGAGTCACGGGACCGGCGACTTCCATGAAACCTCGCACAGCTGTGACTCTGGCTTCGATCGTCGTCCAGTCAGTCCGTACGCCGTCGGGGACGCTGAGCGAAGGAATACAGATCCCCTCCGGAAACATCACGTTCACCGCAGGCAGACACTCCGCCGCCACCCATCCACGTCGGCCATCGAGGAGCATGACGGTCGCCGCCCGCCCGTCGGCTTCCAGCGCCGCATAGTGATCCCGCCACTCAAAGGTGTCGAAGGAATCACACGGTTTAGCCGCATATTTCATATGTGCGGCTGAATCGGAATCGTCATCATCGATCGACAGCCAGAGTCGACTCAAAAGCACATCATGTAACTCATCCGCATTGCGCACGAGCGGTTGTGCCTCGCGCACGACCTGTACGATCGCATCCGGGTCGAGGTGCCCCAGATCCTGTACACTCTCAATCGATATCGAACGCCGGGTGGCGACCGCTCGCGCCCGCCGCTCCTGAATTTCGCCCCCATCCAGGAACGCATACGGGTTGGCATTCAGCAGCTCATAGGCGAACGGCGACGGTTCTCGCGTATCTCTCGCAACGAACGTGATCTCCCCCCGCTGAACGCGGTCGAGAATCTCCAAGAGTCCTTCCAGGTCGAGGGCTTCGGTCATGCAATCCTCGACCGTCTGCCGGACGAGAGGATGGTCCGGGATCACATGATCCCCCGTGTGCTCCTCCTGGCATCCGGTCAGCTTGGGGAACACAGCCGTCAGCAAGTCCTCCGACCGAAACCGTTGCAAGGCGGGAGCAACCTTCTTGCCGTTCCGACGCCGATCGACCTGCAAGGCACGGGTGACGTTCCATCGCCACCGCATCTGAAACAACGGCACGGCCAGCAGGGCCTGCTCCAGCAGATTGCGAACATTGTCGGTCCGCAGCATGGGGAACAGCGACTCGATCGGAAAACTGTGCTGCGGTCCGAGCGAGAGGATGAACCCTTCATCGTCAGCGGTCGCCTGCAGTTCGAAATCGAACGAACGGCAGAACCGTTTGCGCATCGCCAGCCCCCACGCCCGATTGATCCGCCCCCCAAACGGTGCATGCACGACCAGTTGCATCCCCCCCGACTCATCAAAGAACCGCTCAAACACCACCCGCGTCTGAGTCGGCACCACATCCACCGCCGCCCGCTGAGCGGCCACATACTCGACCGCCTGACGCGCCGCATACTCCGAACAATGCGTCTCCGCCGCCAGCCAGTCGACGACGTCTGAGGGAACAGCAGAGGCATTCTGCTCCGCTACCCTTTCCCCGCTGACCTGGGCTTTGGGGTCAGTATCAGTCTCAACGACGATTGAACTCATTGTTCTCACTTCCAGTCATTCACTGACTCCACTCGATCATTGCAAGGTTGGGTGGCATGCTTTCACGTCGACAGACAGGTAACCATACTTGCTGGCACGCGCCGACGACATAGCGACCCGGCGAACGCTGTGACTCAATGCCACACACCGTCATTTTCGATGGATGTTGATCCAGAGCCGTGAGATCGAGGTCCATTCACCTGTGCTGATTTTATTCTTCGGAACCACACCAGAACAATACACGACAATTCGAGCTACTTCACTGGAACGACGCCTGATTTGAATTCGTCTCATTAGGGGAGTGGCGGACTGTTTTGTGGACTTGATATTCTGGTGGTTATGGGATGTCGACTTCTTCTCCAATCCTTTGGACTTTCTGGGCGAATTGCATTCGTGCTCAGTTGTCTCGTTGCTTGTTCGGCTGGGGCGGAGGAGTCGGTTCGTTATTCGGTTCACATCAGGCCGATCCTGCAGGGAAAGTGCGTTCGGTGTCATGGTGAGGCAACTCAGAAGGCTGAGTTGAATCTTGCGGATGCTGCGGGCATTCGGCGGGGCAGCGAAGGGGGTGACATCTTCAAGTCGGGGGCACCGGATGACAGCCGTTTGCTGGAGGTCCTGACCGACGGCGAGATGCCTCCGGAGGGGGATCCATTGACCCCAGAAGAAATTGATCTGATCCGGATCTGGATCGAGCAGGGGGTCAAGTTTGACGCGGACACTCCGAATAACGAAGAGGTCCTCAATCAGCACGATGTCATTCCGATTCTGCTCTTGAGGTGTGCGACCTGTCACGGGCGACAAACGCAGGAGGCGGGGCTCGATCTGCGGACGAAAGCTGCGATGCTCAAAGGGGGAAAGTCAGGTCCCGCGATGGTACCGGGCGATCCGAGTGAGAGCCTGCTGATCAAACGCATTCAGTCCGAGGAAATGCCGCCGCGAGACAAACTGGCCAGCCACAGCGTCAAACCGGTTGAGCCACAGGAACTGGAAGTCCTGACCCGCTGGATCTCGGAAGGTGCACGCGAGATTGACGTTGCTCCTGATTTGGCGATCGATGAGCGGGACCCATTGGTCAGCGAGGAGGATCGTGATTTCTGGTCGCTGAAATCGCCCGTGCGATCGACTGTACCCTCAGTCAGTCCAGTGCAGAATGTCGGAAATCCTATCGACGCGTTCGTCCTGCATCGCCTGGAGGAAGTTGGACTGGGACTAGTTCCGGATGCAGAGCGAGAAGTTTTGATGCGGCGGGCACACTTCGACCTGTTAGGACTTCCACCACGCCCGGAGGACGTTCGCAGGTTTGTGTCGGACACTCGTGCCGATGCCTATGAGAGATTGATCGACCGCTTGCTGGCGTCTCCCCATTACGGGGAACGCTGGGGGCAATATTGGCTCGACCTCGCCGGGTATGCGGACTCCGAGGGAGTCCAGCACAGCGACCCGGTTCGCCCCTTCGCCTACCGTTATCGTGACTATGTGATCCGTTCGTTCAATGTTGACAAGCCGTATGATGTCTTCCTGACGGAACAGATCGCGGGCGACGAACTGGCTGACTACGAGCATGTCGAGACTATCACTCCGGAGCTTGCTGACAATCTGATTGCGACCGGGTTTCTGCGGATGTCGGCTGACGGGACGTTTGCGGGCATTACGGGCTTTGTGCCTGATCGACTGGACGTGATCGACGATCAGATTCGCATCCTCACATCGTCGGTCATGGGACTGACGATGCGTTGTGCCCGGTGTCATTCGCACAAGTTCGATCCGATTCCGCAGCGGGACTACTACCGGCTGACGGCTCTGCTCAAACCCGCGATGGACGAGCACGACTGGCTCAAACCGACAGCCGGAGGCAACGGCAACGTGACCGGCGGTCACCGGTATCTGCCCTATGTGTCAACCGATGAACGAAAAGCCTGGGAGGCCCACGAACAGGCAGTCGCCACTGAGATCGAAGGTCTTCAGGCTAAGCTCGATTCGTGCAAGGACGATGAGGAACTCACGAAACAGGTAGAGCAGGAGATTGAGGCTGCGAAGTCCAAACGCCAGCCGGAACCGCTTGTTCGTGCCCTGTGGGACCGTGGCGAGCCATCGCCGACGTACTTGCTGCGAAGGGGCGATTACCTTCAGCCGGGGAGATTGATGGGACCGGGAGTGCCGTCACTCTTGTCGACAGGACTCGAACCTTTCCAACCGGAGCCCCCGTGGCCGGGATCAACGAAGACGGGCTATCGACTTGCCCTCGCACGCTGGCTTACGCTGCCGAACCATCCGCTGACCTCACGAGTGATCGTCAATCGCATCTGGAGGCACCACTTCGGGCGGGGTATTGTCGAGACACTCGATGACTTCGGCCGAGCGGGGGCTCGGCCCACGCATCCGGAACTTCTCGACTGGCTGTCCGTGGAGTTCGTTGAGAACGGATGGAGCATCAAGCAGCTGCATCGCTTGATCATGACTTCTGCGACGTACCGGCAATCGTCCGTCGTCACTTCTGAGCAGTTGCGGCTCGACCCGGAGAATCAACTCCTGTCCCGGATGCCCCTGCGTCGACTGGAGGCGGAGGCACTGCGGGATTCGCTGCTCGCTGTCGCAGGACGTCTCGACCTGACCCCTTGCGGTCCGGCCGATGGCGTTGAGGCACGCGGCGACGGGTTGGTGACTTCAGTTTCCGGTCCGGCCGGTTGGCGGCGCAGCATTTATGTGCAGAAACGTCGCACTCAGCGGCTGACGATTCTCGACGAGTTTGACCGCCCACGGATGAGTCCCAACTGTGTCGATCGTCGATCATCGACCGTCGCCCCACAGGCCCTTCACCTGATGAACAACGCGATGATTCATGAATTGAGCCTGTCGCTCTCTGACCGATTGATCGCCCAATGGCCGGATGATGAACAGAAGCAACTGGAACAGTTGATCGCCATGACCACCGGCAACCTTTCTTCTCCTGACTTGCCGGTTGTGAGGGATTCGCTTCGACAGTTTGAGGCGGAATGGCAGTCGCGTCTCTCCGCAGATGACCCGTCGCTCACACCCGATCTTTTGGCTCAGCAGGCTCATCGCAGTGCGTTGGGGAACGTCTGTCACGCGTTCATGAACTCGGATTCATTCCTGTACATCGACTGACAGCCATGTCACACCCACAAACTGTTGACTCCGATGTGACACGTCGCAGCTTCTTCCAGCACGTGGGGCGAGGCGTACAGGGGGCCGCGCTGGCATCGCTGCTGTCGGAGGATGTTTTTGGTAGCGATCTGTCTGAAAAAGCTGATTCCTCTTCGATGCAAATTCCATCCGACCTGCGACCACGACAGACCCATCATGAGCCTCGGGCCCGGTCGATTATTCAGCTGTTCATGAACGGCGGGCCGAGCCAGATGGACCTGTTTGATCCCAAGGAAGAACTGGAGAAGAATCACGGCAAATCCTGGTTCGGCAACATCGCCGGCGAGGTTGAAAGCCCGGCCGCAGCCGGGGCATTGACACGCAGCTGGTTCAAGTTCGCTCAGCATGGCGAATGCGGCATGTGGGTCTCCGAAGCCCTGCCTCACATAGCCCGGTGCGTCGATGACCTCGCGCTGATCCGCTCGATGCAGACAACCAACCTCACGCACGAGCCAGCTTTGTTCAAAATTCATAGCGGACAGGAGATGCCGGGCTTGCCCGCCTTCGGAGCATGGGTGACCTACGGCCTCGGCACCGAGAACCAGAATCTGCCTGCGTATGTCGTGCTTGATGATCCGAAGGGATTGCCGGTCAATCACACGCAAAGCTGGCAGGCGGGCTACCTCCCGCCCGTGTTTCAGGGGACGCGGTTCCGCTCGACGGGCACTCCCGTTCTCAACCTCGCACGTGACTTTGACGAACCGGATGCCGTCACCTCGCTCGAACGTGAACTCTACACGAAACTCAACCGCCTGCATCGAGACCGACGCCCCCATCAGCCGGACTTGGATGCACGGATTGCAAGTTATGAACTCGCAGCCCGCATGCAGCTGTCGACGTCGGACGCCCTCGACCTGTCGTCGGAGACCCAGTCCACACTCGATATGTACGGGATCGGAACCGAGCCGACGGATTCCTATGGACGTCGCTGCCTGTATGCACGGCGTCTTGTTGAACGGGGAGTTCGCTTCATCCAGCTATTCATCGATTTCCAGATCTGGGACAACCACACGGGTCTGGAGACCGGGCTCAAGTCAGCCTGTGATCGCACAGACAAACCCATCGCGGGGTTACTAAAGGACCTGAAGTCACGCGGCCTTTTGGAGAGCACGCTGGTTGTTTGGGGCGGCGAGTTTGGAAGATTGCCGATCGCACAACTGCCGGCTGACAAGAACGCCTCGAATGCCGGTCGCGATCACAACAAGAATGCGATGGTCACCTGGATGGCGGGCGGTGGCGTGAACGGAGGCGTGACGTTCGGCTCGACCGATGAACTGGGCTTCTCTGCTGCGGATGACAAGGTCACCGTGGCCGACTGGCACGCCACGATCCTCCATCTTTTGGGGCTGGATTACGAAAAACTGTTCTACCCACGCAACGGCCTCAAGGAACGGCTGACAGGCGTCAACGAAGCCCACGTCATTCAAGGTATCCTCGCATGACGTTCTGCTGATGCGGGCCTGTTTTTACTTCGACTCCGCAATCAGGTACTCCGCGACAAATGGCTCGTTCAGCGTAACTCCCAAGCCGGGGCCGTCGGGCACCGTGATGTTGCCGTTGATCGCTTGAACGCGTTCCAGCGTCAGTTCATGTCGGAGTGGGGAATCCTCGACGCAGTCTTCGAACAGGAAAGCGTCGCGGCAGGTGCTCAGCCAGTGCAAGCTCGCAGCCACGGTGATGGGTGACGTGTAGCAATGGTTGCAGAGGCGGGCACCGATCTCTTCGACACGTGAACGAATGTAGGCTGCCTCTGTGAATCCGTTGCGAGACAGGTCGACCTGATAGACGTCGAGGGCATGTCGGTCGATGAAGGGACGAAACGCCTCACGACCACATTCACCCTCGCCCGAGGCAATGGGGACGGGGGACCGGTCTCGCAGCCAGACATATCCCTCCAGATCAGCCTCATGAAGTGGCTCTTCCAGCCATTCGATGCCGTAGTCGCTGAATCGATTGGCCCGTCGCAATGCGGTCCGTGCATCCCAGACACACCCCGCATCAATCAGCAGGGTCGCATCTCCGACTCCTTCACGTGCTCCACGGACCAGTTCGATGTCCAATTGCTCAGACTGCCCCATCGGTTCCCAGCCGAACTTCACCGCCCGGTAACCCGCCTCAATCCAGCTTCGGCCGATCTCAGCCGTTTCCGAGCCGTCCCGTCCGAACAGGATCGACGCGTAAGCGGGAATGGTGCTGTGATACTTGCCGCCCAACAGACGATGGATCGGCTGGTTGAAGAGTTTGCCTTTCAAGTCCCACAGGGCAAGATCGATCGCGGCCATCGCGGTGATCGTGACGGAGGTGCGACCGTAGTACATCGTCCGGCGATACATCTTCTTCCACAGCCGCTCGGTTTCCAGCGGGTTTTCTCCGATCAGAATCTCCCGCAGCCCACAGGCGATGTTGTGACTGAACGGCGCATCGATGATGGCTTTGACCACTTCGGGGGAAGAATCTGCCTCGCCGATGCCTTCGAGCCCGTTATCGGTCCGGATGCGGACCAGCACCGTATCCTGACTGCTGGCCGTCTTTGCCTGCACATTGGGAACCCGGAGAATCTGACAGACAACTTCGGTAATCTTCATTGCACATCTTCACTATGGACAGGATTGTTCTCTGCACGCACTCGATCGACCTCGCTGGGTGAGACCAGAAACAGCAGGACCAGCGGCACCAGCATAAAGGCCCCGCCGACATAGAGGGTCTGCTGAAAGGACAGTTGCCAGCCGTCACGCAGCCGTCCGTAGATCTCGTTGCCGACGACATGCCCGACGTTCGAGAGCGTCATATAGATCGTGAACATCGTTGCCGAAGAGCGGGTCCAGGAGAGTCGCATCCCCATCGAGTTGTAGCCGACAGCCCCCATCGCAATGAAACCCGGGTTGAGGAACAAAAATGCGGCGGAGAACCAGCCTGCCATCCACAGGTTCTGGAAAGCCCCATACACAATGGCGAGCAGTCCGTAGCCGCCCAGTCCCAGGATCATGATGAACCGGCGACCGAATCGATCGGCGAACAGTCCCCCCAGGAGGGCAGCAACCAGTTCCGGAAAGACGGCTGCCCCCGTCCAGTAGGCGTACTCGGCAGCCGTCCATCCCAAGTCGCGGGTGTAGAGCGGCTTCGTCAGCACCTCAATCACGCCCCATCCAATGATGGCAAACACACCGAAGACCACATACACAGCCGTCGAACGCAGCGAGAAGGCCTGCAGGAGGTCTTTCAATACAACCATTGGACTCCGAAGGCTCGTCGCTCCCCCTTCAGAAGACGCCTGGCCAGCACTCCACGGAAAGCGACGTTCGCCGGGCCGCTCGACCATCAGCAGGGGGAAGAACATGATGATGAACAGCGAGAGAAACTGAGCCATCACTGCTTCCGGAAACCCATAATGCTTGATGATCCAGCCCCCTGCCGCTGTGCCGACTCCCTTTCCCAACAGCTTGGAAGCCCACATCATCCCGTTGACGCGTCCCTGTTCCTGCGCGGGAAGGATATCGATCGCCAGGGCATCAGTTGCAACATCCTGAAGAGAAGCAAAGCAGTTGTGCAGGAAGAACATCCAGCCCAGCAGCTCAATATTCTTGGTGATGTCTCCCATCGCGATCAGCGAAAGCAGCGTGATCGCCATCATCAGCTGGGCCGCGATGATCCAAGGCCGCCGCCGTCCCATCGAACGAATCGTTGCACTGTCGATGAGCGGAGCCCAGGCCAGTTTGAAGGTCCAGGGATACAGGATCATCGCCGTGAGGCGACCAATCTGCGTGGCGGAGATAGATTCGTCGGTGTCTGTGATATAACTGACGACCGTATTGAGCATGAACCCCCACGGCAGGCCCTGCGCGACATACATCGCGCAGAGCATGCTCATGCGTTCGGTACGGTTGTCGCTGAGGGCCATGGGCAGTTGTCGTTGGGTCCTGGATGTCGATCTTCAATCGTGTCCACGCAGAGTGGAATCGTGACATGCGGAGTAGCAGAGAACAAGCCCGCCACAGGAATCGCGGTGATCAAGATGCCTCGAATTGCGATCGCGGAGTGTAAACAGGAGGTCTCAACCTTCAATCCGGTGCCCAGTCTGAATGACGATTTCCGCACGGCTCGCGGTCAAGACGTCATCGACTACCATCACAAGTGCCGGGAAGAAGTCGGCGGGGCGCTGAGTGTCTTCGATGCAGCCGAGGGAGTGGAACTGGTGCCGACGTTTGCAGCCAGTGCGAACACCTCCGGCGGAGTCCTTGCTGCTGACAGCTTCGATCGGCTCGTCGGTGATCTCTTAGGCTCGCTGGAAGACGCCGGGCGAGTTGATGCAGCGTACTTCTCTCTCCACGGGGCCATGCAGGCGGAGAACGAGCACGACCCGGAAGGATTTCTCCTTCAGGAAGCACGACGGATTCTCGGTGAGGAGATCCCGATTGTCGTCTCACTCGATCTGCACGGAGTTCTCACAGATCGGATGTTGCAGCACAGTGATGCGATTGTGTCGTATCACACCTATCCTCACGTTGACTTCTTCGAAACCGGAGCACGGTCAGCCCGCCTCCTGTTGAAGATCGCCTCCGGACAGGTTCGCCCGGTGACCGCACGCGTGAAGATCCCGGCTCTCGTCCGTGGTGATGAGTTGATCACCAAGACGGGAGCGATCTCCGAGTGCATTCAGCTGGCACGGGCCATCGAAGCGAGTGACTCGGGGCTCTCGGCAGGGGTGATGTGGGGGAACCCCTTCACTGATGTTCCGGAACTGCGGACAAACAGCTTTGCTGTCATGAATGGCGATGAGACGACTGCACGTGAACACGCCTTGGAGCTGGCAAACCGCTTCTGGAAGCATCACGAGAAGATGCAGGTTCCGCTGACGAGTCTCGATGAGGCCGTCCGTCAGGCAGCCGGGGTCACGTCGGGAACCGTGGTCATGATGGATGCCGCAGATGCCACCAGTTCGGGAGCGTCGGGGGACAGTAATGCGATTCTGCGTGAAGCGGTCAGGCAAGGGTATCGTGGGCATTTACTGACTCCCATCGTGGACCCGGCTGCGGTCACAAAGGCGATGCAGGTCGGAATTGGCGCGACGATCCGTACACCGGTCGGCGGGGCGCTCGATCCGGGTCGGTTCCAACCGTTGGAGATTGAGGCACGTGTCCGGTCGCTCTTCGATGGCCGGTTTCAAAGTGAATCGTTCGGCTGGAGCTGGGACTCCGGCCACACAGCCGTCCTGGAGGCCGACAACCTCACCATCGTCGTCGGCACAAGACCGGTCAGCCTGTTCGACCGCTCATGGTTCTTCGCCAACGGACTGAATCCAAAACACTTCGATCTGGTCGTCGTCAAATCACCTCACTGTGAACCGCAGATGTTCGCAAACTGGTGTGCGAAGTTGATCAACGTCGACGCACCGGGTTCAACAAGTGCCAATCTCAAGAGTCTGGGACACAGGAACTGCACGAGACCCATCTTCCCGCTCGACGAGGAAGTCCAATTCGATCCAGTTGTCGAGATCTATCGCAGAGGATGAGTCCTGAACGTCTCACTCCACGTTAGCTCCGTCGCGAGCTGAGTGGATCAGGAAATCAATCAGCTCCTGGCAGTGAAAGAAGCCTGTCCAGAAGCTGTGCCCCTGTCCATCAGCCTCGATCACCGTGATCAGTTCAGGGACTTCCTGTGACTTGTATGCCTCCCTGAGCATGAGTGAGTTTGTCTCGATAGGGACGACCTTATCGTCGGTGCCGTGGATGATGAACACCGGGACCTTGGCATCAGCCAGTTCGCTCGCGCGCTTGACGGGATTCAGCCGCTCCTGTTGCGAGAGCAGTTGGTCTTCAGTCACATCGTAGGGGATCGAAGCACGTTTCACGCCGGGATAGGTCATGAAGTCAAACACCGGATAGATGCCGGCGATGCCGGCAACTCGCTCGGGATGTTCTAGTGCCCAACTACTGACCCACAACCCACCGCGACTGCGGCCCAGCAGGGCCGGCTTCTTCGCATACCCCTGATCGATCATGTATTGGTAGAGCGCTTCAAAGTGCGGGAAGGCATGCGGACTGCCGTAGGTTTCTCCCACATCGACGCCAGCGATAGCGACGCCTGCGTCAAGAAACTGCTGATGCATCCAGCTCTCGGCCTGATCAGGATAGGGGGCCAAAGTCGGGGCGTAGAAGATCCAGGGTTTCTGCCCGTCGGTGGTGGACGTCTCTTTGGGGGCTATCAGAAAGGCATGCCGACCGTTGACCATGAACGACTCGCCTCCCAGGAGCACTTGCTGACGCTTCGGTCGGGCGGCTTCCTGTGCCTGATTTATAACCACGGAGCGATCATGTGAGCCCTGGGCTTTCTGGAGCTCCTCCGGCGGCAGATCGCGTGACGCGAGTTCGGTAAACTCCTCCAGATGCCGGTCCCATTCCGCAACAAGTTCTTTCAGCTTGTCGGCGCGGGGGATTGCGAGATCGGTCGATTCGATACGATCGTCAGCGAGATTGTAGAGTTCCCACGGTTCGGCGATCGGAGCGACTGCTTTCCAGTCACCCATGCGGATTGCCTTGTGTCCATCGTGATACCACCAGAGTGTGTCGTGAGTGACCGTGCCATCCTCTGCAAACACCGGAACGAGACTCTTGCCGGGTGCGGGGGGCGCATCGGGCATCGTCTCTGCTCCTGCGAGTTCCAATAGAGTGGGAACAATATCAATTACATGTTCTGGATTGCGGCGAATCTCACCGCGTGCTTCGATGCCGTTGGGCCACGAGACCAGGAACGGCGTCGAGATGCCCCCTTCATGGGTCCACGTCTTGTGACGGCGGAAGGGGGTGTTACTCGAAGTCGACCAGCCCGGACCGAGGCAGAGGTACGTCCCTGCAGATCCCGGCGGGAGGCTCGGATCGTGTCCGTCATCCCGAACCATGATCTCTGCACTGGCACCGTTGTCTGAGAGGAAGATTACGAGCGTGTCATCCCATCGTCCCATCTTCCTAATCTGTTCGAATACCCTGCCGATCTCGATGTCCATGCGATGGATCATCGCTGCGTGAATCGCCATCTTGGTCGACTGAAACCGTCGCTGTTCGTTCGTCAGGCGTTCCCATGGAACCGGGCGATTCACTTCACCCTCACCAAGAATTTTTAGTGCCTCGGGGAAATGGTAGGGAGGTCCCAGGTCGCGTTCGGCAGCTGAAGGCTGTTTGACAGATCCGTCCGCAAACAGGCCCGCCTGTTGAATGCGCTGCCATCGCTTCGCTCGGATCGACTCCCAACCTTCTGCATAGGTGTCCTGGTAAACGGCGAGATCCTCCGGCAGCGCATGCAGCGGGAAGTGAGGTGCAGTGAAAGCGAGATAGTGGAAAAAGGGAGCATCCGCGTGCTGGTCTGCATGATCCTGCAAGACCTCAATCACATGGTCCGCGAGAGCCGTCGTTGCATAGTAGTCCGTCCCCTTCTCCACAGCTGACAGGGGGACGTCATCTTTCCAGTGTCTGATCGGATTGAAGAAACGACCCTGATCAAGGAGGTAATAGGAGTGGTCGAACCCGTTCGCGAGCGGCATGCCGTCAATGTGCCATTTGCCTGTGTGATAGGTGCGGTAGCCGACCTGCTTCAAGAGTTGCGGCACCAGAACAGCCCACTCGGGGCGGACTCCCCGATTCCCTCCCCCTGACGGGATATTGGGGAGTGTGTCACGCCGGATCTGCTGGGCGTAGTAACCCGTCATGAGAGCCGCCCGTGTCGGCCAGCACCGAGCAGTGTTGTAGAACTGAGAGAACTGAAGGCCATTCGCGGCAAGCGAATCAAGGTTCGGCGTCGCGATTTCCGAGCCATAACAACCGAGGTCCGAGAACCCCAGATCATCGGCCATGATCAGCAGAATGTTCGGCCGGGGCGGGGCGGCGGATGCTGAGACATCGACCGCAACAATTACAACCAGTAGCAGGCAGATGGAGAGTGTTTTCATAATGTGCTCAAGATCAGCCGTGGCTTCGAATGCAATTCTGGGTTGTCAGCGATGAATCCTGATGAGAGGCAATACTCGTCGATCGCCCGAAGAGCGATGCGTGTCAAGTCGCCCTCGCATCAGTCACAGAGTACCATCTGTGATCCGGTAGCGTCTCTACTGAGCGGTCTTTCGTTTCCGAAACCAGAACAACATCACATGCAAATCACAGATCTCATCAGCGACATCAGGTCCCAGTTCCCCGCTCTTGCGCGAATCATCAATGGGTATCCAGCTGCTTTCTTTGATGGACCGGGCGGGACGCAGGTTCCGCAAGTCGTGATTGATGCGGTGTCAGATTACTACTCAAGATGTAACGCAAACCACGGTGGAGTGTTTGCCACAAGTGTGGAAAGCGACGCCATCCTTGACGAAGCCCATCGAGCAGTCACGGATTTTCTGGGGGTCGACGATCCGGACACGGTCATGTTCGGGGCCAACATGACATCGCTGACGTTTGCATTCTCGCGGGCCTTGTCGCGGACATGGAGGCGGGGAGACGAGGTGATCGTGTCGCGTCTCGATCACGACGCCAACTACACGCCGTGGGTCATGGCTGCACAGGATGCTGGAGCGACCGTCCGACACATCGACCTCCACCGGGAGGATTGCACGCTCGACTTGGACACTTTCAGGGAGGCTCTTTCCGAGAGAACAAAACTTGTTGCCGTCGGATGCGCCTCGAATGCAGTCGGTATCATCAATCCGGTCAAGGAAATCTGTCGACTCAGCCACGAAGTCGGAGCACTCACGTTTCTCGATGCCGTGCACTACGCGCCGCACGCACTGATCGATGTCGACGACTTCGGATGCGATTTTCTTGCCTGCTCTGCTTACAAATTCTTCGGTCCGCACGTCGGCATTCTGTGGGGGAAGCGTGATCAGTTGGAATCTCTACCAGCCTACAAGGTTCGACCCGCTCCGAATTCCCTGCCCGGCAAGTGGATGACGGGTACCCAGAATCACGAAGGCATCGCCGGCACGCTAGCCGCAGTCGATTACCTTTCCGGTCTGGGAAGGACTCTGTCTGGAAACTCGAATCTCACTCGTCGAGAAGCCCTGGCACTCTCAATGAATGCCATTCAGCAGTATGAAAGTGACCTCATCTGGAAACTGATCGACGCACTCCAGAACATTCCGTCTGTTCGCATCTTTGGAATTACCGATTCGACACGAACAGCTGAGCGCCTCCCGACGGTCTCTATCACGCATGCAAAGTTGTCGCCAGAGTCTCTCGCAGTGCAGCTTGGTGCCAAGGGCATCTTTGTCTGGCATGGCAACTTTTACGCCCAGCCGCTGACAGAGGCACTCGGCCTCGAACCGGATGGCATGGTTCGCATCGGCCTTGCTCACTACAACACCACGATGGAAGTGGGAAGACTGATCGAAACTCTCCAGAAACTGGATTGACATGTGCATCTTCCAATCGCAGTTATTCCGTAACAATGAGCAATGGTTATGAATCGTTTTCGGTTTATATCAATACATGTCGCGTCCGTCATGTTGTTGACAGTTTCACAGGTTGCGTGGTGTGCGGAGCCAGCGGAAGATGTCTGGCCGGATCTTGCACCGGGTGAAACGTCACGCAATGTCGGGGAGATTCAACCCCATCGACCGGATGAGGTTCCACCGGTCACGAGGGTCGTCAACATCCGTCGTCCTACGTTTACGGTGCATCTGGCATCGAAGCCGAACGGGACTGGAGTCGTGATTCTGCCCGGCGGTGGATTTGGAAAGGTCGTGCCCGACAAGGAAGGGACCGAGGCGGCGGAGTGGCTGAACCGACTCGGGATTTCTGCATTTGTGTTGAGTTATCGGACAAAAGCAGACGAATCCGACCCTGGATGGAAACGTCCGCTACAGGATGCACAACGCACGCTCTCACTCGTCCGCATTCACTCAAGTCAATATGGTCTCCAGGCAGATCGAATCGGTCTCCTCGGATTCTCTGCCGGTGGACAAGTGGCCGCACGTCTGCTTAGCTCGGAAGGCCAGCGGGCCTACGAGCGGATCGATGAAATTGACGACGTATCCTATCGGCCCGATTTCGCGCTGTTGATCTATCCGTGGAATCTCTATGACCAGAATCATGAAACACTGGTTGAGGGAGTCCACGTTCCCGCCGACTGCCCTCCAACGTTTCTCGTGCATACCGACGACGACCGCTCCTCATCACTCGGTACAGTGCTGTTCTACGCAGGGTTGAAACAGCGAAGGATTCCCGCAGAGTTGCACGTTTACGGAAACGGCGGGCACGGCTACGGCATGCGTCCGGTTGATGGCTCAGAAATCTCCTCGTGGACCGGACATGCAAAACACTGGCTGGGTCGATTGCAGCCTGAAGAATCGCAGAGAGACTGAGCACAGATGCCGAGTTGACTCATCACCCAGAGATCCGTGCGAACTTTCGCAAGGACGGAAGCGATGACGTGTCGTCACCGACCGACTTGGCAGCAGCCGTCTTGACTTCGGCGGTGTAGATGTTGCCTGATGAATCAAGCACCACATCGTGCGGCGCATAGAACCCGTCGTATTCAGTCGGACGACCGTGACCGCCCCAACGAGCCACCAACTGTCCGTCGAGGTCGAAGACGCTCATGCGCCCACCGGGACGGGACTTGTCCTGGGATTGCCACGGGAAGAGACCCGTGTGAAAACCCAGTTCAAAGACATAGACCATCCGGTCAGCCGCAACAAATACCTGAGCCGGACGTGCGACGTCACTCCAGATCGAGAGCAACTCCCCATCCGGCGAAAAGATCTGCACTCGGCTGTTCTCACGATCTGCAACAAAGATGCGTTGACCGTCGGTACCAAGTCCGTGGGGCACATTGAACTGCCCAGGCAGATCCCCCGGCGCCCCCCAGGAAAGGAGAAGTTCTCCGTCAGCCGAAAACCGGTGAACGCGGGCATTCCCGTAACCATCGGAGACGAAGAAATTCCCTTCCGGACCGATCACGAGATTTGTCGGCAGATTGAAAGGAGGCCCGGCAGAATCATGAATCGTCCGATGGTCAAAGCCCTGGACTCCGGTCTCCGACGGTTGGCCGGACGGACCGATGGTGCGAATGAACTCACCATCCAGACTGAAGTGACGCACCGAGTGCCCCATGTCATCGACGAGGTAGACCGTCTCATCCGGCCCCATGGTGATGCCATGCGGCCTGACAAACATGCCTTCGCCCCAACCAGTGACGAACGTGCCGTCCGACTCGAAGACGAGCACCGGGACGTCCGCCCGGGCGAAGACGAATACGCGGTCTTGGGAGTCCACTGCGACACCAACTGCCTCGACGAATACAACCTCTTCCGGGACTTCCGGCCAGTCCGGGACGGCTTCCAATCTCATCTGGCCGGCATCAATCATCACAGGGCACTCTCATTTGGGGACAAGCTGGCGAACAGCATCTGCCAGAATTGTGCGTTACAGGTCGACAGGAGACGTGGACGGCAAACTGTCTGCACAGCTGCTGATTGTCCTGACTCCTGAGCTCCATTTCATTCCTTCACGAGCTTCTTGCCGTTCAGCAGGCTGTCGATCTCGCGTCGAAGGGTTTTCTTGATTCCGGGATCGTAGCCGACATGGACCGCCTGAATCACACCCTCCTTGTCGATCAATGCAAGCGTTGGAAGGCCCTGGACCTGATAGTCATTCCCGGCTGTTCCGTTCACATCGAGAGCGACCGTCAAATCCAACTTTTCTGTGGCGAGGAAATTTTTGATCTTGTCCGGTCCCTCGCCCTGGTTGACCGCGTAGAAGACGACTCCTTTGTCCGCGTATTCTTCGGCGATCTCACTGAGCAATGGAATCTCCTCAACACACGGCCCACACCATGTGGCCCAGAAGTCGAGCATGACGATGTCCTGGCCGACGTGCTCTTCCAGCCGAAATGTGCCGCCGTTCAGCAAATCGAGTTCGATAGGCGGAGCCGTTTTCCCAAGAAGAGACGACGATTCACTTGGGGGCATCATCTCGTCAAGAAGATTGTCAACCTTTTCCGCATCGGCCGAGGGAGTAAAGGCAAAAACCTCTTCATCGATTGGCTGATTGATGCTCCAGTTCTGAAATGTCTCGGTGATTGTCATCTGCGAATCCGCATTCGCCCCGGGAGCCATCTGTTCCAATGTTTTCGACATGTCGACCTTCACGCGAAGTAACAGAGGATCGCCGTCCGCTTTGATCCAGGCATCCCAGTCAAACTCATCCTGACCAAACCGTAGGTGATTGACACTTTCCCCCTCGAGTTCCTCCAGGCCCACGAACTTTTTCTCGGTCACACCATCCATAATGGCTTCGTAAGGGTCATCTGAGATCAGTGAGAAGATCATCGAATTCATCAGAGTCGGCCCACTCAGCAATGGATTGGCCCGCAGGTAGTCAAACGATTCCAAGGGAGCTTCCTGCGAGTATTTATTGAGCGGCTGGAAAGACATGCTGATGGACTCGTCATTCTGATAGATGTCGAGCATGGGCATTTCACCCGTCGAGTAGATCGCCAGCTTCTTCGGACGCTGAACTGCGACAGACCTTGATAACGACAGTGATTCCTCCTGCCCGTTCAACTTCATCTGCATGTCCTGCTCGATGTCGGCTGTCAACGAATCGAGTTGATGATAGAAGTCGGTCATCTTCTTCACGATGGCCTCCACCTCTGTCAGCGCATCCGTTCCAGACGTATTCGATTGAGAACTCACTGATTCTGATGAACCCGTGGTGTTGTTGGTGTTCCCACCGCTATCGGCTGTTGGAGAACATGAGGGACTCAAAAGCATCAGGAACAGGAACAGGATCCGTATCTGTCTGATCAGCATGACATACTTTCAAATTCGCAAGGGAGAAGAAGAAAGAGTCGCTCGTTCTTCCGTTTCATATTGTCGAGGACACCACAGAGACTGAGAGGCGATCGCAGGAGTAGAAACCTCAAATGACTGAGTCGACGAACTCACTGAAGGTTAGGATTCAAAAGATTACTCGCCCCGGAATTGTATCGATGAACGACCGTTCGCGACTACTCCTGAATAACTGGAATGCCTAGCGCGTATCTCAGAGTTGACGAGACTGAGTGATTACCGGATGTTGGCATAGTGTCTGGCCAGTCGATGGGGAGAAACGCCACAATGGGCGAGGCCGACAAACGCCCAGTTTCGGAGTGTCTGACGGATCAGTCCCACCTGTTGCCAGCGTCGGGGGCTGACGTGGAGAGAGTGATCGACAACCCACAGGCGCCCTTTGCGTTTCAGTCGCTTGGAAATGTACAGGTCCTCCATCAGTTCCAATTCAGGATATCCGCCAACCCTCTGAAAGACCTCACGCCGCACGAATAATGCCTGATCTCCGTAAATCCATTTCAGCCATCGCACACGAAGTGCGTTGCCTCGTTCGACCGTCCGATACCCCCAACCCTCAGCATCGATCATTTGCCGGAAGCAGCCTCCGACACAACGGGAGTCGGACAATGCATGCTGCATCGCCTCGAACGCTCCAGCTTCGAGCCAGCAGTCTGCATGGAGAAACAAGAGGACGTCCCCACCTGCGACTGCGGCTCCTCTGTTCTGCTGAGCAGCACGTCCCCTTGGGGAGTTGAGACATTGGTCTGCCGAGCCGGCGGCAGCCAGAGTTCCGTCGTGGCTGCCTCCGTCGACAACAATGATCTCGCATGCACCGAGTGCACGCGTCCGCTGAACGGTCTGTGCGATCGTTGCGGATTCGTTCAGCGTGGGGATGATCACAGAGATGTCCATCGAGCCGCTACCGGGCCAGCCAGCCGCCGTCGATCGCGATGACACTTCCGTGAACATAGTTCGAGGCGTCGGAAGCGAGAAAGACTGCGAGTCCGCCAAGTTCGTCCGGGTCACCCCACCGTCCTGCGGGGATACGGTCGAGAATCTGCGGACCTCGAACTGGATCGTCCTTCAGCGAGTTGACGACTTTGGTGTCGAAGTAACCCGGTGCGATACAGTTGACGTTGATGCCGCGATGACTCCAGGAGTTCGCAAGCGATTTGGTTAGACCGGCGAGAGCATGTTTGGCTGCTGCATAGGCAGGGATGTTGAGCCCTCCCTCGAAACTCAGCACCGAACCGATGTTGATGATCTTGCCCCGCCCCCGCTCGAGCATCTGCGGTGCAACCTGCTGCGAGAGATCGAAGGCTGCATGCAGATGGACTTGCAGCAGTGAATCGAATTCGTTGAGCGGATACTCCTCAGGAGGATGCCGCTGAAAGATGCCCGCATTATTGATCAGGATATCGACCCGTCCCATCTGCGATGTGATTTTGTCGATTAAGTCAGCGCGCTCGTCTGGTCGACCGACATCACATCGGACATCGAGAAACCTGCGACCACAGCGTTCGACCAGCAGACGAGTTTCATCAGACTTTGCAGTTCTAGTGACGCTGACCACATCTGCGCCAGCTTGTGCCAGCGCGCCGGCCATCGCCTGTCCTAGACCTCGTCCGCCTCCCGTAACGACCGCCACGCGGCCATCCAGTTTGAATAGATCAAGCACCATAGAATTTGATTGATTCCGCTGTGAACACGATTCAGGACAGAAGCCGTACCAGCGTCACGCTCGCTGGCGGCTGAGGATTCTCCAATGGTACGATGCTTTGATCGTGTCACAAGTCATTGACGACACCTGAGGCGTTTTGGGGAAGGGGCCACATGCAGCCGATGCCATCGTCTGACACGGAACTGCAGGCTGTCCAGCCGACAGAGCCGGCGACTCCGAGCGACGTGCCACTTCAGTCGACTCCGCAGCAGGGAAAGCCAGCTTCTACCGAAACCTCTTCTCGTTCTGTACCGACGAATTCGACCGGCCTGCAATCCTGGGGGATGACACCGGGAGATCGCCGCTTTGTGTTCGTGATGGTAAGCGTCTTGTTTGTCTTGATGGTCGTCAACTGGATCAAGATTGTGGCCTGGCATCCCGCACCTCTCGTCGTTGATCGACCATCCGGTAAAGAGTACCGCTACGTGGTTGACGTCAACACAGCAACCTGGGTCGAGTGGATGCAGCTGGATGGCATCGGCGAGACCATGGCTCGCCGGATCGTTGCTTACCGTGAAGAGCACGGCCCCTTCGAGTCTGTTGACGAAGTCGACCAGATTCCGGGTGTCGGCCCGAAGACCTTTGCCCGCATTCGCGAACAGCTTGTCTGTGATCTCCCACAAGCCAATTGATCACAACCAACTGGTTAAGTGCTCTGGGCGACTCGCTTGCTGGTAGGAGAAGGTGTCTCAATGCGACCGAAGATCATTCTTCCGGCGCTGTTCTGAAGGACACTGGTGACTGACAAATTGACCAGCTTGCCAATGTCATTCCCACCGTTCTCACAGACGACCATCGTGCCATCGTCCAGATAGCCGACACCTTGTCCCGGAGATTCTCCCTCTTTGATGAGCTTGATTTCAATGTGCTCACCGGGGATGAATCGAGGTTTGAGAGCATTTGCTACATCATTCAGGTTCACAACTTCAACCCCCTGAATGCCTGCGACTTTGTTCAGGTTGAAGTCGTTGGTCAACACTCGACCGTTCAGCGACTTGGCCAGTTCCACCAGTCGCTGGTCGACCGACCGGCCTTTGACTGCGCCACTCTCAGATTCATTGACGTGAATATCGACTTTGGGGTCCTGCTGAAGTTGCCGCAGGACATCCAAACCACGTCGACCACGGCTGCGTCGCAGTTTGTCATGGCTGTCTGCGATATCCTGGACTTCCTGGATGATGAACTTCGGCACGACCAGTTCCACATCGAGAATTCGTGTGTCGACGACATCCGCAACTCGACCATCGATCAGTGCGCTACTGTCGAGAATCAACGGGCGACCTCCCTTGAGTTCACGGGAGAATTCGACATAGGGGATCAAAAAGCGAAAGTCGTCTTTGGTCTGCAGGAGAAACGAGATGCAAACATAGGGAAGGATGAGCAGACTCATCACGATGACGCCGCTGCGGAATTCATCCCCCTGATTGCCCCACAAGTTGTGCATCGCAAACAGCGGATCGAGTGCTTTCGTCAAGAGAAAGCTGAGAAGCACACCAATCAAGAGGCCAAAGTAGACGGCGGAGAGAACCTCGATCTTCTTCTTGGGAAACAGGATGTCCCCCAGGATGACCGATGAAGCGAGCAACAGCAATAGCACAAACGCGACAACCGGATTCTCCTGGATGACATCCGGAGTTCCTTCCCCCTGATTGAGCGTATACGTCGCGATGGCTCCCGCTGCGATCACGAGATAGGCGATGCGGATGATGAGCAGCAACATGTCAGTTCACTCTTTTCGGGCGATCACTAGAACGATTGTGAGGAAACAGGCCTCGGTGCGTTGAACATTGCCTCGGAACAGGGCAAACCCGTCCAGAATTCAGGGTTGCAACAGGTTCTCCCTCTCATCGAAGCAGGGCGAGAGCAATGCCGGAAGGTCTTCGTTCCTCCCATGATACGACGGGGGGGGCGGCAATTCTAGTCCCTTCATTCTCAGAACGATGGATGTCGTCAATGTTTAACACGACAAGCATGCTTCACATGTGCTTTCGACGACTTCTATACTTGAGATCCGATCCGGGTCGGCATCGTAGCGACCGGCTGAACCTCATTCTCATGTCCTTCAAAGTCTTATGGCTCAGCCCGACAAACTGGATTTCGATCAGACACACCGGTATTTCTCTACATCCTGTTTCAACAATGCATGGGAATTGCTTGACAGGCAGGATCGCACTCCGGACGACGACCAGCAAATGCTTCTGCTGGCGTTTGCGTCACTCTGGCATTGGACGCAGCGACCGGACTGCACCGATAAACATCTTTCAATCGGTTACTGGCAGATCTCCCGCATCTACAGCGTGCTGAAGGATGCAGAGAATGCGAGAAAGTACGCCCAACTCTGCCTCAACAAGACGCCCGCTGACGACCCCTTCTGCCTTGGCTATGCCCACGAGGCCCTCGCCCGTGCTGAGTCGATCGCAGGGAATGTCAAAATTGCCAGACAGCATTTCGCCGAGGCACTCAAACATGCAGATTCAGTCAGTCAGACGGAGGATCAGAAACTGCTCCTCGACGACCTTCAACAATTGGAACGAGTCTTGATGCCTGCTTGACCTGAAGCTCTTCAGGCTGGAAATAGAACAGGCGTTCAGAACGGCATTTGATTATGAATGTGTCGAAGCACAGTCATGAGGCATCGGATGTTCGAATCGAGTGATGATTCCGGTTGGTCACCCTTCACGGATGTCCAGGAATTCTTCTCTTTCCAGAAAAAGTGATAAGAAATCGTGTGCTGAATCCTCAACTCTGATCACTATCAATCGATGTCATGCTGAATTCCGTTTCTATCAATGCCGAAAGCACCACAGCGACTACGTCGCCTGATGACGATCCGTCGCAACGCTCAGTGAGGATCAGCGACAGAGAACTGATCGAACGATTCCTGAAAGAAAAGACGGAGGACGTATTCGTCGAACTTATTTCCCGGTTTGGAGCGATGGTGTTTGCAGTGGCCATGCGCTGCTTGAGAGATCGCCATGCGGCCGAGGATGTGTTTCAGGCGACGTTCTTCGTTCTGGCTCGCGATGCCCGGAAGATTCGATCGCGTGATTCGCTCGCTTCATGGCTGCATGGAACAGCACTCAGAATGTCCAAGCGAGCTCTTGCCCGAAAGCACAATGAAATTGCATTGGGTCAAGCAATCGTGGTTGGAGTCGATGACAGTTTGCTCGATGACATTGCTGAGCAATTTGAGCAGCAACTACTGGATGAGGAATTGCAGCGTCTGCCGACTATCTATCGTGCACCTCTGGTGCTTCACTTTCTCGAAGGCAAGTCCTGCGAGGAAACGGCCCATGCATTAGGGATCACCGTTGGAGCTGTCAGAGGTCGTCTGCAACGTGGGAAACGAGAATTGAAGTTCAGACTGATGAAACGAGGTGTGGAATACACATCTATCATGGGAACCGTGGTCCTCTGGCAATCAATGGCGGAGGCTGCCGTTGGGCCTCCACTCATCACAGCAGCCGCCCACGGAGGAATCGCTGCCTCACAGGGGACCTCATTTGGATCAGGCTGTTCCCCTGAAGCCGTCCATCTTGCCGCACAGGAGACAACCATGTTCACAGCGACCAAATTGTTCGTCACATCTGCCGTTCTTGCGACGTCCCTCACGACTGGCTGGTTCGCACATGCGGCTGTCAGTACTTCCTCCGATGCATCCGAAGCCAACAAGCCCATTCTCCCCATTACGGACACTGAAAACCTCGATGATAAGCAACAAAGTGTCGATGTCGCCGAAGAAATACGACTGCTGAAGGAACCGTCGACACTGGCATTTGCTGAAGCAGAGGAGTCCGATTCTCCAGGGAAACCCCAACTCGTTTTGAAGTACGGAGACGGTCAGGCCGACGGCAAGAAGAGTATCGCGGGAACCGGTGAGATGATCCGCTTTACTCTGCCGGACAAATCACAAAAGCTCCAGAGTCTCCGCATCCATTGTGCACGCTACGGAACTCCCAAGCCTCCTGATGAAGACGCGGAGATAACGATCGTCTCGGAAGACGGCAGCGACATCATCCATACCGAGTTCGTTCCATATTCAACGTTCAAACGTGGCGAGAGTCGTTGGACGACAGTCCGTCTTGAGGAAGTGGTCGAAGTTCCGGAGACATTCTGGGTCATCCTCCAGTTCAACGCCGAGCGGACCAAAGGTGTCTATGTGAGCTTCGACAAGAGTACGGATGGGAAAAATTCAAAAACCGGCTTGCCCGGTGGAGAAGCCGTCGACGCCAATATCGAAGGGGATTGGCTGGTCCAAGCGATCCTGACGAAGCCAGAGTGATTTGCCGTCTCGAAACAGGGAAGTTCTCAAACGTCGTTCCGTACGAAACGTCGTCCTTTCATCTCGAACCGTGGTAACTCATCGATGCCCACCGGTATCACTTCGGCCTGAAAGTTGAGCCGTTTGCGGAGGGTGGCGGCGACCTGATCGACCAGTCCCCAGGTGGCGTCACTGGCAGCGACTTCGGGTGTTGGCTCGATCTCGATCTTGAGATGAGGCATGCTCTTGCGGGTTTCAACATTGATGCGGAACTCGGCGATTGCATCGAACTCTCGCAGAATGGCTTCGATGCTTGAAGGGAAGACATTGTTGCCGCGGATTGTGACCATGTCGTCCATGCGACCGATGATGCCCCCTTCCAGTCGCAACAACTCACAGCCGCTGGGACAGGGTTCGGTCGCCGCCCGGACACGGTCGCCGGTCCTGTAGCGGATGACTGGCTGACCGATCCGCCCGAGATTCGTGATGATCAGTTCTCCTTCTTCGCCCAGTTTGACTGGCTGACCATCCGAGTCTACGATTTCTGCGATGCACTCGGCCTCCAGAATGAGCATCCCTCCCGGCGCATCGAACGGTTCAACGCCGAGTGCACCGATGTCGGTCATGCCCCAGTGATCGATCAGACGTGCCCCCCAGGCAGATTCAATCCGCTCACGAGTTCCTGGGATATTGGCTCCTGGTTCACCAGCGACGATGAGCAGTCTCACGTCGTTTGCCGTCAGGTCCACCCCTTCCGCCTCAGCGACCTCGGCCATCCGCAACGCATAGGTGGGCGTGCAACAAACGACGGTCGCCTGCAACTCGCCGATGAGGTTGATCCGCTGCTCGGTGCTCATGCCTCCCATCGGTACGGAGAGGTTGCCCTGTCGATGTGATCCGTCGAATGCTGCCCAAAAACCGATGAACGGACCGAAGGAAAAGGGGAATGCAAGGATGTCGTCCCGAGTGACTCCGGACAGGCGATAAATCTGGCTCCAGCATCGCATGAACCAGTTCCAACTTTCGGCTGTGTCGAGCCAGCGCATCGGTCGACCGGTCGTGCCCGACGTCTGATGAAGTCGGCAGTAGTTCTCGCGAGGGAACGTCAGATTCGTTCCAAACGGCGGATGCTCGTTCTGATTTTCCACCAACTCCTGCTTGGTCGAGAACGGAAGTTTCTTGAAGTCCTCGAGTGTCCGGACGCCCGACAGATCGACGCCTGCCTCTGCATACTTTTTCGTCCAGAACTGATTGTGCCCATCGATCGAGACCAGCAGATTCTGCAGGAGTTCCAGCTGCCGGGCCTCGATCTCGGCCCGAGACAGGCGTTCCAGGGGAGTGTCCACCGAACGTGTTCCTCATTCTATGGGAACGCTAATTGACGCTAATCATCGCTGATTTGTGACCCACAATGAGCGTTGATCAGTGGAGATTAGTGTTCTCTCCTTCATTTAATCATCACATGCCACTGGTGCCGCAACACAAGTGCTGAGAGGATTTGAAGTTACCAAAAGCTTCTGGGGAGTTCCATTCGTTCCGGCTGTTGGACTCCTGCTTAAGTCGCCGATTCACGCATGTCGATCTTGTCTGATGACGGACTGACTGCTGCCTGAACTCATGGATGAGACCTCAATGACTGAAGCTGCGCGCGACAAGTTTCATCTCGGCTTTCTGCGAATTGTCGCCACCGATGCCGGTTACGTCGGCGGGATGCTGGTGACGAACCGCCTCGGTCGACCACTCGAATTCCAGTGTACGACTCCCGTTAAGGCGAACCGCACGCAGGAGATTCTCTACGGGCCGACCCTCAAGCCGTTCCTGTTCAGCGAACTCATCGGCGTCACGCTGATCGACCGGTTACAGGTCAAGCCGCAAGTCGTGCTGATTGATCAGGAGTCCTTGCTTGATCTGCGTGAGCATGTGTCGCTACCGATCGTATGCCTTGTTGATGAGACCAGAGAGACACGCGATCTTCCGGATGAGTCACGACTCTCGCTTGGTGCACAACTCCTGCGTGTCCACAGTGAATACACGAGTGACGTCTCAACCATCCAACAGTGGACAGGTGCCATCCCGGGAAATGCAGATCTTCACGAGCCTCTTGACCGAGTCCGCGAGGCTCTGGAGGAAACCCTCCGCTCGGGTTCTGCCGCATGACCTGAAACAGACTTGGAGAGCCTCGCATTTCAAGTGATCGCCGAAACGGTCAACCACGACTGCTCAATTGAATTCTCTATGAAGCCTGACGAAACACTCGATCTGCAAACGGTCTCTCTTCAGATGGGAACCCCCAATGTTCCCGTCACCGGGATGAACGGAGCCCTGCGACGACTTCCAAAGGTTGAGACTTCAGGGAGCAGCGTCACATTGCGGCCTGGATTCGTTCCAACTTGGAAACCCTACTGGCCCAAGCCTAAGACGGTCGCTCTGACGTTTCCGGACGGCATCGAGTTTCTGCCCCCCAAGCGAGAACGGGAGGATGCCGAGTGTGGTTTGAAGTCAATCGCTCCACCGGTCACAAAGTCGGGCGAGGCAGGAACCAAATCCAAAAAGCCAACCCGGATCAAACCACCGTCAGACGCACTTTCGTTGCAGGATCGCCTGTTCTACGTGCTGCAACCGCCGCTCGAATCCTGGCTGCGCGGTCAGGAACTCATCATGCCTTTCGAGCCGTTCCCCTATCAGTACGAAGGAATCGCGTGGCTGTTCTCACAGAAATGTGCCTTGCTGGCGGACGAGATGGGACTCGGCAAGACGATGCAGACGATCACCGCACTACGTTTGCTGCTGCGGGCCGGACAGGCGCGACGCATCCTGCTCGTCTGTCCCAAACCGCTGATTCCAAACTGGCAGCGTGAGTTCAAACTCTGGGCTGAAGAACTCCCGGTCACCACCATCGAAGGCAACGGCTCCCGCCGCCGCGCCATCTGGCAAATGCCCGGCTCGATCATACTCCTCGCCAACTACGAACTGGTCGTTCGGGACTTCGCGGAGATGCAGAAAGAGTTGAGCGTCGACAGTGGAGAGTTGAGAGACGGTCTCGGGCGCGTCAGGCGACGTCGCCAATACGAAACGTCTACCGAGTCCTGTGACCTCTTGACGCTCGACTCTGAACTCTCAACTCTCCCGCAGTTCGACCTCGTCGTGCTTGACGAAGCCCAACGCATCAAAAACCGGGAATCGTCCACCGCACAAGTCATCCGCGACATCCCTCGCAAACGCAGCCTGTGTTTGACGGGGACACCGATTGAGAATCGACCGGAAGAACTTGCTTCGCTGTTTGAATTCATGGGAGTTATCCCTCCGGCCGGCTGCCCGGACATCCGTCAGCTCTCACGACTCAGCAAGGACTACATCCTCCGCCGCACGAAAGACCTCGTGGCGACCGATCTCCCTCCGCGACTGGATCGGGATGAGATCATCGAATTGACGTCTGCCCAGCGCATTGCCTACGAGCAAGCCGAGAAAGATGGCGTGATGAATCTCGACGAAATGGGCGAGCAGATCTCGATCCAGAACGTGTTTGAACTCGTGTTGCGATTGAAACAGATCGCCAACATGGACCCGCTCACCGGCGAGTCGTGCAAGCTGGACCGACTCACGGCCGACATGGAGGAAATCTCAGCTTCCGGCGGCAAGGCCATTCTCTTCTCACAATGGACCAAAACCATTGACTGGCTGGCCGAGCGGACAAAGGACTACGGCTGCCTCGTCTATCACGGCGGTGTCCCCACCAGCAAACGCGAGCCGATCCTCGACCGGTTCAAGCATGACCCCGAAAGCCATCTCCTGCTCATGAGCTACGGCACCGGAGCGGTCGGACTCAACCTGCAATTCGCCGGTTACGTGTTCCTCTACGACCGCTGGTGGAACCCGGCTGTCGAGGATCAGGCGATCAACCGCGCCCACCGCATCGGAGCGACCGAATCCCAGATCATCGTCAGCAAGTTCATCTGCAAGGACACAATCGAAGAACGCATCGACCTCGTCCTCAAACAAAAGCGGGAACTCTTCAACCGAGTCCTCGGCGACGGAGATAACGAAAACCCGTCCCTCAGCCTCAATGCGGGCGAAATCTTCGGTCTCTTCGACCTCAAAGCCCGCACCAAAAAGGGAGACGCGAAACCAATTGGGCCGAAGCCTTCCGACGAGAATGTGGCCGCATAAGTCCTTCCGAACTCTGTATTCCGGTGTAGAATGGCGGAAGGAGAAAACCTCGATGATCACACGTCTCAGAATCGACCAGTTCCGCAAGTTCGGTGGGTATCACGTGACCGACCTGCGCCCTGTAAATCTCTTGGTCGGTGAGAATGGGTCTGGAAAGACGACAGTGCTGGAAGTACTTCACTTTCTTCGATCCCCCAATCCCTGCTCTGTGCTAACAAATCAGGCGTGGCATCGGGGTGAAGTCGTTGCTGAACGCAGGCATCGAGATGACAGTGATACCTACAGTCAAGCAACAATTGAACATTTTTTCATGGGGCACTCACTTCGACAGAATGAGAGAATCTCTGCCTCATATACCGACGGGGCAGGAGATGAGACAACACGTTTTCTACAGATTGTCCCGGTAGAGGAGGTACGGCAACTGGTCGAACAAGCAGAATACGGAGGTCGGATAACAGAAAAGCAAGGTGCCTCCAGCATTGTCGTCGATGAGTTTACCGTTGGTAGAAAAGGTATCCCATCATCCATTCGGACCGGTCGGTTTGCTCGAATTGAAGAGTCCAGCGAAAAGTTTCGAGTTGGGTTTCAGGCAGGTGACCTTGGATCAATAGAACTTCGGGCAATCTGGGATGCCTTGAATCAGGAACGGAGAGAAAATGATGTCTATAGACTTCTTCGAGATGTACTCGATCCAAACATTGAAGATCTATTCTTTGAAGCTGGTCACAACTTCGTAGGTAATGGAAGGAACGGTGCACTGGTCGGGTACACCGGTACGGATCGACGTATCCCGATTGGAAGTCTCGGTAACGGTGTCTTTCAGCTGCTCTGCCTTGCAGTCAAACTGCAATGGGCTGCTAATGGAATTGCACTGTTCGATGAGATTGGGACAGGCTTACATTGGTCACGAATGGGAGAGATGTGGCGTCTCATCATTGAGTCTGCGCGGCAGAACAACACACAAATCTTCGCAACGACGCATAGTCTGGACTGTCTCAAAGGTCTGTCGTGGGTTTGTGAGAATTACGAACACCTTGGGCAGTTCGTCTCTGTGCAGTCGATCAAGCCTGAGTTGGACGAAGCGGTCGCACTTCCCGGCGAACGTCTTCCCTTTGCGATGAGTCAGGAAATCGAGGTTCGCTGATGCCGGGCACGATGGATCGCCCGGAAATCCGGGTCGAAGGTGAGAATGACCAGCACTCACTTGTTCATATACTGCTGCATCATGGGCTTAAGTATGACGAGAAGCCTTGGCCAAGTGACCACCCGAAGTTCATTCCGGCAGGCGGAAAGGATCCTCTGCTGAACAGCATGGTCGACGTCATTAAGCTAAGTACACCGCCCGCAGTCGGATTTGTGCTGGATGCAGACAACCCGATGACTGATCGATGGAATCAGGTCAGCAAGAATCTGAATGAAGTTGGCCTGGCTCTCCCGTCAACACCTCCCCTGACCGGCTTGATCAAGTACGTTCCCAAATACAAGACCCGTGTGGGCATCTGGCTGATGCCCGATAATCAACGGGATGGAAAGATTAAGGACTTCTTACAGACGCTCATTGCTCAGGATGACCCGCTGATCGAACTCGCCATAGACTCGACGAACGAGGCCAAGTCGAAAGGTGCGACCTTTGCCGACAAGGATCAGCCGAAGGCCGTGCTCAACACGTGGCTCGCATGGCAGGAAGAACCGGGGGAACCATATGGACGTGCAGTTGCCAAGCGATACTTCGATCACGACCACGAGTTGGCATTCCGGTTCGTGAAGTGGTTCAAGAATCTTTATGACATCGCATGAATCGGTGTCATGACTATTCCGCTTCCTTGAAATCACCGGCCACTGCGAGGGCGATGTGGGCGGGGTCGATGTATTTGCGGAGGGCTGCGTTGACGTCCTCGACGGTGAGGGCGTTGATTTTGTTTTCCAGGTCGGCGTAGTACTCCATCGAGCGACCGACGAACAGATTGGAGCGGAGGGTTGCGGCGAGTTGGCTGTCCTCGGAGCGAGTGACCTTCTGCTTCTCGAGGTAGCCTTGCTTGGCAGCGGCGAGTTCCTCTTCGGTGATGCCGTCCTTCAAGAGTCGATCGAGCTCCTCGCGGATGGCCGATTCGACTTTGGGCATGTTTTCAGGATTCGCAATGGCGTACATACTGAACGTTGTTCTTTTGTCAATTTCTTGGGCCGTCAGGAAGGAACCGACGCCGTACGACAGACCTTCCTGCTGACGCACACGGTCCCCTAACCGGGAAGACAGGCCGGTGCTACCCAGAACAAAGTTGCCGATCACCAGTGCCGGGTAATCAGCGTCTGAGTCATTCATGGGAAAGACGGTGCCGGCTAAGTACATTGCGTTCGGCTTGTCCGGTGTGAGAATCACCTCGCGGACATCCGGCACATTGAAGTCACCCTCGCGCGGAATTCGGTCGTATGGTTTGGGCGCAGACCAGTCTGCGAACATCTCTTCGAGCAGCGGACGAATCTCATCGGGGTCGAAGTCACCCACAACGGCGATTTCGCCGTGGGCACCGTTCAGAAAGGCGTCATAGAGGAACTGAACCTGTTCACGGGTGAGTGACTTCCAGCGAGCAATGCTCTCGGGAATTGTTGGGACGTATCGCGGATCGTCAGAAGGATAGGGGCCGAGCGTCTGACGAATAAAGGTTCGAACCAGAGCGGCCGGGTCTGTGAGTTCCTGTCCCAGGTCCGTGACCTGCTTGTTCTGGATAATGTCGAACTCAGACTGCGGGAGTGTTGGCTCACGCAGAATCGGACGGACGATCCCGAGAGCCTCAGCGAGCGTATCGCTACGTGCCTCGAGGGAAAACGATGCTTCGCCGATGTCGCCGGTCGGTGAGAGCTTGACACGAAGCTGGTCGAGCTTGTCGAGAATCTGCTGTCTCGATAGCTCTTTGGTGCCGCGAGTCATCAGCAACGGCAACATCTCCGCAGCGTCGGCAAGGCCGCTCAAATTCTCGACATTTCCGTAGCGTAATTTGAGCGAGATATTGACAGAGCTGCCGCGGGTCTTCTTCGGCAGGAAGGCGACCTTCACACCACTCGCGAGATCAAAGGATTCCGTGCGGGAGTCGATGTTCTCTGGTGAGACATCGAACGCTTCACCGGCTGTGATCGTTTCGCGGCCCTGATAGTCGCCGATCATCGAAGCCAGTTCGGGAGTCGGGGGCACGCTGATGCGTTGAGGCGTCTCAGTCGGCAGGAACAAGCCCACCGTGCGGTTGTTCTGAGTGAGATATTTTCTGGCCACCTCCTGCACACTCTCGGGGGTCACCTGTTCGAGACGGTCGCGGTACAGGAAGATCAGCCGCCAGTCTCCCTGTGCGGCCCATTCGCTGAGTTGAATTGCGACATTCTTGCTGTTGACGAACGTCAGTTCCCACTGCTTGAGCCAGTAAGTCTTGGCCCGTTCGACTTCCTCTTCGGTCACGCCGTCTTCGCCGATGCTTTCGGTCACTTCGAGCATGCGTCCGAGGACGTCCCGTGCATCGACGCCGGGCGTTACCTCAGCAATCAGTCGCAGAATGCCCGGATCATGGAGCGCGAAGGCTGCACCGGAGACACTAGATGCGAGCTTGGTTTCCACCAGGGCATCATACAACCGCCCCGACGCGGGAGCGGTGAGTATCCGTTCGAGCGTGTCGAGGGACACATACTCCGGATGTGAACCGGACGGGATATGATAGACCACGCCCGCGACCGCCACGTCACCCACGCGTCGCAAACGGACTTCCCGTTCGCCGTCCTGGTAAGGTTCTTCGGTATAGGTTTGTGCCAAGACACGTTCCGGGGCAGGGATCTTTCCGAACGAGTCCTCGATGTACTGCAAGGCCTTCTCCGGATCGAACTGACCGGCCACGACGACCATCGCATTGTCCGGCTGATAGTACTTGCGGTAGAAGGCACGCAGGCTCTCGATCGGCACCCGTTCGATGTCGGCCTGATTGCCAATGGTCGACTTCCCGTAGTTATGCCACTCGTAAGCGGCACTCATCATCTTCTGGAAGAGGATTTGAGAGGGGCTGTTCTCTCCGCGCTCGAACTCGTTGCGCACGACGGACATCTCGGAATCGAGATCCTCCTTTCGGACGAAGCTGTTGATCATACGGTCAGCTTCGAGTTCGATCGCCGCTTTCAGGTTCGCGTCGCTCGCGGGAACGGTTTCGTAGTAGTTGGTCCGGTCGAGCCAGGTGGTACCGTTAAAATCGGCTCCCAGGTCTTTGAGCGTTTTGGGAACGTTCGGATGAGCAGGGGTCCCTTTGAAGAGCATGTGCTCCAGCAGGTGGGCCATACCCGCCTCGCCATAGCCTTCATGTCGCGACCCGACAAAGACCGTCATGCAAACGGTCACCTTGGGTTTCGAGGGGTCGGGAAATAGAAGCACCTTCATGCCGTTCTCGAGACGATATTCGGTGATGCCCTCGACGGACGTGATCATCTCCGCTCCTTCGGCTTGAACGATAGCACTACTCACGAAGCACACTCCTATGAATGCAGCGATCTGGGCGAGTCGTCCGGTCATTGTTCGATCCATGGGTTCAGTAGGGGGATGTCATCGCTGACAAATGGTCGGTCATGAGTCTGTTGTCTCAACGGAGTCGCTTCCAGGTAGCGGAAACGGCAGCCATCGCCATCCCTGCAAAAAGGCCCCCGAAATGTGCTCCGTTGGCAATCGGTCCCATCATGCTCGTCGTCGCAGCGAGCACCAGGAACGCAAGCATGATGAACACCAGATGCTGCGGCAAGGCCAAGCCGGATTCCGGGTCCATCTGTCCGGTAATCCAGAGGTAGCCAAACAGTCCCGCATCGACACCGGACATGCCGCCAAACGCTGGTCCCTTCAAGTATAGCTGAGCCAGATTTCCGACGATCGCCGTCAACAGAAAGAGCACGATGATCGTGCGACGGCCACGGACCCGCTCGATCATGCCACCAAACAGGACCAGCCAGTACATGTCCAGCACGAGATGCAATGGGTCGAAATGCACAAACGCGGGTGTGATCAGTCGCCAGACCTGTCCCTCTCTCACACCAGGGAGTTGCCGGTAGTTGATCGGGTATTCAACGCCATCTCCTTTGCGTGTCATGTTCGGCACCATCGAAATCTGGCCACCAAACGCATCGTATTTTGTGCCGAATTGTGTCCCCAATGTGATAATCACACTCAGGACAACGATCGTGAACGTTACCGGAATCTGTGCGATCAGTGGTCTGTTCCACTGCCGGGTGAGGTTGATCTGCGACTTCCTGGCCGCGATCGCAGCCTGCACTTTGGCATGTCGAATGCGGTCCGCCTCGACGATCGCCTTACGGTACTTATCTGACTGGGGATCAGAGCGAAACGACTCCAATTCCTCCTTCGCCTGCTCGACCTGATCCTCATCGTGAACCCAGATGGCCCAATCGTGACCCGATTGCTCGACCTGCGACGGGATCTCCTGCGTCAACAGGTAATCGCCAAAGGTCTCCGCAGCATCCTTGTCAGTCAGAGTACCGATCCGTCGCATGAGGCTGGGTTGATTTTTGGAGGGCAGGGAAGATTCCGTGAGGAAAACCCGCAGGGTATCGACCGACCGCTGGCAGTCACAAGGGTGATCGCTTGATTGCATGGTCACCCAATCAAGATCAGGTGTGAAGTTCGACCATGTCCCGATCGACAATGATGTGCTCTCGGCCGACGGTTTGACCGTCCTGAGTCGCTGACCCCCAAATTCTTGCGTGTTTCAGCGAATCGGCAAGGTCTCGATGCACTTTGATCGCAAGATCCTCGACCGTCGATCCTGCGGGAAGAGTGAATGGATCGACATACTCCGCCGGTTTTCCCGGCTTCTTCGTGTACGCTCGCACAACATCGATCGCTGCGTAGATCTGATCCCTCAACGACTCCACCGCCTCTGGATTGTCCAGTTCGACCGTGACGATGGGCAGGTCAACGTCCGGCCGTATCTCCTTGAAGAACGTCAGGCGTTCTCCGGCATCGGGGTCATCGCTGCGGGTGACCACGATGATTGTTTTCACATGCACGATGGACATGTCGTCCTCGTCGAATCCGGACCATGTCGACAGTTGCGTTTTTCTGTCCTCGAATTGGGTGAGCACGTCGGATGTCTGCTCCGGGGCGTCATCGCTGCTGCCGTCAAAACACAGGACCACCAGATCGGCTGAGCGGACGTATCCCAAGATGTACGGCTCCAGATGCGAATCCGTGACAGGTGGCGTGTCGATCAATTGCACCTTCACATCTTCCCACGACATCATGCCCGGCAGCGGCTCTCGCGTCGTGAACGGGTAGTTTGCAACCTCAGGATCTGCGTTTGTCAATTCGTTGAGGATGCGACTCTTCCCCGCGTTGGGAGCCCCCAACACGATGACGGTGCCTGCCCCCTGACGAGGGATGCGAAAGCTGCGAGTGCCTTTGCTGGCAGCTTTCTCGGTTTGCACCTCCGCCCGCGTCTCTTTCAGTCGCGTTTTGAGATCGGCCTGCAGATGGTCGGTCCCCTTGTGCTTGGGGATCAGCCGCAGCATCTCCTCCAGGCAGGCCACCCGCTCCTCCGCCGTCTGAGCACGGCGGTAGGCGTCTTCAGCCTTGTGATACTGCGGAGTGAGGTTGGCGGGCATGGCAGGAAGTTTACAGACTCAAATCGAGGCGTCGAATGGGAAACCTACTATTGATGATCTGGCTCTGCTCCCAGCATTTCCCACAAATAGATGTAGTGTTGAAATGCTGTTCTCCCCAACAGGTTGGGATCGGCTCGAGCATCGTCGATCCACCACGGTTTTAATGGCAGGTAGACAGTATTGAGTCCGGTGTCGTATGTCTTTCTGCTGATGTCATCTCGAAATCGCAAGTACGTGAATGGTCCGATGCTCAAAGGATAAAACCCCAATACCAAGACCACGAGAAGGGAGATTGAGACCATTCGTCTTCGTTCGACTTTCTCGTCGATGTCTGTTTCCCGATGGGACATGGAGTGCTGGACCTTTGAAGAGAATTACTCGTTCACCATTCGATTCAGCAACCCCCTCAGTTGCTCGACACGTCGGAGGTCAATTCCGTCGGGTTTTCGTTCAAGGACCCAGTTGACGTCTGCGAGACCCTGTTCGGCTCGGTTGGTGTTGTAGCAGAGTACTGCGCGGAACAGACGGTCTGATGCGGAGTCCGGTTCGATGGCGAGCAGGGAGTTGACGTAGCGTAGCGCAGCTTCCGGGTCTTCCTTGCTGTTGGCCACCCCCAGCAGGTTGCGAAGCATGCGGACGATGATCTGTCGGCCGGAGTACGCTGAGAGAAAATCATCATCCCAGGGATATCCGGTGATCGAGAGCACTTTTCCTTTTGCATCATCGAGCGTCATCAGACTGCCCCGGTCGAAGACGTCCACGAGTTGCGGCGACTCCTCACCGAGATGAACGCCGACCACAAAGTGGCCCGGCAGTCCGATACCATCCACCTTCAAGTCGATGCGTCGGGCCAGCTCCATGTAGAGCAATGAGAGTGTGATTGGCAGGCCCTCTCGGTCGTCGATGACCTCGTTGAAGTAACTGTTCGAGGCACTGCCGTAATTGGTGCGACTGCCGTGAAACCCCATCTCCTCGAAGAGATAAGTGTGCAGGGTCTCCATCTTCTCGGTCTCAGACGGATCGTCGGGTAACAGGGACCGGAGCTCTTCCGCCATCTGGTCGACTTGCTTTTGATAAATTTCGAGATCGAGTTCATTATTGTCGATTGCTGCGAGCAACAAGGCAGCACGGACCAGATCGACCTCAGTTGTTACAGCCTCACCTGCTGGGGGGGTGAACAGGTCAGCGAGTTGCAGGACGACTGACTCCGCCTGAACGGCCTGAGCCAGTTCTCGCAAGCGGACCGCCTGCTGTTCGAGTTGACGTGCCCGTTCATGTAGAAGGCTGCCTGCAGTCTGTGAGGTTGCCTGTGCGAGCACCTGATCGACGAGTTCGTCTGCAGGTGACTTGTCGACCGGGATCTCAGCGACCAGATGCTCCAGTGCCTCCCGGGTCTCTGGTGACAGGCTGTTGACGCCGACTTTGGTTCCCACTTCAAATCCCTTGAATTGAGCGGTCGTGTGTCGGAACTTTGCCAGACCGGCCTGCCCTTCGGTGAATCGCATGTCGGATGACTCGAAGACCAGCTCTTCGTTACAGAAACACTGAAACAGTCCGTCTGCCACGTGAACACGTAAACGGTTCCAGTCTTCTTTCCGATAAGTCGCGACCTCCTTTTCACCGAGCACGGTCCAGGAGTAGACATCAGGACCCTCGAAGCGGGTGAACCGCAACTTGCCGCTGCTGGGATAGAATCCGTAGTGCCGTTCACCCCCATCTGCGTGGAAGATGAGCCCCGCTGCCCCATCCGCTTGGTCCATGCGGACAGTCACAGCCACGTCGTACGGCTGCTGGGGCATCTCCTGCCGGGAAAGCACGAAGGTCCGGCCGCCGAATCCTCGGCCTTGTCCATCTGCAAAGATCCGGCCCGCTCGCTGACGCCACTGGACGTCATCTCTCACATCCCACAGGCGCGGGTTGAGCGTGCCGATCGTCAGCCAGCGCGACATGGGCACCGGGTTCGGCTGCACGATCATGGGCTTCAGGTCATTGACGGGGGCAGCATAGCCAAGGTTCTCCGTCACCTGGGATTTGAGTGTGAGCAGGCCATGCACGCGACCCTGCATGTCGACCAGCGGCCCCCCGCTGTTGCCTCGTTCGATGGGGATCGCCAGCTGGATCATCGGCCGACCGTCCACATCCTCTCGCAACCCGGAGACGACCCCCTGCACGACGCTGTGCTCCAGTCCCTGTGGATTACCGAAGGCTACAACTGATTGCCCCTGTCTGAGTGCGTCGGAGTCACCCAGTTCGAGTTCTGGGAGTCCCTTGGCGTCCACACGCAGGATCGCCAGATCATGCGTGCGATCGGTCGCATGGACTTCGACAACCGGGTACTTCTTCCCGTCGAACGTGCGAACCATGATCGGCCGCGCCTCGCCGATGACGTGCAGGTTCGTCGCGATCAAACCTTCGGAGTCGAGCACAAATCCGCTGCCCAACCCCATCTGTCCGCCATCGCGGCCGGAAAAGGTCACCACCACAACTGACGGTTTCACCCGCTCAACCAGTTGTTCAACCGTAAGCTCGGTCTCATCAGCAAGAGCAAGCCCACTGGTCACACAGACAGTCAAGAGGATCATGATTGGGCGATAACAAGGCAACTTCTCGATCATCTCATACCCATCCGATGAGGTTTTCGCTCTGTTCACTTTGTGCGGTGGTCTCCACCTTCACGGAGTTCTCAGCCGCAAACCGCACAAGAATGCAAAGCGTGACAAGACTCGAAACGACGCAGATCGCACACATCGCAGTGGTGCGACGTTCCTCCTCATGATAGCCTAACGGTCAAGAAGTGTGAGAGCGTTATGCCACTTTCTGATGCAGACATCCTGGCACGCGTGCAGCGGGGCGATCACGAGTTGTTCGGTCAACTGGTGATCAGGTACTCCGATCGCTTTCTGCGCGTGGCGGATAGCAAGTTGGGAAACAGGGCGGCTGCTGAAGACGTGGTGCAGGAGACCTTTCTGGCGGCCTTCGCTGCCAGGGATTCCTACAAGTCGGACTTTGCTGCCTCGACCTGGCTTTGGACGATCCTGCTTAACCTGTGTCGTACCCGCTGGAAGCAGCGTCAATCACGACCCTGGGAACACACTGTCGTCGATCAGGATGTTCTAGCGGGCTCCTTGGTTCAGCAAGGCCCTTCTGCTCTTTCTCAGCTGATTGCTGAAGAGGAAAACCTCCTGTTGCAACGACTGCTTGACGAACTCCCCGAACCACAGGCCGACGCACTCCGGCTGCGGTTCTTTGGTGGTTTGAAGTACGAAGAGATTGCGACTGCGACGTCTTGCACGCTGAGTGGGGCAAAGCGTCGAGTGAAAACAGGACTTCAACGACTTTCCGAACGTATCCAGAATCTCAACTCTCTTGCGGGCCCCTTTGCGGAATCGAAGGAGGAGACACCATGAATTGTGATCAGGCTTTCGATGCGATGACTGACCCCTGCGAGATTGATTCTCCGGAGTTGTCTTTTCATCTGGCGTCCTGCACGAGGTGTCGGCAGATGTTTGAGACGCTGGAACCGGCACTTGGCCTTTTCAATGCTCCTGTCGATGCGGATGCACGTGAATACGAACGCCAGGTCACTCAGGCATTGATGTCACCGGTCCAAATGGCGGAGCAAGTGGCCGCACGATTGTCAGCGAGCGGACTGTCAACGAGAACCAGGACGTCACGGCGTCGACTCTTGGGGACGATCTTCTCTGCAACAGCACTCGGACTTCTCTTGTGCCTGAGCTTAACACTCATCCTGTCAGGTCCTCACTCCTCATCGCCCGTCATGGCACAGGAATGTACCTGGATAAATCGCAGTCTGTTTTCCGGTAAAGAGTCAGCCAGCGTCGTGACTAGCACGTGCGTGACCTGTCACTCGGATCAACGTTCAGGGAACCCGAATGAGAAATCCGTTCTGATCAATTTTTCAAGTGAGCTTGAGAAATCAGCGCAACAATGGCAACGGGCTTCGCTGACATCAGGAGGTATGGACTCCCTGATTGCTCAACAGCCTTGGAGAGTCGGACACTATGCTTAAGGCATTTACAACGATGTCCGTTTCTGAAAACTACGGCTGCGGGGCTTTCGACCGCTGGATGCTCGACTGCGTCATGGGGTGAGTCTGCGAACGAGTCCCTACTTAGCAGACACATAGTCTTTCGCAGAATACGAGACCTTTCGCGGCGCGAAGTTCGCGGGAGTTCAGACAGCCCTGAGCACCGCAGCCGCGCTTTGTCCCATGTGCGTCCGGTTAACGCTGAGTGCGAGGCTACTCGACATGCGAAGCGGTTCACCCCGGACTACATTTAATCGGCAGAGTGGATCTGGAGTTTCGTAGTTGAGTGTCATCGGGACCGTCCGATGACGGAGGGCCATCAGACTCCCGGCCAACTCGACCGCCCCGGAACCGGCATCGAAGTTGCCAAAGTAACTCTTCAGTGCCGTCAACGGAATTTTGATAGCGTGGTCGCCGAGTGACTGATGGTAAGCGCGGGATTCGACCCAGTCGTCACGTTGGGTGCCTTTCCCGTGTGCATTGATGTGTCCGATCTCACGTGGTTCTATCCTGGATTGTCGTAGGACATGGTCAACCGCCCGGACGATGCCCGTTCCGCCAGCACCATTGCGATAACCCCGACCGTCGCATCCACCACTGACTCCGAGAATCTCCGCATAAATGTCCGCTCCACGTGCGACGGCATGTGCATATCGTTCTACGACGAAGACCGCAGCTCCCTCACCCACAATCGTGCCATCGCGATCACGGTCGAAGGGACGACAGGCACGAGTCGGATCGTCATGTCGCTGCGAGAGGGTGTCGTAAAGATTCAATCGGGCGATATCGACCGGATGAATGTTGGAACTGCACGCTCCAACGATCATCACATCCGCCTCGTTCCTCCGAATGACTCTCATCGCTTCCGAGAGCGCTAAAAGAGCTGAGGCTTCACCGCTCGTGATCGTGTTGTTCGGACCGCGGGCGTCGTGTTCAATGGCAACATGACACGCAGGCATGTTGGGCAACTGTCTCAGCAGCCAGAGTGGGGCGATCTTGCCAAGTTGCTCATCTCCCCATCGCTTGTAACCATCCCGACTGGATGGGTCTGCAAAGTCCGCTGCTGCCTCAGCCAACTCATCAGGCGTGAAGGAGATGTGACCGGTCCCGAACTCAACTCCCATCCGCTCTGGGACGACATCACCCGGCTTGATGCCTGCGTCCTTGACGGCCATGGAAGCAGCCGAGACCCCCAATTGGATGTCCCTCGACATGACCTTGAGGAACTTTTTCTGGTAGACGTAGTCCAAGGGGTCGAAGTCGGTGATCTCAGCAGCGACCTTGGACGGTAAGTTCTCCGACGAAAACGACTTTAAAAAGTCGACTCCGGATTGACCGTCCAGTAGATTTCGCCAGAAACGCTCCTTGCCGATGCCGATGGGAGAAACGACTCCCAAACCGGTGATCACGACACGGGGATTCTGCGACCCAGCCATCATAGCCTGATCTCACAGGGGGGGACTCTAACGCATCCACTCCAAAATATCGGAGAATCAGCGCCGAAGGAGTGAGTCTGAAGCGGAGGGGGAACTTCCTGGCAGGGATGCAGATCGACATTCGTCAGAACATGCAGTCTGAACCGTGTAAGCCCTTTGTCCGATTCTGACGGTTTGATGGCCCCTGTTGGGACATCGAACCCTCACCCATTCTCATCCAGCCATCGATGCAAGCCGGATAATCCGAACAACTCTGTTCAGCAGCCTGACCCAACAGGCCGACTTGCATCAGCTCAAATTACACCCCAACGGCTGTCCGGTGTCAAGCACCGCGCCGGAATGTGAGGGCCTGTGCCGGAAGATTTGTGCATCAGGGCTGCTTCGGCTTCAATTCATGGTCTCGGAGCGCGGACAGGCTTTTCTCATAGTCCCTGTCGATGAACCACGACTCCGATCGTCTTGAACAGGATCTTTAAGTCATTTCTGAGACAGCAGTTCTGGAGATAGAGCAGGTCGAAGGCGACTTTCCTGCGGAAGCTCTCGATGTCGTTATCGTAACCGTTGACCACCTGTGCAACGCCCGTGAGACCCGGTTTGAGTCCGAGGCGTTGCAAGTAGTTCGGGATATGATTCGACAACTCGGAGATGAACTCGGGACGCTCCGGTCGCGGCCCGACGAGACTCATCTCTCCTTTCAAAACGTTCCACAACTGGGGCAACTCGTCGAGACGGGTTTTCCGCAAGAACCCACCAATGGGAGTCACACGAGAATCCCCTTTCACGGCAAATTGTGCCCCGTCCTTTTCCGCATCCTCACGCATGGTGCGGAATTTATAGAGCGTGAAATGCCGACCATAGGTGAAGTTCCCGCGTCGATCCACCTGGCTCGTACGTCGTTCCACGAGATGGGCGGGAGCAGCCCCATTTTCCTGCCTGCGATCATCAAAGTCACGCAGGTTCAGGCCGACGCGAGTTTGCTGGAAGATCGTTTTGCCGGGAGACGTCAATTTCACGAGCAACGCTACGACAACCATCACTGGCAACAGAATGATGAGTGCGACTGAGGAGACAGCAATATCCGTCAATCGTTTACAGAGCCGAATTCGTTCACCCAGACATCGGGTGTCACGCCGCTGGTGATTCAAATCGAGAATCGTCAACCAGGGGACGACAGGGAGTTTTTCGGAGGCTGCAAAATCAATAATATCAGAGAGAGACGCACTCTTGTCAGAGTTGATCGATTTGGAGCTTTTCGGCTCAATAGTGGCAATGGACATGAGTGCGCTGGCCCGATGAGATCACCTGTCGAGGTCGATTTTGTGCAATTCAGGAGTGGCCCGAAAAACACTACAACCTGTTTGGTGCGGTTGTCGTAAGCGATCTGGCAAGATGTTTCTTGCCGCAGACAATCAGTGCGATTAGGAGGAGTGAGTCAAATAGGTTGTATTTACGCTACACCAGCTCTCCTATCGTTGTCCACCGAAATCGTCCTTCGACCTAACACTCTGAGAGTGCGACGACTTTTGCTTCTGCGGAGCTGCGGGAAACACCATCGACAAAATCCATATATTTGACACCTGTCGCAAAATCAGTCAGGACGACCTTCTCTTCTCCACGGATGGCGCCGATGAACTCTTCCTCCACTCGCCACTGGCCTCGCTGAGCCTCCGGAATTTCGATCGCTTTCAGTGTGGAATCTCCGTGGTGTCCCACGAACACACGTTCTTCGGGCTCAAATTCGATTTTGATGGTCCCTCGGCTGCCATAGAGATGAATCTGTTTTCCAGGGCCGAATAGAGTGATGCCGCTGATGTGGTATAGCCCGCGTCCTCCCCCTTCCAGCTGTGTCAGGATCTGCACGCTATCGGGCACGGTGACATCCGAGTATTCACCCGTCTGCAGGTTGGGACGCTGTGGTTCGAAGATGTGCGATTGAGCAAACACATGAACTGGCGGGGGGGACCAGCGTAATGCGGTTTCGTGAAGAATTCCCATCGCCAGCACATTGAGACCGCTGATTTCCTGATCCTGGCGCCAATGCAGAGGAATCGAGTAATCCCAGAAAATGTCATCGGCGCCCAGCACTACCAGTTCGCGGAAGTCGCCCAGAAACCGATCACGGATGAGTTGCTCGACAAGCGGTCCACAGGTGAGCCCGTAGGGACTGGGGACAACCTGTGCGATCAAGTCGGGATGCTGCTCGGAAGCAGCCAGCATCTGCTTCGCTTCTTGAAGGTTTCGGGCCATCCGAGCTTCAGTGAGCACGTGCTTGCCGGCTTCAAGCGCTGCACAGGTGATCTCACAGTGCAGGTTGGGCCAAGTGCCGATCAGTACGGCATCCACATCATCTGCTGCGATCAGATCTTTCCAGTCGCTGTACTGACGAGGGATGTTGAACTCGCGCGCGACTCGCTTGGTGGACTCGGGGGTCCGATTGCACACGCCCGTGACTTCAACACCATCTATTGACTGGAATCCCGGGAAATGTCGAGCCCGAGTATTCGCACCCGCTCCGACAATTCCGACTCTCACCTTCTGCACAGACATGCTCTCTCATACTCCTCGGCCGCCGCACCAACAAAATACGGACCGAAGAGTCGGTCCGTCGTCATCGCACTGGATTCTAAGTAAGCAGGGATGGAATCGAAAGCCTTCCTCACCCACCGAAAGTTTGACTGATCTCGAAATAGCCATACACCACAAACAGGCTGATCGCGAACAATAGCCCCAGCGTGCTCGGCCAGCGGTTGCGATGTGTCTCCCCGATCCGGGCAGCAGAGCCGTTCAGAAGTAAGAGCGCCAAGGCCAACAGCGGGATAAACAGAGCCCCAAACACCGCATAGGCCTTCTGGACCGAGGCGAAAGACCGAAACAGGCCTAACGCGGGCAACGTCGCCATCGCATACAGGTATCCGCGATAGGCGACTCCTTTGGTGTTGACCACCGATACATCCGTTCGCCTCTCAGCACTCAGACTGAGGAAGTCAGCAAACAGATACGGCACGCTCTGCCAGACTCCCAGCAGACTGCTGAAGATGGCTCCCCAGGCTCCCAGCAGAAAGGCCCAGCTCACGACCGCACCCAACTCCTGCTCCAGTTGGGCCGATAGATGCACCAACAGTTCTGCCGACTTCCCTTCGACGGAGATTCGGCTGCCGATGATCACCATGGCCATGCCGAACAAGGCTGTCATCAAGTACCCGACCGCGAGATCGATCCGGGAGGCATGAATGTCCGCAGAGGAATTCCGCCCTTCTTCACGAATCCAGTAACCGTAACACAGTACCGTCAGCGTGCCCCCGACACCGCCAATCAAAGCGACCGTCCATCGCAGACTGTCAATCCCCATCTCGGGAATCCGTGGCATGATCAAACCCTGTCCGATCTCACTCCACGCAGGGCCGACCGAGACCGCTGTCGCTACCACGGTCAGAAACATCAGACCAATGCACACACTCATCACACGCTCAAACAGCTTGTATCCACCCAGTTCCACCAAAGCGACTGCGAGCAGACTCTGTGCAATCCCATAGGTCACCTTATCGCTGGCCGCGTCGCTGATCGGGCAGATGGCGTGCAAAGCAATCCCGCAGGCGCTCATGAGTGCGATCGTCGTGAACCAGGTCCACATCAGCAGGTAAACGAGAAACACTCCCCGAGATACTCTGCCGAAATACTGGACCATCCCTTCAAGCAACGTAGTTCCGGTTGCGAGTTGCCAGCGTGCCAGCCCTTCGTTCAGGACAAACTTGAGCCCCGCCCCGAGCACAACCGCCCAAAGCACGGCCACGCCCAAAGTGCTCCCGACTAGCGCTCCAGTCGCTAAGTCCCCTGCCCCTACGCCAGTCGCAGCGACCAGAATTCCCGGCCCAATGACACGCAAGAGCGCGAATGACTGCGATTCAGACTTGAGGTGGGCATTCGACATCAACGGTACCTGCAGGATCAGCGACCGCGAATGTCGCTCACTCAAGAACGCCCGTCAATCGACCTCACCCTGTCAGGCTGAGCAAAGGTTGATATCCAGAAGGTTGATGTCGGAAGGACAAGGCCACTGCAAAACGACAAGTCATCCTCAGGTTCACTCAGCTGATATAGCGCGGCAAAGACCTCATCCTCCCGTGCCCGAAATGATCCGATTCAACACCTGACACGCGACATGCGAGAAGTTACTCCGCCGCGATCGGTTTGATTCGAATTGCACGGAATCGCACCGGATCATTGTGTCCGGCGAATCCGAAGTGACCAGAAGTCAGATCCTTTCCCGGATGCGCGGTATCTCCCATGAACTCCGTTACGGTGCTCACGTCTCCGTCAAGGATCACGGTCCCGTTCAACTCCACCTTGATTTTCGGTCCGATGACGGTCACTTCCTGAAAGTTCCATTCGCCCGTGGGACGCAGGTATCCGGTTGCGGCCGGAATCATGCCGTATACGGAACCGTGAGCCTGTCGCGGGTCGAGCCAGCCGGCATACATCGGGTGATGCGTGTCCAGCACCTGCAGCTCGGTCATCCCGTCGTAAGCGGCATTGCCGTGTCCCGGGTACCGAATGGCCAGACCATTATTCCCTCCAGGAGGCACGCGGAACTCCACTCGGACCTGAAAGTCGTCATACTCCTTCTCAGTGTAGAGTACGCCCCCGTGTCCCGGCTGGCATTTGATTGCCCCGTCGACGACTTCGTAATTTTCGACTGCACCAGCCCAGCCCGAGAGGTCTTTCCCATTGAAGACTGACTCAAATCCCTCATCACCATGGGAGGCGAGAATTTCGTTGGCTTCGTCAGCAGCAATCTCACGCACAAACAGGTTTCGCCAGCGAATTTCCCCGCCGTGTGTTTGCAGTTGGATGCGTCCCTCGCGAAACAGCGGAATGTCGCGGTTCCAGTAGTTGTCCATCTGAGCATGGTCGACCACAAGTTGATCATTCAACCACACGCTGGTCCGTTCGCCCACCTGCACGATGCGGAACTGGTTCCATTCGCCAAACGGTCTGTCGGCCAGCACGAGCGGATCGCGTCCCGGAGCGTTGTCCGGATTGTTAAACAATCCTCCCGACCCTTTGTCAGCCCCGCGATCCCATTTGCCACCTGCCTCAGTCCAGTCCCAAATCTGCACCTGAGGCGTCCCTCGAAGATAGATCCCGCTGTCGGCCAGTGGCACCGTGCGATACTCGATCAACAGCTCGATGTCGCCATACTCGTCATCAGTCGTGAGATAGGGACCGGTGCCGTCGTTGACGAGTTCTTCGTTCTCGATCGTCCAGTGTTTGACGGTCTCCTTCCACCACTCGGCCAGCTGCTTCTGTCGTTCGTCCTCGGGCATCGCAGCCAGTTTTTGCGGATCAAAGTGCGGCATACCGTGCCAGCCGGCGAGGTCTTCACCGTTGAACAGAGCCTTAAATCCTTCCGGGGGCTGCACCTCTGCCATCGTGGTGGCAGGCAGGCAGAAAGTGAGCCAGCACAGGCTGACCATTGCGAGCAGTGAGCGATTCACAGTGGATGTCTCCTCAGGGTGGCGAGTCGTCAGGGGTGAACAGGTCACACAACATTCGGCATGACAGGCAGGTGACGAATATCGTACCGACCAGCCTCACCACACGCGAGTCGACCGCAGGCAGACAGTCCTGGGCGCAGGAACCTGCCCATCAACAAATCCAACCACCGCCCATGACGCGAGGCCCATCATAGAACACGACTGCTTGACCGGGAGCGACGCCGTCCTGAGACGAGTCGAATATGACGCGAACTTGATCGTCGTCGAGAAACTCAACTTCACAAGGAGCAGCCCGATGCTGATATCGAATCTGCGCCTCACAGCGGAAACCTGCGGTGGGCCGCTCGATGAGCCAATTGAGGCGATCCGCTATAAGAGTCTCGCGACCAAGTTCTGCCTTTGTGCCAAGAACGACTCGTCGTGTCTCCGACTCGATACGCACGACGAAGCGAGGTTCGCCGAACGTGATCCCCAAACCTCTTCGCTGGCCAATGGTGAAATGCTGATACCCAGGATGTTCCCCCACGACATTTCCTGCCGTGTCGACGAACTGGCCCGCTGTGTCCTGCGGACCGCGATAACGCTCAAGAAACGCTCCGTAGTCGTTGTCAGGGATGAAGCAGATCTCCTGGCTGTCGGCTTTGTCAGCTGTTCTCAGTCCGGCTCGTCTCGCTACGTTGCGGATCTCTTCCTTTGTGTAACTGCCGCACGGGTAAAGAATGTGGTCGAGCAGGTCGCGATGAACGCCGAACAGAACGTAGGACTGATCCTTGGTCTGATCGCGTCCACGAAAGAGGCCGAGAGTATTGATCCCTTCGACGGATTTCACCTGAGCATAGTGACCGCTCGCGACATACTCCGCGCCGACCTGCTGAGCGAACTCCCACAGGCGGCCAAACTTCAGCCAGTTGTTACACATCACGCACGGGTTGGGAGTGCGACCGGCGAGATACTCGTCAGCGAAATAGTCCTTAATGCGATCAAATGCATCAGCGAAGTTCAGCGCGTGGAACGGGATATCCAACCGGTCAGCGACACGCCGGGCATCAGCCGCATCCGATGCACTGCAACACCCCTGCTTGCGCGTTGGCGCATTGAAGATCGGCAGCAGCCCGCCATCAATGGCACACGCCTCTTCTTCGGTTGCGCCGGATCGCATGAACAGGCCGATCACCTCGTGCCCCTGCTCCTGCAACAGCAGAGCAGCAGCAGAGCTGTCGACTCCCCCGCTCATCGCGAGTACCACGCGTGACATGACTTTCACCCCTATGAAACTCTTTCACCCGAGTCTATGGACACACCGAGACAGTGCCAAGTTCGAGAGTGATGAATGCAGTCCTGGGTTCGCTACCAATGTCGTCACACATACGCGTCATTCCCGCGCAGGCGGGAATCTAGAAACCATGAGTTGGCCCCAGATGTGTAAGATTTCATCCACGCTGGCTGGATCCCGGCCTGCGCGGGGATGACGGGAGAGGGAGTCACATGACAGTTAACGAGTAGAGCGGGCACGCATCTCAGGCAGCACGGTGGAGCACGCTGGTCAGCCGGGCTGCTGGTCGGTAGATGGCATGGCGAAACACGAAGCTTGGAAGTTGACCTGGGTAGAGTCGCGGAGGCGTGTTGGCATTCCGAAAGGTTTCCAGGTCAGACTCCAATGCGGCTCCATACTCAGCCAGTTGACGTGGGAAGAGTTTCCTCACCACATGATTGTAGAGTTTCAAATCCTCCTGATTTGTGTCGATGATCGCTTGGCGTGACGAGGCGTTCCAGAGAAGTTCGTTCTTGATCTCATCGCGCGGGGCGACGTTCTGACGTTGATAGCGGATATCAAGTTCCGGGAGGTTGGCCCATCGTCTGAGCAACAACAGGGACTCGTCAAAACGTTCGACCAACCCGGTGCATCCAACACGTGACTCCAGCGTTTCGATGGCATCTTCAGCACGCCCGCTTGTGGCCAGCTTCTTCGTCATGAAGTTGTGATACACCTCCTGTTGAATCCATTCCTCGAAGGGCGGCGGCTCCTTGTCCATCGTCTGGACTTGATGCTGATAGTGCGACGCACACCGTTTGAGCGGCTCACGAAGGAACGTGTAATAACGAATCCCTGGACAGATTTGTTCATATCCACAATGAGGCACCACGATGTGACCGCTGATGCTCTTCAGTCGCGGATAGAAGAGCAAGGCCCGATGCAGATCGGTCGCAGAGGGCGTCGCATACTCCTGACGGTACTCATGCCAACTGGCAAGATCGCAATGACCGAGTCCGAACGACTGACGCAGAATCGTCGTGATCGTCGTGCCAGCGGCTTTCTCAATGTGGATGAAGGCGAGCATGGATGATGGCAATTCAGATGATTGAGACGAGTCATGATCTGAGATTTCAAATCTGAGATCTGAAATACTTTCACGCGGCCATGCGCTGTTGTGGAACGGTTTCGACTGGAACTGGCGGGCTGGTGACAGCAGAGGGGAGTGTTGCGATGCACCAGATGTTGTGACGTTGTTTAATGACGAACACCATCGCAGCATACGAACTCAGTCGTGCGAAAGCTGCGAGCCCAGCGGCACCAAGGACGCCATATTGCGGGATCACAAACAGGGCTGCTGCCAAACAGACGACAGTGTTGATGCTGAAGATTCTGATGCAGTCCCATTGATGGCCGGTCATCAGCAGGAATTGTGTTACCGGGCCCGCGAAGGCTGCGATCGACAGTCCGGCGGTCATGACCAACAGTGGCACGTATCCCTCGACGAACTGTTCGCCGAAGACGCTCAATACGCTCCGTCCCAACGGGAGCATCACCACCAGAAAAGCTGCAGCAAAACCGCCGCTCGCGAGAGCGCACGTCTTCACGAAGCGATCCAGTTCATCTCGACGACCCAGGTGATACAGCGAGGAAATTGTGGGAGCAGCGATGGTGTTGATGGCCTGCAACCCCAGGAACAACACACCTGCCACACGTGCGACCGCAGAGAACAGTCCGGCTGCCTCCTTGTCGAGTAGCGCTCCACAGAGAACCGTGCCGCTCTGGTTCTGCATGAGATTCAGAAACTGGACCAACAGGATCGGCAACGCGACCTGCATCCACTCCATCGTCCGCATGTCCGGCTCAGCAACAGCCTCGACGGATGCCAACTCCCGGCGACCAATCCACGCCACAAAACCGAGTGTCAGGATGGAACTGAGAAGTTGCAGCAGTACGATAAACGGTGGCGAGAGTCGCTCTCCGGTGAATCGCGGGATCGCGATCACAAACAGGACCAACAGCAGCGGTGTCAGCACCCCGCTTGTCTGACCTGCCATCACTCGACCGAAGGCCAGGAGTCCCGCCTCACGGAGTTGAATCCCCGCCACAACCGGAAGCAAACCGGCTGATATGAGCAGACACCAGAAGACGCCGTCGCTCACATGTCCTCGCAACAGCAGCGTGACACACAGTAACAATAGCGACATTCCGATAGACGTGATCAGTGTGAGACGGCGAGACGCGACGTCGAAACCATGCAGAAGAGATGCCTCGCCGCTGGCCCGATACTGGGCGACGAACCGCAGCGATGCGGTGTCAAATCCGAGCTTGGCGAGGATGACCAGAATATTCATCCACGAGATGGCCAGAGCATACTCTCCGTACAAACCCCGGTCGCCGCCCAAAGCCCGCGCGATGAAGAGGGCCATCCCAAAAGTCAGACCGGCCGCGGAAACACGCATCGCAATCGACTTCGCTGCCTGAGACAGAAAGCCTTGCGTCCGTGTTGTTTGCGCATCCTGCGCTTTGAGATTCGCTCCGTCAGCCATGCAACTTCACTCACTCCCCTGCGGCGAAATCGCCGATGGCTCACAGACAGTTGTGAGATCCAGCCGCTCGATACGTCATTCTGGGCAACCATGTCAAGATGCGTTCAACAAACTCGGCTCGCGTGATCCCATCTCAAATCTCGGATCATCTGATTCATTCTCCTCCGACAAGTGTGTGACGAAAGTCGAGATTGTTGACATCAAGTTCTCTGCTGGTATCGTTCAAAGGTCATTCAGGTTCTTGTCGATCTCATGTGATCGATGAGTGAAGAGGGAAAACGGTGTCAATCCGTTGTGGTCCCGCCGCTGTGACCGGGGACGACTGCTGCAAGCTGTCACTGTCGATCTGATCGATGGGAAGACGCAGTCAGTCGGACGATCCGGAAGCCAGAAGACCTGCCTGAGTGTCGAAGTTGATCGCCCGGCGAGGACCGGAGTCGTCGACACTGGCATGCGAACCAACCTGCGGAATCGTCTCTCCGCGGGTGAGGGAATGTGGTGCTGCGTCGTGACTCGGTGGTTCCTCAAAGGGTGTGATTGTTCTCATCCATTCCTCCGAGACCTCAACATGACACTCTGCATCCGACGCCGTCGTCGTGGATTTACGCTCATTGAACTGCTGGTGGTGATCGCCATCATTGCGGTTCTGATCGCGTTACTACTTCCAGCAGTCCAGCAGGCGAGAGCGGCTGCGAGACGGACGCAGTGTCGCAATCGTCTTAAACAGATCGTCCTCGCTTTGCACAATTATGCGGACGTCTACAACGAGGCCATGGTCCCGTATGTGATTGAGGATCAGCAGCGACTGGGTTATCTGACCACGTTCAGCGGCAATCAGGGAACAGCCCAGTTCTGGTTCGGCACAGTCGACTATGAACAGGCCAACCCAGCGCAGCAACTCGACTTCACCTCCGGGCCACTCGCTCCCTTCATGGAAACGAATTATTCCGCGTTCCAATGTCCAGAGTTCGGTCCTGAGCAGATGGACGCTGTCCGATTCGGCCGGCCCGCAACCGGGTTTGCCTACAACGGATACTATCTCTCACGAGCGGAAGGGATTGACTACCCACCGCCAGCTTATGCAGCGAGTCCCAGCCGCGAGCCTGCGACTCGTAAGTTTCGCGACATCACGTCGATGTCACAAACCGTGGCGTTTGCTGATGCTGCTCAGGTCAAGCTGGTCACGTTCGCTCCTGCATCCTTCAGCTTTGAAGAGACATGGCTGCTGGAGCCCCCCAGTCACAACTTTCCGAACGTCCATTTCCGGCATGGCGAAGCTGCCAACGTCGCTTTCCTCGACGGCCATGTGGAAACCCGTAAGCGAGAGTTTCGCATCGATGTGCCGGGTGCTAACTTCATGAGCACGGAACAGGGCGAACTGATGGATGACTATCGTCTCGGCTACGTGAGCGACGGCAAACTCGGGGACCCAAACCTGCAAGATGAGTTCTACGACCGACAGTAACGAGTCGTCATCACACAGGAAACGACAGTGTGATCGCCACCAGTTGCGTCTTTCGAAATGGAGACAAGGCATTCAATCGCGAGGTCTGATTTTCGACGACGAGGTTTGTTATTCCGCGCGACGCGGTGTGTCATTCCCGCGCAGGCGGGAATCCAGCCGACGTGGCCTGCAGAACAACATCTGGACTTGCTCTCAGCCCTCACTGGATTCCCGCTTTCGCGGGAATGACAGAGAATGGTTGAGATGATTTAGGATCTGAGGAAACACGGAAAACGTCAAAGCCACTTATCCATTGGGTGTTCATACATCATCCGTCGCGAACATGATGGCGATTCATTTCTTGCTATACGAAACAATCGATCAGGAGGTTTCATGAAGACATCGGAGAGACAAAAAACTCGTACGTCGCTGTGGGTGATTGCAGGACTGGTTCTTGCAGCAGCCATCACACGGTTCGTGCCCCACCCGCCGAATTTCACTCCTCTGGGGGCGATGGCTTTGTTTGCAGGGGCGACGCTTCTCGATCGACGACTCGCACTCCTGGTGCCCTTTGCAGCACTGCTGGTCAGTGACTTCCTGATCGGCCAGATTCAGGGAACGGGGTTTGGTTTCTACAGCACGCAAGTCTTCGTGTACACAGCGTTCGCGATGATCACCTTGATGGGGCGAGCACTCCAACAGCACCGCCGCAGTGCGCTCCGCATCGGTGCAATGTCGCTTGCTGCATCGACTCTGTTCTTCCTCGTGACCAACCTCGGCGTCTGGCTCGCCAGCGGCATGTACCCTCGGACAGTGGCTGGACTCTCAAGCTGCTTCATGCAGGCCATTCCATTTTTCGGCAACACCGTAGCTGGCGATCTCGTGTACGCCACAGCTCTCTTTGGCGGCCTTGCGCTCGTGGAATCATTCGCCGCGAAGGAAGGAGGAGCCCCTGTCACTGAACACGATGCTTGAGCAGGCAGAAGTGCCTCCGTCAGCCGATGCCGAGTTCTTTCATCACACGTATCGCTTCATACGGATCATGCTCCATCGTGTGGTAGATCTGTTCAATGGTCGACTCCCCATTGATGCACACACAATGTGTTCCCTCTTCATCGTGAATCACCGTACGCAAACCCGAGTACCGTGAATACTGCCGACAGATCTGAAACATCTTCGTCCAACCCGGTTCCCGACTTGGCTTGATGACGAGACACTTTGCCTCCCTTAGAAGTGTCAACGAATATGAAATGTCGTCGACATCAGCCGAGCAATGACCTCTTTCAATGAGCTGGATGGCCGCGTCCGCTGCTCCCAATTGCCTCTGAAGAATGGCTGACAAGAGGGCGGTGTCGAATGGCTCATTGTCGATCCGCATACCAAAAGTTGGATTGCTCATCGATGACCTTCCCGATGGACAATGTTCTTGATCACCAGACGTCGATTTCCAGTTCGAGTTCGATGCCGTGGGTGTCATGGATCTGGGAGCGGATGAGGTCGATCAGGCGGAGGACATCGGCGGACGTGGCGCCTTCGTGGGTGACGATGAAATTGGCGTGACGGTCGCTCACTTCGCAAGCCCCGATGCGGGTCGCTTTGAGTCCGGCCTGTTCGATCAGGGCACCGGCGCTGAGGCCCCTGGGGTTCTTGAAAATGCAGCCTGCGGACTGGAAGGAGAAGGGCTGTGCAGCCTTCTTCATGATCCACATGGTTCGCATGCGGCGATCGATTTCCGTCGGATCTTCCTCGGTCAGCTGGAACTCAGCTGAGAGAATGCAGAGTTCGTTGATGCTGCTGCGGCGATAAGAGAAGGAGAGTTCGTCCTCGGTCCGTGTGAAGTGTTCCCCCTTGGCGGTCAGGACGGAGACGGACTTCACAAACTGGCCGATGTCACCCTGCCGTCCCCCGGCGTTACCGTGCAGCGCCCCGCCGACGGTGCCCGGAATCCCGACAAGCGTCTCCAGACCTGCGAGTTTGGCTGCGACGGACTGGGAGACGACCCGGGAAAGCAGGGCTCCACCACCCGCGCGGATGGTCGTGCCGTCGACGCTGATCTGAGAAAAGCCCTCGCCTGTCAGTTGGATGACAGCACCGGGAACTCCGTCTTCCCGGACGAGGACGTTGGAGCCTCCGCCGAGGAGCCGGAGCGGGAGTTCTTCGTCGTTACACCATTTGACGACGGCTTCCAGTTCTTCGGCGGAACGGGGGGCGAAAAAATACTGAGCAGGCCCTCCCACCTTGAGCCAAGTCAGCGGCGCGAGGGGTTCATCAAGGCGTACGATGTCTTTGAAGTCGTCGAGAGTCGTCATACCGGATCCGTGGGACGCTTCTGTGAAACAGTCGAGCGTCACCTGCGGAAGTCTCGTCGGTTACGAGGCTCGGTGCCGCTGCAGCCGTTGGGTAAATTCATGGGCAATTCTGTCGATGTCCCCGGCACCGAGCGTGATGAACACGTCGCCGGGGCGGGCTTCAGTCTCGATTGTCGCCCTGATCTCGTCAAGACTCTCGACATACCTCGCCGGAGTCCCCCCCCGATTGATCCGTTCGGCCATCTCGAACGAGAGACGGCGTTGGTCATCCGACTCGATCTCACGAGCCGCAAACACCGGCGCCATCAACACTTGATCAGCCACGCAGAGGCTGCGGGCAAACTCCGGCAGAAGCGCCTGTGTGCGGGAGATCTGATGAGGTTGAAAGGCACACCAGACGCGGCGACGCCCAAAACGTTCCCTTACTGTCTTGAGGGTCAGATGGATCGCTGTCGGGTGATGGGCATAATCGTCGATGAGCGTGACACCTCGCCATGATCCGATCAGTTCAAAGCGGCGAGCGACTCCGGGAAATGTCCGGAGTCCTTCCGCGATGTGTCGTCGGCGTGCCCCCAGATGGCGGCTCATCGCAACAGCGGCGACCGCATTGAGGACCTGGTGTCGTCCAGGGAGCGGGAGATCAAACTCGCCGAAGAACGATGACTGATGGAACAGCCGGAATCGCCATCCTCGCGCGGTCTGTCGCATATCGCTGAGCCACCAGTCGGCTCCCACCCGGCTGCCAAAAGTCACGATCCTGGCTTGCGATTGCAGAGCCGCCTGCATCGCTGAAGAACAGTTCGCATTCACCAGCAAAGTCCCGTCGTCAGGCAACTGAGCAGCGAAGCGACCGAATGTCTCGATCGACGACTCCAGAGTCGGGAAGCAGTCGAAGTGATCCGGTTCGATGTTGAGCAGGATCGCATGGTTTGGAGTGAGATCGAGAAAGTGCTCTCGGTATTCACAACTCTCGACGACGAGCAATGATCCTCGACCGGCCCAGCCGCTGACACCTCGGCCTCGCGACTCAGCTCCTGCGAGGACTGAGGGCGACAGACCAGCGGATTCGAGCAGATGTCCGAGCAGGGCGGTTGTCGACGTTTTGCCATGTGTGCCAGCAACCGAAACACCGGTACGACCGGCCATCATCCGTCCTATCGCCTGACTGAGCGAGAGTTGAGGCAGACCGTACCGCGATGCTTCCAGTCGCTCGGGATTGTCCTCCGGCACAGCGGGGCTGTAGATCAGGACGTCAGCACTTTCCGGAATATTTGCCGCGTCGTGCCCTCGATTGACTCGAAGTCCCTGTTGATGCATTTGCCAGAAGAGGCGATCGGAAATCGTGCGGTCGGAACCCGTGATACGGCATCGGAACCCGTGCATCATCTGTGCGAGTGCCTGCATGCCGGAGCCGCCTATTCCCACCAGGTGTGCTGCACGAATGCGGGTCCGACGTGTCGAAGTTAATGAGTTTTGCGAGTGGGGGGAAACTGTCGACATCATCAATTGCAACTCAATCGTGCCGGGAGACCACATTTCAGGGAATGCGGAATCGGCAGAGGCCCTGTTCACTTCACGTTGGTGGAGGCGGGCGCGAGACACGAGGAGCAATCTTTATCTGGATACGTGACCCGTCTGCACCAGTTGCACTATCGTCTCAGGCAGACAGTTCGATGAACGATGAGGACGCTTCGGCGAAGTCTAACGACAGACAGCCGTAACTAAGTGGGATTGTAACGATCAGGCAGCCTGCTGATCGCAACAAGTCGCTGTCGCCGCTGGATTATGAGAGTAGAGGCGGATCACTGATAGATCAGATTCGAGCCTGTGTGCGGTGGAGACCAATCGGAGACGCCCGGAGTGCAATCACTCGGCTGGTGGCGCTTCGACAAGAACCTTGAGTTTCTTCAGTCCGGTCTCATAGTCGGCACCAATCATCGAATCCATCATCAATCCAAAGTAGCGCCCAATGGGGTTTGAGCCAACGTCTCCCCGGCCCGTCCAAGTCACTTTTGTGCCTCCTCCGTCGATGGGGGCATAAGTAATCGAACCGGTCAGCGGTTCTGGCGATTGTTCGAACTGGAGGACAAATTGAATCCCTTTCTCCTCACTGCTGTCTGTGATCTCGAGCCGTCCGCCACCCATGCCCGGATCAGTCCATGTTTGTACTGCTCCGACTCCCGACTCGGGCCCCTCATAAGAATACTTCAGTTCGGGATAACTCTCATTATTCCATGCAGTCCAACTCGGCCATTGGCCGAGGGTGTCGACATAGGGATGAATCTCAGCAGCCGGCGCGTTGATCACGATCGCTCGACTCACAACGAAGTTCGAGGGCAGCAGGAAACCAATCAGGAGTCCGACTGCAATCAGACCAACGACGGCCATGATCGACCCCAACACGATCTGCAACCAGACGGGACGACCAGATGCGGGAGTGGGATCACCAGAATGAGAAGAGTTTTTTTCATCGCTCATGGAAACAGCAGATCGGCACGAGTTGTCGGAGATGATCTTAGAATCCCTCACATCATATCGAAGAAAATGGTCAAATTGCCATCTTCGGTAACATCGGGGGCTCTCTAATCGTCCTCAGCTTGAGAACTGACCAATGAATTACAGAGAATGTGTACCCGAACTGCTCTCCTGAGTAACCATTAGAATCGTTCAATTGCCATGGAATTGTGAACAATGTCCACAGACTCCCAAGTCGGAATTGATGGAACTGTTCACGCAGACCGAAAATCTTCCCGAGACTGTCTGTCTAGACACTAGACGACAATTGAGTGAAGCCATACGATCGATGGGGTGCTGCAAGGTCGAAGCAGCGCGGGTCAGCTGCCAGGGCATGAAGCCTCCCCCCGAGCGATGTGTCTTCCAGGAGCATTTGCTCTTTGAGTTCGTCAAAATCTTCCGGTTGAGGAAAGATTTTGGATGACGTTACTACCGGGAGGATGAAACACTGAAGTCACGAAATCGCGGAGGCAAGTTGTTTGCGCGATGACATGACTCGGCAATGACTACTGAACTCGGCGTTTTCCGCAAGTTGCCTGCCCCTCCTTCAATCAGGCGTTTGCGGAGCTCCACAAGGGCCGAGCGGAAACGTTTTGGAGTATCCCCACCTTTTCGACTTCGATTTTCATCGAGATGTTCACTGCGATCTGGTGATCGTTTCGGGCGGATCCGATTTGATGCCCCTCTCTGTGAGGCGGGTCAGCGGATCATGCTGCGGATGATCCCCGCGCGATTGGGAGAAAAGCGATGTTACGCGACAATTGGCTGAAGTGGTTTGAACGTCGGATTCAACTGGGCCGTATGAGTTCCCGACGCCGGCGATCCGGTAAGCGGATCGAAGCACGAGCCGCTTGCATCGCGGAGGCGCTCGAAGCCAGAACTTTGTTGACGACGTACACCGTCGACAACCTCACCGATGAGAGCGATGGCAACTTCGGTCCCGGTGATCAGTCTCTCCGGGAAGCCATTCAGCGGGCCAACGCGAATCCCGGTGCTGACATCGTGCAGTTTGCACCCGGGCTGGGTGGCTCGGTGATCAATCTCACCTTGGGTAACCTCACGGTCAACGACGACCTGACGATCACCGGCTTTAATAATCCCGTGATCATCAACAACGGCGGGCTCGTGCTTCAGTCGAGCGGTCCGGCTGATACGCTCGTCTTCTCGATGTCGGGACTCGCAGTCAACAACAACGTGCTCGGTCCCGGTCTCCTGATCGAGTCGACCAATGACGGGTTCGTGACTGCGAACATTTCCAACTCGTTCTTCAACAACAATGCCCGAGAGGGGATCAAGATTCGCACTCATACCGGAGGCGATGCGAATCTCACCCTGAATGGGGTCGATGTCAACTCCAACGGCGACACGATCGCCAGTGCGGGCATCTCCGTCGAAGTGGGTGTGACGGCACAGGCCCAGTCGCAGACGTTCCCCGGTCAGTTTGCCACCGTTCGTTTGAACATGACGGATGTTGAGGTCCGCAACAACAAGCTCGAAGGTCTGGATGTCAATGTGAAGACCGGTGGTCACTTCGAGACGACCAACCCCATCACTAATACCGTCTTTGCCGGAAATGGTGTTGCCAGCGCCCGAAACGAAGTGGACCTGACCGCCAGCGGTCTGGACTCATCGATCGAAGCCCGTTTTGAGAACGTGACAGCCGACAACTCTCAGGCCAACGGCTTCAACGCGGTAGCGACTGCAGGGGCGAACATCGCACTTGTTATCAACAACTCTTCCGCAACCAATGCAGCCTCAGATGCCCTCAACGTCCTTGCCACAGGTGTCAACTCGTCCGCTGCCGTGTCTGTCACCAACTTCAACGGCGATAACGCAGGCGTCTTCGGAGCCGACTTCGACTCGACCGCAGGTGCAGAACTCCGAGTCAACAACTTCAATAACGTCTCACTCCAGAACGCAGGTCGATCGGGACTGGACGTTTATCTGCTCAATGGCACCATCTCAGCCTTCAATGCTGCGATGGTCAATGCTTCCGGCAACACACAGAACGGTATCAACCTGTTCCTCCGAAACGGCTCTTCGGTCTTCACGTTTAACGGCTTAACCGCTGACAACAACGTCGAGCGCGGAATTCAGATCACCTCCATCGTGAACGCGAATACCAGCGTCACGATGAACAACGTTTCAGCTCAGGGCAATCAGACAAAACAGCCGCTCAACTTCGTGGTGAACAACAACGCCACGCTGAACCTTGACGTCAACGGCGGCACGATCAGCAGTTTCGGGACCGATCCCAACAACAGCATCTACGGTGTCGTTGCTCAAAACTCAACCGGCAATCTGTCCTTCGATGGCCTGACGGTCAACAACAGCACCTCCAGTGCCTTCGTCACCCGGTACGACTCAGGGTCCGACGGCAACTATGAGATCACCAATACCGTGGCAACCGGCAGCCAGGCAGTTGGGGTTGCCTTGTTCGTCAAGAACGATGCGGATGTAACGGGCAACTTTGATGGACTCAATGTGTCCAACGCCGGTCAAGGCCTCACTGCAGACGGGGTGCGAGTCGACGTCAACGGCCTCGGCACGACTGCGAACCTGTCATTCAACAATGTCACAGCGGATGGGGCCAGCAAACGGGGCATTGGCATCCAGTATGCCAACAAGGCTACGGGTTCGGTCTCTCAGTTTGACGGCATTTCAGCTCAGAATGCTACTCAGGACGGGGTAGTTATCGAGGCACGCGGCCTCGCACACCTGAATGCCTTCAATGGCAATGGCATCAATGTTACAGGTGCAGGTAAGAGCGGCAACATTGCTCACGACGGACTCGAAATCAGTCTGCTCGGCTCGAACGTCGCAGGTACGACTGCCTCCGTCAACCTCGACAATGTCACCGCGAGCGGTGCAGCCGGGCGCGGCATTAACGTTTCCGTCCAGAATAAGATCGTCGCTGGTCTGAACATCGACGGATTCACGGCCAACAGCAACGGACTCGAAGGAGTCAATCTGGTCGTCGGCACAATCACAACTGGAGCCGTCCTGCAGAACTCCGGATTCTCCAACGGGACCGCCAGCAACAATGGCACATCGGTCGCGGCAAGCGGCTTCCGGACGCGTGTCACGGGTGGCGGAACCACAGCTGACGTCAATCTCAACAACGTCGACGCAAACAGCAACTCGATCAACGGGATTGACTCCCTCGTCACCGCTGGTGGCGATCTCACGCTCGGCGTGGAAGGCGGATCGAGTGCGAACAACAACTTCATCGGCGGACTGCGATTCATCGCAGATGGTCCGATGACCACAGCTGCACTCACCGCGACAACCGCAGGCAACACCTTCAACGGCAACAACGACAACGGTGCGTTCGTACAATTGACCAATGGCGTGACCGTCTCTGACCTTACGATTCTCGGCGGTGCATCCAACAACAACGAGAACGGCATTCACATTGATGCAGACGATCTGACCGGCGTGACGATCAACAACTTCCGGATCGGCGGAGCAGGGTCATCATTTACGGGCAACGATGAGACAGGCCTGCTCGTCGACCTGGACAGTGTGCTCGGCATGGGTGACTTCGTCGTCAACGGCATCACCGCCAGCAGCAACATGGGACTCACGACGGGTGTCGGTGCGAATATCATGCTCGCCAACATGACGCTCGACAACGTCTCGACGACGAACATCGCTGCAAGCGGCAACAACTCGGACGGTCTGCGGGTCACACTCGACGGTGTGATCATTAACGAGGATTTGAACTTCACCGGTTTCAACACGACGACGAACACCGGTGACGGAGCAGAACTCGTGCTGTTGAACGGCACGACAGTCACCGACACACTGAGCCTGAACGGCACGTCCACCGGCAATAATGGGACTGGTCTCAAAGTGACCGCGAACGACGCCAGCGGAGTGTCTATCGGCACCTTCAACGTCACCGGCTCTTCGGTGAACGTCAACAACAACAACGGTAATGGTCTCGTGGTCGACTTCGACACGGTCGCCGGCATCACGTCGTTCGACTTGAGCAATATGTTCATCAGCGGCAACGCGGGTGATCAAGTGAAGGCCACGTTCGCCAATATGGTCGACCCGATTGCCATCAACTTCAACGACGCGACCGCAACCGGCCCCGGCGGCGGTGGTGGAACGGGTGACGGCATCGACCTCACCCTCGATAACACAACGGCTACCACATTGCAGCTCGACCGCATCGATGCATCGAACAACAATGGCGATGGACTCAAGCTCAGCCTGCTGGGCGGAGCCGTCATCCCGGCAACCAGTATCGATGTCGGAACGTTCGACAATAACGGGGCGAATGGAATTGGCCTGATCATGACCGACTCGACGGCCTCGATCGATATCACCAACTCCACCTTCGACCTGCTGGGCACGATCGCCTCCGCTTCGAATAACGGTGCGAGCGGCCTGCTGGTCCTGCTGGACAACGCCGACCTGACGATGGACACCGTCGATCAGATTATCTTCGACAACAACGGCGGGACCGGCATCACGATCCAGGGAGCCACGCCCTCGACGTTCACCAGCGGCAGCAGCTTCACGAACAACACGATCACCAACAACGGCAGCTTCGGCTTCCGGGCGATCTTCAATGGTGGCGACTTTGACATCAGCCTCGGCAGCCGCACCACTTCCGGTGAGGGTAACCTGTTTGACAACAATACGGGTGCCGGCGTCTTGCTCGAAATGTTGCAGAATTCGACTGGTCGCATGGCAATCGTCGACAACACGATCACCAACACGAATGCGGGAGCCGGAGCGTTTCTCGGAGACGGCATCTTCGTCCGCATGCTGGGGACCGCGAATCCCGCGCAGGCGACGAATACCCTCATCGACACAACCGTTCCCGGAGTCACCCCGGGTCTGCTCATCCGCGACAACACGATCGGCGGGACCGATGCGGGCAACGCCGGAACCGGCATCAATTTCGAAGTGAAAGAGAAGTCCACACTGGACGGCGTCGACATTCTCAACAACTCGTCCAATAACAACGGCATCGACGGCCTGAACTACAAGCGATTCGATCAGGTGACGGTAAACCGCTTCGTCGCATCCGGTAACTCGTTCAACAGCAACGGGGACGACGGTGTGGAAATCATCGCCCAGAATGACGGGACTCCAGCCATCGGTGCCATGGATTTGACGTTGACCGGGAACACGATGAACGCCAACGCGAACGACGGCACGGTGTTGGGAGTCAACGCTGACGCCAAGCTGAATGTCAACGTCAACTCGAACACGATGAGCAACAACTTGGATGACGGCCTCGATATGGTTGAGGTCGCCCTCGACGTCGACGACGAGCGTGCCATCTTCGGCGAGATTTCTAATAATAACATCTCGAACAACACGGATCTTGGCATCAATGCTGGAGCCTTCATGGGATTGTCAGCAATCGTACCCCTGTCCATTTTCGATAATACCGTCGGTGCCGAGTTGGATCAGTTTGGCCAAGTGGTCATTGATGGCAATGGCAGCACGGGAATCTTCATTACCGGTGGAGGCGATTCCGTCTGGACTAACAACGACATTATCCGTAATGGACGGCTCGTCACTGCAGACCGGACTGTTGGGCATGGTATCGATATCGAGAATGATTTCTTCGGCTTCTATGAAAAGCATGTCACACTGGACAACAACCGGATTCGCGAGAATTTCCAAGACGGCATCGAATACAGTAACGATGGCACGTCATCTAATCCGAACTTTGCATTCTTCTTCGGCACTGAACAATTTGTCGAAATGATCGATAATCGAGTCCAAGACAACCTTGGTCGCGGTGTCGACATTCTAAATCAACGCTTGGCTGGTACTTTCTTCACGATGCGAAGCAGTAATCCGGCTGATCCGACGAAGGGGAACTTCATCAACTCAAATGGCGAAGAGGGGGTATACGCGGTCAACACGGCGTCTGCAACTCAGACTCAAGATGTTTTTGCCTCTGATCCGTTGATGATGGATGGCGTTATTATCCAATCCTTCCCAACACTGTCTCTGGTTATCGATAGCTCGACTGTCTCCAATAATGGTTCAGCTGCAAACGTCGCTGGGATGGTCCAGTCCGCTGGTATTGTCGTCCGAGTGGGATCTGCTGGACAACAAGATATATTCAGCGACTCTTCCACAGATTTCGCGACCTCATTGGGCCCGAATGGAGGTTTTATTCCACCTGCTGTGGTCAATGGACCAGTGATTCCGACTTTCGTCAACGCGGGTGCATACCTTCAGGTCACCAACGATACCATGCAGGGCAATTTCGGTGACGATGTGTTCTTCCATGGATTTACATCAACCCCTGATCCAGCAAACATCGGTGGCACTTGGTCTGACATGATGTTCAACCCAATGTTTCCCGCGGGTTCACGTGATCCCTTGGCTCGCTTGGACGTTGTTTGGGGAACAGCCGCAGCTGGCAACGATAACACATTCGATTCGATCGAAGTGAACAACCAGTTCTACCTTGGCATCCCCAGTACACCTAAGGGAGAAGCTGGGGCCTTCTATAACAATGCCGATGGCACGTTCAAATCTCGTCTTGGCACCGCAATGCCTCCGGGACCATTCGGAACCAACGCAGGTCGCTCGCGGAATGCACAACGTGTCGCTGAGCGAGTCTACCCAGACGGTTCCTTCTTGTCACCGAATCCAATGACTTCACCTGATGGTGGCAGTTTCCTTTTCCCAGGAATGGGCGACAGCACATTCCGCGTCTACGCTGGAGGGGACTCAGCCGTGGCCGCTGAGGCGATCTCCGATGGTTTCATCTTCGACGATGATCCCGCTGGTGGAGATTTTTCACCAATTGAGAACTTGAATGACGTCAATTTTGCGGGCACATTCTTTAGTGCGGCGAATCCAGGTGGCCTCCCCTTCGCATGGGGTACTTACTGAACCTCGGCTGCTGATCGCATGATCTCATGAGCGTCGGACGACACGAGCGTCCGACGCTTTTTACGTGGGAGAAGACGGTTGAGACAACAGAGCCGCGACCGTCAGGGAGTCGGCTGTTGTTTCGCGCTGGATGGTTCTCGAACCGTTCCGCCCATGTGAACGGCCGCTTCCTGACGGGCGCGGCTCTGACTGGGTGCTTGTATCTGACAGGGGGCCTGTTGCGGTGGCATAGACATTTCTGTCTGGTCCACGGGGAAGGGAGCAACCAACCTCAGTCATGCTCTGTGGGATTTTTTGTCTTCCAGGTGCAGATTTCTGGAATTCTTGCACGAAAGCTGCCCCGTCGTGCCACTCATTTCCTAACGGGGACAACGTGTTGTCACCGGACGGTTTGTGGTTACTGTTGTCTTGAGGCGACCAATGCGACTGACTTTGCGAACATTGCTGGCCTATTTGGATGACATTCTGGAGCCAGCTCAGGCGAAGGAGATTGGCGAGAAAATCCATGAGAGTCCGTTTGCCACGTCGCTGGTCAACAAGATTCAGGACGTCGTCCGCAGGCGGAGAATCGCGGCACCCGAGTTGAGCGGCCCGGATTCATCTCCTGATCCAAACATGGTCGCTGAGTATCTCGATAACACACTGCCGGCGGATGCTGTTGCGGAACTCGAACGGATCTGCCTGGAGTCGGACCCGCATCTGGCGGAGGTGGCTGCGTGCCATCAGATCCTCACGCTCGTGCTTGGCGAACCGGTCCACATTTCCAGTGAACTGCGCGAGCACATGTACTCACAGGGAGCCATTGCATCACCTGAGGAACCGGAGGCCGGTGAGGGGCAGCCATCGCGTACTCCGAAGGTGGCTGCAGTCGGAGTGGAAGCAGCCGTGCGACGGACGAGCCCTGAGCCAGCCGGAGCGTCTCTCGAAGATCGCCTGCCTCCGAGGTCGGCGCATCAGTCGAAGTGGCGAAATACGGTCCTCGCTTTGATCGGTGCGATCGTACTCGGCGTATGGATGTTCTCACTCTCCGAGTATTTCCAACCGGAGCAGAGGGTCGTCTCAACGCAGCAACCAGAACAGCAACTTCCGGCTGGAGCCGTGGAGGACAATTCTCCTGAAGAGGAAGCAACTTCAGAAGAGATCGAGGGAACAGAGGTCGAACCCGAATTGGAGACCACTCTGGCTGCAATCGAACCGCCGGATCTGAGTCAGGAGTCTGCTGAAGCGCTGCCACCGATGCCGGCGGAGCCTGAACCGTTGCCGAATCAGGATTCCGAGCCGCTCATGGAAAAACCGGAACCCGGCGATACAGAAACAGCTGAAATCGATACGGAGCAGGCTCCACCGGAAGAGAGTATTGAGATTGCAGCCGTCCCAGAGGTCGTGCCTGATCCGGATGCCTTCACGCCGCCGGAGAAGCCCGAACCTCCGGTGCCGGTCCTGCCTGATCCCTTCAACCTGCAGTACGTCAGCAATTCCGGGATTCTGGTAAGGCACCTGGTTGCAGTGGATGATTGGGATGTTCTGCCAAGACGGTCGCTGTTGTTTCCTGGGGAAGAGTTTGCCTGTCCGGAACCCTTTGATGCGCGATTGACGGTCGGAGACAAACAGCAGGTTGCAGAAGTCGTGCTGCTCGGGGGGACTCGAGTTACGTCACTCGGAGCCTCGGAATTCAGCCGCTTTGGTTTTGCTATTACTCAGGGCCGGCTGGTTTTGTCCAGCCGCAGTGAGGATGCAGAGTCAGGACCAGTCTCGCTGAGACTCAGGATTCGTGACGATGAATGGAAACTGGACCTGCTGACCCCTGACACCGTCGTCGGGATCGAGGTGATTCCCGTTACCCCGACGGGCGTTGGTGATATGGCCGGTGCGACGGAATACGGCGGCGGCATCCAGCTTCAGTCCGGCAGCGTGCGACTGACCTCCTTCCCCGATGAGCAGACCGTGGAACTTCGTCCCGAGCAGGGGCTTTTGACATTCAGCAGTGAACCTGGAGACTCGCTCCCGGAGCCGGAAGCTGCCTCCGATGTTCCGGATTGGCTTGTTTCGGGAGGTGCGTTGTCGCCGGTCGAGCAGCGACTCGCTGTACGGTATGAGAATGAATTCATAATCGACCAACCCATCTCGGAGTGCATCCGGCCTGTTGTGAAGGATCGCCGTCCGCAGAATTCCGAGTTGGCAGCCAAGACACTGGCACTCACCGGACGTCTGGAAGGCCTGGTCGATGCGTTGAGTGTCTCTCACGAAGAGACCCGCATCGCTGCGATCGAGGGAATCCGCAACTGGCTGCTACTCGACGAAGAAAACGGCCCTCGACTCAACATCGAGTTGCAGGATCGATTCCGTGAAGACGATGCGGCGACGATCAACCGACTCTTATGGGGGTATTCATCCGACGATGCGAAAAACGAATTCACCGCAACTGAACTGGTGAACTGGTTGGAGCACGATCAGATCGCTGTACGGGAACTGGCCGCGTATTACATCCACAAGCTGACGAATCGATCTTTTGGCTATCGTGCCGGATTGAACCCCAAGGACCGTGAGCCGAACGTCCGTCGTTGGCGCGAACATGTCGAACGGACGGGAGCGCTCGTCAGCGAGTAGCCGCTGTCGCAGGCGAACTAGTTTCCAACTCGCCTGCCCTCATGGTCAGGACCGTCTGAGCGCGTGAGGCTGCAAGATCGTCGTGTGTCACGAGGAGTACGGTGCCGCCCGCTGAGGCGAAGTCCGACATGGCGTTCAGCACGGTCTCCGCGTTCTCTCGATCGAGGTTTCCCGTCGGCTCGTCGGCAAGGAGATGCGAAGGTTCGTTGAGTAATGCCCGCGCGAGGGCGGTTCGCTGCCGTTCTCCGCTGCTCAGCGAGTTTGGGACGTGGTGCATGCGATGTGACAGGCCGAACTGATCGACAAGTTGCCGGGCTCGATCGCTGACTTCTTTTCTGGTCGAAGACCCGGTGGCGAGTGCTGCTGCAAGGACGTTGTCCAGCACGCTGAGATAGGGGACGAGATGGAACTGCTGAAAGACAAAGCCGATTTTCTCTCCGCGAAAGGTCGCCCGCTTGTCTGGGGGAAGGGTGTAGGGATCGACCCCTCCCACACGGACCGTTCCCTGATCCGGGTGCATCAGCCCGCCCGCCATCAACAGCAGTGTTGACTTGCCACAACCGCTGGGTCCCTGCACGGCGACAAACTGTCCTGCCTCCAGGGTGAGCGAGACAGCCTTCACCGCCTGCACGGGACCAGAAGCTCCCTGATAGGTCTTACTGACGTTTGTGAGTTCCAGCATCTCGTCCTTCAATCTCCCTGCAGGACAACTGCCGGGTCCTGCCGTGCTGCGATGAGACCGGGCAACCAACTTGCGAGACTGGCCAGCACCGGAGCGAGCACCATCGCCGTGACCAATGCAGACATCACCGGACTGGAACGAATGACTTCGGAGACAGGGACCGGCAGGTTCACTCCGGTTCCTCCAAAGGCGAGAACACCCAGGCCCAGGACGACCCCGAGGACTCCGCCGATCAGTCCCATCATCACTGCCTTGGAGAGAAGCACCAGCATGATCTGTTGTGCCCTCAGACCGATGGCCCTGAGGATGCCGATCTCTTCACGCCGCTGGCGAGTGTTGACGTAAGACAGCAATCCAATGAGCAGGGCCGATGCACCAATGACCAATGGGACAAGCACGGAGGCAAGCCCCGCGTGTCGTGTTTCGATCTCCTCACGGCTGGTGACCGTCTGGTCCAACAGTTCCTGTCCTGCCTGTTTTTCTCGTTCAAGTGCTTCCTCAGCGGACTGCTTGGCATAGCCTCGTGCCTCGGCACGTGCCAGAGCTTGAGAATAACGTTCAATGACCTGAGTTCCCGGCAGAATTCCCGCGATCTCCTGGCGAATGACCGAGATGCGGTCCCCCGCACAGTCACACTCCAAAGCAAGGATGGCGTGGATCAGGTTTTGCAGTCCGAGCATCTCCTGAGCCTGAGCGAGGTCGATCCATACCGTCGTGTCATCCTGTGAGCCCCGTTGGGGGTGGAGAGTGGAGACCGTAAACTCCTTGCCCATCAAAGTGACTTTGTCCCCTTCTTTCAGGCCGAGTTTCAGATGAACCTCGTAGCCGACGACCATTTTCCCCGGTGCGACCGCGTCGAGGAGTGGCTTCTTCATGGCACGATGCATGATGGGAACCTCGCCACGGGTTCCGACCAGGATGATGTCCATATCCCGTTCATCCCAGTGGATACGACGTGTCACACTTGGCAGCAGATGGTTAACCGTCACGATTTTCGACTCGGCCAACTGAGTGACATAGTGTTCTGGCATCGTTGCTGAGAGACTTCCGTTGAGGTGGAGTTCGCTGAGGTCTTGACCTTCGGGAAGGATAAGAACGTTGAAACCGAGGCCGAGCATGTGCTTACGCATCGCATCCTGCAGCTCGGCTCCCGCTTTCTCGACCTCTGCCTGTTTCTCTGCCACTGCCGTTTCGACTTCGGCCTGTCGCTCAGAAAGGATGTGTTGGGTGATCACGCGGTCTGCCTGCAACAGAGACTGAGCTCCCACCAGACAAGCAATGGCGATGGCCACCGACAGCACACCCAGCCCGAAGTTCAACTTCCGGTGCAGAATTTCACGCAACATGAGTCGCCAGACACTCATGATCAATCACCTTGAACGGGGAATCAGGACAATCGTCGCGACGATCACGCACATCGCCAGCAGGCCCACCACGAGCAACACACTCCCGGTCAGTCCCGTGGAAACGGCCTCGCGACTCGATGTTGAGGGAAGCGGGGCATCGATCGGAGCGCTCGTTTCAGTGCTCGCCTCCGACTCTGCCTCGAGATTTGTTGCTGGATCTGCATCAGTCGTCGATAATTCGCTGTCGCTGTCCTCGACTGGTTGAGTGTCATCAAGTGGCTCTTCAGGCTGAACCGAGGGAGCCTCTGTCGACTCCGCGTTGGCAAACGAGCCAAGTCCCGCCAATTCCGGCTGCGAATCATCATAAGGAAGCGCCGGGATGATGTGTCGATCCCAGTCGACCGCCATCAGCATGTCGACCCCCGGATTCTGAGCCTTCACCGTACACTGACAGGCCCCGGTCAGAAATTCTGAGGCTTCCTTGATCGTGTCCTGGACGATGCCATCACCCACCAGGGCATATAAGGCACGTCCCCGTCCAAACACGGGAAACGCCATCGGCTGATTGACGAACGGCTCGTTCAACAGGTCCGGCTCAACTCGCAACAGTGATGCGACCAGAAACGATTCCGCTGCATCCTCACGGGAGACCCGGAGCGCCGACATCTTGAGCTTGAGGGCTGACGGATCAAGCGAAAGATCATCGAGATCAGCCTCCTCAATCTCCGGCAACTCAAGCTCGTTCTCCAGACGTGCGACTTCGGTAGTAACAGCGTTCCAGGCGTCCTCATCAGCCGACACATCGCCACTGTCGAGGCAGATCCAGACGACCGAATCACCGCTGAGCAATCGCTTGCCAAGTTCGTCTCGGATCGGAGACTTGAGAAGGACCGCGCGTTGTTCGTCAGTCAACTCGCCTGACCAGACGGTCGTGGGAGGCCCCTGACGCAACGGTGAGTTGACGACCACCCAAGGCAGCACGTCAGTCTCCTGATCTTCCCACAGAGAAACCATCGCCTCGTCAGGATCTGCATCGAGGTCGATCGTTTGTACCACAAGATTCGCACCTGCAATCTCGCTGCCGTCCTGCGGTTGAAGGGCCGCGAGCACAACCTGCTGTTCCCCGGTCAACTCACCCCGATGAAAGACGACCGCGACATAGGAGTCCGGATGCCAGTGCTCAAGCGCGTAACGAAATACGGGCACAGAACATGCGTTGGCCAGGTTGCTCAGTAACAACATCGCGGCCAGCGCAAACAAGGGGACACATCGGTTCATGAGAGAAGGAGCCTGTCAGCGATGTTGAGGACCAGAAGTCGCGAGGCTGTTCAGGAAGGCGGGGACACTGGAACAGATCTCACATCAGTATACACGACCGCCGGTCAGACGAAAGTGGGGCGCGTGACGAACTGTCAAGATCGATCGCGAAGGGTTGGATGGGGATCTCTGGATGTTCGATATGCTGAAACTGGAAGATTTCGTTAACATGCCGCTCGCGGCCAGTCGTAGGAACAACGGAGCCCTTTCATTTGTGCAGAAGGAACGCATTGATGCCGATCATTCGACGAACCGACAGACCGCTGGGACAAACCTGTTTCGTCGCAATTGTCCTGAGCAGTCTGCTCGCTCTTCAGGGTTGTCAGTCGAAAGACAGCCAAAACCAAGCGGATTCAACTCTGGACACGCCTCAGGTCGAAACAGCAGAATCTGACACAACACCTGCGGAAGTCGTAGAGACGACTCCCTCTGTTGAGGAATCAGAGGAAACCCCCGTGGCTGAGGAGCCGCGAGTGGAACCCCTGCTAACTGACTGGGACAAGCCTGCCGCTGCTATCCTGCTCACCGGCGAGACGCACGGGCATCTCGAGCCGTGCGGATGCTCGGAACGGCAGTCGGGAGGGCTCTCTCGCCGGGCTGACCTGGCAAAACAGTTACGAGCACGCGGCTGGCCAGTGACCGGATTCGATCTTGGCGGTACCGTCGAGCGGACCCGCCGACAGAGTGAGATGAAGTTCGATGTCAATCGCGACGCGCTGAACACGATCGGCTACAAAGGACTCGGTCTGGGTCCCGAGGACCTCAAGCTTGGGCCGGAATATCTCTTCACGTCCTTTTCGAACTCACAATCGAGAAATGACTTTGACCTGCCGTTTGTTTCTGCGAATGTGACGATTTTCGGAACCCGCGACATTGGCACCCCATTGAGCTACCGCGTCATTGAGGTCGGTGATGTGAAGATCGGCGTCACCGGCGTTCTGGGACAGACCTATCTTTCCGAGATGTTTCCGGGAGGAGAGAATCCCGACCCGTCGTTGATCCAGATCGATGAACCAACGCAGGTGCTGCCGGGAGTGCTCTCCCAACTTCAGGATGAAAAACCCGACGTGATGATGTTGCTCGCATACGCGAAGCCTGACGAAAGCCGTGCCCTTGCGGAAGCGTTTCCTGAGTTCAATCTTGTGGTGACGGCAGGCGGGCCGGAAGACCCGGTCGGCGACACGGAACCGGTCGGAGATTCACTTCTGCTTCGCGTCGGCACGAAAGGCAAGAATACTGCTGTTGTTGGTTTCTATCCGGAAGCATCCGAAGGTGAGAAGTTTCGATTCAAGGTCATCGAACTTGATCGGTTCCGATTTGAGCATGCTCCTGAGATCGATGAGCGATTCCAAGAGTATCAGAATCTGCTTGAGGCCGAGAATCTGGTGGCAAACGAACCGGCCATCCCGCATGAGCGTGGGGTAGAATATACATTCGTCGGGTCGGAGAAATGTGCAGAATGTCACGATGAAGAGTCGGCAGTCTGGGAGGACTCACATCATCACAAGTACGGTTTCAAGAGCCTGACGGTTGAGTTCGCTCAGACGAGCGACGATCCATCCCTCAAAGACCGCGTGCGGTTCGACCGGATCCATGACCCGGAGTGTATCTGCTGTCACACAGCTGGCTGGGATCCGCAGGAGGTGTTGCGATACGAGTCGGGGTATGTGAGTGCCGATCAGTCAGCCCATCTCAAAGGCGTGCACTGCGAAAACTGTCACGGTCCTGCGAGTGAGCATGTCGCATTGGAGGAAAGCGGAGACGCATCCGACGCGGAGATCGAAGCTGAGCGGGAGAAGATGCATATCACGGCTGAATGGGCAGAAACCAACCTGTGCATCAAATGTCACGACCACGAGAACAGCCCGGACTTTGAATTCGATTCCTACTGGAAGCAGATTGCACATTGATCGGTTCTGACTCACGCAGAAGGAGAACGCGGAATGTCTGAGAACACTGATCGTGTGGTGCTCATCACGGGGGTCTCACGTGGATTAGGGCGTGCGATGGCCGAGGGCTTTCGTGATGCAGGGTGCCTCGTGGTGGGATGCAGTCGTTCTGCGGATGTGATCGACGAACTGACTGATCAATTTGGCGAGCCCCATCGATTTGCAGTCGTTGACGTCTCACAGGACGAGGACGTTTCCGACTGGGCTGAGTCGCTGCGGGAGGACGACATCATCCCGAACCTGCTCCTTAACAACGCTGCTCTGATCAACACGAACGCCCCGCTGTGGGAAGTGACCTCCGATGAGATGTCGGCCCTGCTGAAGGTCAATGTCCTCGGTACACATCACGTGATTCGGCATTTCGTGCCCGCGATGATTGAGCGCGGCAGCGGAGTGGTTGTGAACTTCAGTTCGGGCTGGGGACGATCCACCTCGCCGGAAGTGGCACCCTACTGTGCGACCAAATGGGCCATCGAAGGCCTCTCTCGCGCTCTCGCGGACGAACTGCCGGAGGGGATGGCCGCAATCCCGCTCAACCCCGGTATCATCGACACGGAGATGTTGCGTTCCTGTTTTTCTGAGGGAGCAGCCGGATATCCTACCGCCAAGCAGTGGGCTGTCCGCGCGGTTCCCTTTCTGCTGGGGCTCGGTCCGGAACACAACGGCCAGCCGCTGACGGTCCCATAACCGCAGTTCTCAGTTGCGGCGGCTGGAGCGGCAGACCGCATACAGGGCGACCGAAAACATCACCAGGACGACAAGAACTTCAAAATACCAACTGCGTCCAGATGTGATCGCTGGTCCATCGCTGGGTGCTGGCGGTGTGCCTTGTGCGAGGGCGAGTGATGCGGATGCGGTCAGCCAGATCAGGCACATCGCACCTCGCTGGAAGAATGATCGTGTGTTCTGCATCGGCCACTCGCTCGATCAGTGATTGCTGCGGAGGAGATCAGGCTGTCTAGGTGATAGCTACGTTCGATCATACCCGGAGAGCGTGACCATTGTCCTCTCCGGGGAAAGCTACTGGTGCCATTCTATTGAAATCACTTGCTCAGAGGAAATCCGAAATCGGAGACCGCAGTTGTCGAAACTCGGCTGCGGGTAACCAGACCGTCTCCCAGCGAGGTGACCGCTGACGCATGGCTGTGCCGTACTCATCAGCCCAAACGCCGTAAAAGGCATACGTGCGGTCCCGGATGAGATGACAGCGGTCGTGCTCGGCCTGCTCACGAGGATCGGTGAGATGGTACGCAAACACCAGAAGAGCCCGAAAACCGCTCCCGAAAACCTGCTCCCACTGGAGGAGGCAGGTGATGTCGTCCTCGGTGGCCCAGTTCTCCCAGCGATGGCCTCGCGCCCCCGAGGGAAACTGTCGTCCCTTCACGTCAACGAGCAGGTTCTGTGGTTGATTCGAATAGACGATGAAGTCCATCGACTTGAGAGAGGCATCGTTCAGGAGTGCCCGTTTCGATTCATCGACAGAAACATACGGAATCTGCTGTTGCCTCAACAGGTCCTCAAATGCCACGTCGTAATGATTGTTCCGCAGCGCCATCAGACGACTCCCTGTCAATGATGCCGATCGTCGAATCTGTCGGTCACTGCTTGAGTATATTCACCGAGGCCATGCTGGTCACGTGTTCACGTCGATGTTTGATTCAAGGAAGCGTCCGTTGACTTGAAGGGGGGATGCGCGAATGCAAAGAATGGATTCCGTCGGCGATCTCCTGATAAGATCGCGGGATGATGAACACTCGATCGATCTTTGTTTTCGGCCTGTCAACGATTCTGTTCAGCGGTGCTGCTCAAGCACAGAAGCTCACCTCGAATGTGCCATACGTCGAGAATGGACATGAGCGGCAGGTACTGGATATTTATGCACAGGAGCAGGCGGGCAAGGAGAAGTTGCCGGTCATGTTCTGGATTCACGGCGGAGGGTGGGTTGTTGGCGACAAGGGAGACGTTGCGATCAAGCCTCGCGTGTTAACCGAAAGAGGATTTGTGTTCGTCTCCACGAACTATCGCCTGTTGCCCGACGTGACGATGGACGTGCTGATTCGTGACGTGGCAAAGTCACTGGGCTGGGTGCACCGGAACATCAGCCAATATGGTGGCGACCCGAACCGCATCTTCGTGGGCGGGCACTCAGCCGGGGCACAACTGGCGGCGCTGATCTGCATCGACGAACGATATCTGAATGAGGAAAGCGTTTCGTTCGACGTGCTGAAGGGGTGCATCCCCGTGGATGGAGACACTTACGACATTCCCAAAATTATCATGACAGCCGAGCACCGGCAGACGCTTTATGGCGGCAAGATGTTCACGTTCGGTCATCGGCAGAAGTTCGGCAACGACCCGGAAAAGCACGTCGACTTCTCAGCCGTCACGCACCTAGCAAAGGGGAAGGGCATTCCGCCTTTTTTGATTCTCTACTTCACAGGCAACCCCGACACGACCGCTCAGGCGCGACGTCTGGAGACAGTCTTGAACGAAGCAGAGATCCCTGCCAAAGCGTTTGGCAAAGGCGACACCAATCATCACCGCCTGAACGACGACCTCGGCAAGCCCGACGACCCCGCGACTCAGGAGTTCTTCCGATTTCTGGACACACACGCCGTTGCAGATTCAAATTGAATGGATACATCTCTGACTCACGATTGCTGCAACCTATTTAAGGCCGTAATTGAGCTGGTTTCAGAACCTGTGGGTGAGTGGACGGAATGGTCTGGGAGTTGCATCTTGGTCGGAGTGAAAGGA
>JAGQQG010000059.1 GCA_020426325.1 Planctomycetaceae bacterium | reverse complement strand
AGCGAGACCGTTCCGGTGAGCGGTACTATCACAATTGATGGGACGCCTACCAAGAATGTGGTGATTTATGCATATAACTCGACGAGTGGAATGGAGGCATTTGCTGAAACAAAGTCACAAGAGGACGGCACCTACTGCTGGTCGACGTACAAGGCTTGTGATGGCATTGCTCCCGGAGAGTATAAGCTCGCCTTTGCCTATATCCCCAAAGATGGGAAAGGTGGAAACCCAGGCAAGGATGAACTTGGCGGTAAGTATCGGAATCCAATGGAAGGCGGCTTTGAGCTGTCAGTCCAGAGTGGTGTGCCTCAAGAGGGAGTGGACTACAAGCTGGAGTCAGGCAACTGATAAGATCGCGAGGGGACCGGCGTGTTGCGTGCAATTCGACCGAAGACTGATCCGGGCAGCTAGGTAGTGAGCATCGGTGATGGTGCGAAGTCCCTGCACATGGATGACCTACAGTTGAAATGCTTAGGCGAGCCCCTCGCCAAAATTGAGATTTCATCGCCTACATGGGCCAGATCCACTGTCGGCAGTATGATCCCAAGAGTGGATGGATGGTTAGCCGATCCAACTCATTAAAAAGACCTCTCTTTGCTGCTGGTCGTTCCCGGTCGTTCGTTGTGCAAGGACCGCGAGAAAGATCGGAACGATATGGCAGCCCCTTCTTCTTGGACCGAACAGTCTGGCGGTTAGAGGCATCTTCTTGGCCGGAAAACGACCTTCGAATTGGCATACGAAGCTTTCTGGCTTTGGAAAAAAAAGTAACGGTAGGTGGGCCGTGTCGTGGTAAATCTGCGACATGCTCAACAGACACAAGATTGTCTCACTGTACGAAGGCATCTCCCCAAAGAATGCCCAAACATGGCAGTTGGTTCTTGATGGCCGAGAACAGGCGGTGTGTGCTGACCCAACAATGCCTGGCTCACAAAATGCCTGACCAGGCGCAACCTCGATCGAAGAAGCAAACGCTTGGAATCGCACAGGGAACACGAATCATAAAAGCGATCGGCTGACGATTGACAATCGCCACCGCCAGCAGAAAACACAAACGGCTCTATCCACAATTTCAACCTTTATAGACTACTCGATCAAGACTTCAGTTCTCCTCCAGGTCACTGTGGCAGTTCGATGATTCCCACAAACATCAATGATCGATGAATTTGAGATGTGATGATGGCTGCTATTTTCTTTCAATGTGGCCATGCTGACGAATGGTTACCGAGGGTTGATAATGTCTGTCACCACCGCTGATACCAAGCCTCAGAGGGCAGTAAAGAGTGATCCCAGCGCCCGATTATGGATGATTAGTCCGCGCGTGGACTTTTTGTTGATTCTGCTCACGCCACTGCTTGCCATTCCGGCGGTGATGACTCTCTCATCGCCGGCGGTGGGAGTCAAAGCAGCCACGATTTCGCTGATCGTGACGGCCTTTTTTGCGACAGGCCACCATTTACCGGGACTCATCCGAGCTTACGGCGACCGGGAATTGTTTGAGCGGTTCAAGTGGAGATTCATTCTCGCCCCCCCTTTGGTGTTTCTCGCTTACTTTCCGCTCTACAACTATCACTTCGGGCTCTACCGACTGATCGTCCTCACTTGGGCAACCTGGCATGGGTTCATGCAACTCTACGGCTTCGTCAGGATCTACGATGCCAAAGTTGGTTCCACATCGCTCGCAACAGCCAACTGGGACTGGCTGGTTTGCCTTTGTGGATTTGTAACACCTCAACTGATTCGGCCTGCTCAGGTTTCCATGACCTTGGGGCATTGGTATTCAACAGGCTTGCCCGTGATTCCCTACTCGGTCGTGAACGGAATTCGATGGGCGACAGTCGTGGTTTGTGTTGTGGTTTTTGTCGGGTTTACGATCAACTATCTGCTGCAACTGTACCGGGGACCGAAACCGAATCCACTGAAACTGCTGATGCTTGTCAGCGGGATCGGGACATGGTGGTTTGCAATGTACTACGTGGAGGAGCTGATCCTGGGCGTTGCCTTATTCGATATTTGCCATGATGTGCAGTATCTGGCTATCGTCTGGCTGTATAACAATCGCAGAGTCAGTTCGAATGCCCCGATGAACGGCTTTATGCGGTATGTGTTTCGTCGTGGGATGGTTCTCCTGTATCTGGGGTTAATCGTAGCCTATGGTTCGTTGGGCGTGATTGCCCCTTTGGTTGGTAATGCCAAGATCAGCAGATTTTTTTATGCTATTCTCTTTACCTCAACCATTCTGCACTACTACTACGATGGCTTCATCTGGAAAGTACGTGAGCCGGTCAATCAGGCCGGACTTGGGCTGACCGAGAAAGGCGCGGGTCCGCGTGGTCGGATGTTGTCTGTCAGTGGATTTAGCCATGCGCTGAAATGGTCTCCAGCTGTCGTCATCCTGGGACTGCTGTTTTTGACGGACTTTCAAAACCCGCCTTTGACGACGAGCCAAAAGACGGAACTGCAGCGAAAATATACTCAGACGCTCGTTGGCAGACCGGTACTTCCCTCAGCGGAAGAAGAGATCAGCTGGTTGCAGAATGAGTTTCAGGCCGCACAGGAGATCGCAGTTGCGGTCCCTGATGACCTAAATGCACAACTCCAGTCAGCGGTCATGCTCGCCAATTTCGGCCGAAATGACGAAGCTATTCAACGGCTTCAAAAAATTCTGGAGCAACATCCAGACTATCGAGATGCTCACATCGTTATGGGCGAGATCCATTTGTATCGAAGCAACTTCGATCAGGCAGCCGACTGTTTTGAGTCAGCGCTTTCGCAGGCCAGAACAGGTGAGGAGCGGTCCGCCATGAACCTGAAATTAGGTGAGATTGCTCTTCAAAGAGAGGACTTTCAAACTGCGAAAAAGAAGTTCGCAGAAGCAGTGCAGGACGATCCACAACTTGCAGCGACAGTTGAGTCACTTCAGAAAGGAAATGCTTCAGGAGCCTCTCGATAAGCGACGTTCTTCCACTGAGATCGAGTATCGTGTGAGGAGGTGTATCTCAGCAGGATTCGATTTTGGAGGCTAAGATCCTGCTGCGTTTAGACATTCTTTCCTCGCAGAGGGTAGTGGGTAACCGTTGGGCAATTCAGTCCGTCGGATGAATCGGAACAGACCCAGTCGTTCCCAAGTCATCGATGATTTCCGCATGCACACAATCGAACAAGCTCTGCGAGCCACGATTCAAGACGATCGCCTCACCCGATCCGAGCGGGCTGCCTTGGCTTCGGTCATCGCTGAGGCAAACCTGAGTGAGCAGCAGCGGGGACTCGTCCGTAACAAGGTCTTTGATCTGGCCCGCGAGGCCATGACAAATCGACTTGCTCCCGTGGCAGTGCTGGAATGGCTGGATGACGTGCTGAAGCTGTTGCAACCTGCTTCAGATGTGAAATTGCCTGAAGTAAAGTCTGATGCCTGTTTCAGTCCGGGTGAGGCGTGCAGACGTCGCATCCGGAGTCTGTTTCGACATGCCCGCAAGTCGGCGGACGTGTGCGTGTTCACCATCACTGATAACGCCATTTCGGACGAGATCCTCGCTGCCCATCGACGGGGTGTGTCGGTTCGTGTGATCAGTGACAACGATAAATCAACTGACCGTGGGTCGGATATCCCACTCCTCGATCGATTGGGCGTGCCCGTCCGGATGGATCTGACGTCCCATCATATGCATCACAAGTTTGCATTGTTTGACGAGACAACGCTTCTCACCGGCAGCTACAACTGGACAGTCTCTGCCTCGGAATCGAATGAAGAAAACCTGATCGTCACAAACGATGAATTGCTCGTCCGCTCATTCCGCACAACATTTGATGAGCTGTGGAAGCGATTCGCGCCACGGCGATAAGCCTGTCCATCACGGCATCTGCGCCGCAGTGAACGTCAGATCGTCGACATAGACTTCGACGTGATGACCTCCAGCCTGAATGTTGAACACCCCAAATCGATCGAAGCTCGCTCCAGCCTTCAAGTCCTCCGGTGAAAGGTCAAGAATGTGTGACGTGTCATCAAAAGTCACTGTCATCCGTCCGCCGGCGTTCTCTCCAAGCGGGACGTATTTGATGGCCCAGTGATGAGTCGCTCCGTTGGGAAGGATCACTGGTCGAAGTTCGCCTGTGTGCGGATCATTGATCGGAGCCTGCGATTGACCGGTAGCCGTCGTGTAGGTTGCCCGAAAGACATGACCGATGCGGCTGGGGCCTTCGATCATCATGCCGAGAACATTGGGTAAGTGCTCTTCATATTCCGGCGTGTGCTTCGTTTGCTTGCTGGCTGAGTCAAACCAACCAAGCATGACGCCGCTGTCCGCGCCAGCCGAGCAGAGCGAAACCGTCCCGGAAGCTTCCAGAGGATATTCCAGCGACAGAGGCTGTGTCCTCGCAGCGTAGTAACTCGGTTTTTCATCTCGAAAGACAATCCCTCCAATCTCTCCTCGCTCGCCCCCGGCATGCGAAGTGTGACTGAAGCCGTAATTGTGATATGGGCGAATGATGGACTCAACAAACTCAGCCTGATTTCCTTCGCAGATCCAGTCCGGGTCTGCGTCGAACGAAACATGCTGACCGTTGACTGTGAAATCATCAAAGTACGCATCGAGAGTCTCACCTCCCGTTTCAACGTTCCACAGGCCGAAGCGATTGAAGGTAGCACCGTCGGCCACGTGCTCTGCCGGAACGTTGACTTCGTAAGCACGGTCGTCGATCCGGAAACGGATCATGGCGTCGTGTGTGCCAGCCTGTGGCGTGTACGTCAGCGACCAATGGTGAGGGGTGCCGTCTGCGAGGAATGGATCCGTCGGGGTCGTCTGATAACGCTCTCCCTGGAATGCCCCTCCGCCACCCGTGCGTCGATTTAGGGTGCCGTACTCGTAAAACACCCAGTATTTGCCGCCGTTGCCGTCGAGGCGAAACCCGAGTGAGTTGGATGTCCGCCACCCTTGCGAGTTCTCATTGAACCATCCGCACATCACTCCACTGCCTCCGCTCGCACGAGTGACCGAGAACGTCCCGGATGCCTGCAATGGCTCGTCGAAGGTTCGTTCGTCGATGGCCATCGAATATCGTGCAGGCGTTGTGGATCGCTGGATGGTTCCTCCAATCTCACCCGGCCGATCACCGCCAGCATAATTCGTTGCACGATAGCCGAAGTCCTGCTTCACGCGGGGCCGCACATCGGGCAGCAGTCTGTTTCGAAAGCCTTCCCATCCAGGATCGACGTCAAACGTCGTATGAGTCAACGCCTCTTGGGCAGATGCGAGTGCGGCTGAGCACACCATCAGTAGACAGACAACACCACAACGATATCCCGGCATCGTCAGATTCTCCATCGTCAATCGTTGTCAGGGCGGGGAGGATTAGCCCAGTGCCCGTCGGGATCGGTCCCGCTGACAATCACCCCTTTGGCGTTCCATCCCATATGAGCCTTCACGTCGGTCGTCGCATACCGCAGCGTGAGCCCGCATCGGCGGCGATCGGAATCGTTTGCTTCCGAACCGTGAAGCAGCAGGTCCGAGTGCAGCGAAATCTGCCCCGCCTGCAAGTCATCATCGACCGGTTCGCCGTACTGCTCAGCGTTGTCGACAGTCTGGTTAAGGACGTTGTCTTCATGGGATTCGCTCGGCCGGTAGGTCAAATGACCGTAGTGATGTGACCCCGCGATGAACCGCATGCATCCGTTGCCACGGTCCGCATCGTCGATCGCGAGCCAGACGGTGACGGCCTTCGTCGGAGTGAGCGGCCAGTAACTCGCATCCTGATGCCAGGCGACTGCTTTGCCATCGTGGGGCATCTTACAGAAGAAGTGTGACCCCCAGCCGACGACATTCTCACCCAACAGATCCTTCACGCAGGCAACAATTCGCGCGTCAGTCAACAGATCATAAACGCGTCCATGTTTGAGATGAGCCGTGCTGATCGAGTAACTGTTCCCGCCAGCTGCAATCGTTCGTTCGAGGAGGTCATCAAAGTAACTCCTGATGCCGGCAATCTCTTCCTGAGAGAAGATCGACACCGGTCGCACATAGCCGTCCCGATTGAAGCCTTCGACTTGTGGTGTACTCAAGCTTAGGGGACTTGTCACCGTACTGGGATAGAACCTCAGGTCCCGTTCGATCTGGTCCAGATCCGTCTCATCAGGCGTTGTCTTGAAGTCGGTTTGCATGGTGTGACCTTGAGAGTCCTCGCTGATGGTTGAGTGCTGACATCGCTCGAAAATATTGTAGGCCTCAACCCAAGTACGACGCTATCGACGGCACCTGACTGATCGTTATGACTCGATCATCACATCTGGATCAATGTGATTAACGTATTCGCGTGAGTGACACTGGCGTCATACGGACGTACAATCAGGATGTTCTTCAATTTGCAGCAGTCCTCTGCGAGCGGCCGCATCTTCGATGCGTCGCTAAACAGAATGATCCCGCCAATTCGGTTTCGATTGACTACTATCAGCTTGACGATTCGACCATGCTGACGTTTTTTGTCTATCTGTTTGGCACCCTGTTGGGGATGATCGGCCTGCTTGCGTTGGGGGTCGGTCTCTTCTTCGTGTGTGGCTGGGTAGGCATGGATGGATTGTTTAATCTGGGTGAACCTCGAGGAGAATTGACCTGCTGGCACTGCGGTCAGGAAACACGGGCCGGGAGCAAACACTGCTCACATTGCGGACAGGAACTTCAGTGACCTACGACCCGGTACCATTCCATGTCATTCATCTTATCAAGCCAGTACTTTTGCTATGCCTGGTGGCAGGAATCGTGCTGTTTCTGATCAGCCTGGCTTGGCGAGGTCGGAACAGGTTAGAAGGCGATCGCTTCTCGCTCGGACATACCATGTTGACCTGTCCTCACTGCCAACGGGAAACGATCGCTGGACGGCCCAAGTGTGAGCATTGAGGTGAAGACTTCTGAGGGACGCTGAAAACGATGCCTTCACTGACTGTCGAAAACTACCTGAAAGCCATTCTCCAGACGGGCATTCGTTCCCAGGCGGAATGGATTTCGACGGGTCAGCTCGCCACGGCACTTGGAGTCTCACCCGGGACTGTCACGAGCATGCTCAAGACACTGGCGGAGTCGCAACTGGTGGAATATCGGCCTTATCAGGGAGTCCGTCTCACCGAGTCCGGTCGTTCGCTGGGCATGCGGATGGTCAGGCGGCATCGGTTGATCGAACTGTTTCTCGTGGAAACCTTGGATCTCTCCTGGGATGAAGTTCACGACGAAGCCGAACATATGGAGCACGCGGTCAGCGACAGTCTCGTCGATCGAATCGATGCGTATCTGGGTCACCCCAAAGTCGATCCGCACGGCGATCCAATTCCGACCGCTGACGGCACTATGCGGCAACAGGGGGATTCGACGACTTCGCTCACCGGTTGTGCCAGGGGAGTACAGTTCAACGTCGTGCGTGTGCTGTCTCAGGATGCAGACTTTCTGCGGTATCTGACAGAACAGGGACTCACGCTGGGGACCAAGGGAGAAGTGCAATCCAATGACGCCGATGCTGGCATCATCACCTTGCAAGTCGATGGAAGAACCGTGCCCTTTTCACACGCTGTTGCTGAGAATATTCTGGTGGAGTTCTCAGAGGCGACGCTATAAGGTCGGCCACTCTTTCATCAACAGACGTTCCTCGATGCGATACGCATGATACAGGTCATGGAGTGCGAGGTGACGAAACATGATGAAGACCGAGTAATGCGAATACTCATCATGCTCGGCTTCAATCGCCCACTCATCGTTCGTCAACTGATGCAATTGTTCGAGAAGTGATTGACGCTCACACACATACCTGTTCATCGCGCTTTGCAGGTCTGTGGACAGGAGCGCATCATCTGGATCGTCCCGTGCGGGATCGTAGGAACGAATGACGGGCTTTTCACAAGACAACATCATGTCCAGGCGGTCGACGAATAAGGGTTGAACCTTCGGGAGATGACACGCATGTTCGTGGGCTGACCAGACTCCGGGCCGTGGTCGACGTTTCAAAATCGAAGGCTCCAACTCGTCTACCAGTGAGATAACGATGCCCGGACCTGCTTCGAGCTGATGAAGCACTGCCTGCACATCTGCGTCTGATGGAGAAGGGACACTCATAGAATTTCCAGCTGAGGCATCGCCTGGGAATCGATGATTTGTTTTGCGACTTCGATGGCCGTTCTCTCGCTGACATGTAACAGGGCATCGCGGGCAGGGGACGAATCATCATACAGAGAAGCGAGTCGGCCGGCATCTCCCCTTTCGCGGATGTCGGCGATGGCGGGAACCTCACCAAGAAATGGAACCTCCATCTGTTCGGCTTTCCTTTTGGCCCCTCCGCGACCGAAGATGTCGCCCGTCATGTTCTCAACCATGCCGAGGACGGGGATCTTCACCTGACGGAACATGCTGATGGCCTTCACGGCATCAAGCAACGCCACCTCCTGCGGGGTGCACACAACGACCGCGCCGGCGAGTCCTACCGCCTGCGACAGCGTCAGGGCGACGTCTCCCGTGCCCGGCGGCATATCGATGATCAGATAGTCCAACTCTCCCCAGTCAGTCTGGGCGAGGAATTGCATCAATGCTTTATGCAACATCGGCCCCCGCCAGATGACGGCCTGCTCAGCAGGCACCATGAAGCCCATCGACATGACCTTCACACCGTTGGCTTCGTTGGGCACCATCCGCTCAAATGTCCGGCCATCATGTGTCGGCACCTCTTTGACAGCAGGCTGACCTTCGACGCCGACGAGATGGGGAATGCTGGGCCCATACACGTCCGCATCCATCAAGCCGACAGATGATCCGAAGTGCTTCAACCCAAAGGCCAGTCCGGCTGCGATGGTGCTCTTCCCAACGCCTCCCTTACCACTTCCGACAGCAATGATGTTCTTCACCCGCAGCCCGAGGTCACCTCCAGATTCCCGGCCGCGAACCCGATGTTGAAAGTTGATCGTGACCTCGTCCGCATCGGGCATCGCAGAACGTGCTGCTGACCTGACGGACTCTGCGAGTGAGCCATTCTTCGGATAGGCATGTGCGGGTAACTCAATGGTGACATGCACGTTGCAGCCGTCGATCTCGACCGACTTGAGCATTTTCAGGTCGCCCAGCGTGCGCCCCAACTCTGGATCGGAGACACCTGAAACGCTTGTTTCGACGGCTGACTGTTGTGCTGACTCTGACATGATTTTCCTCTGGTCCCGAGACTGGGAAAGGTCCCATCCTCGTCTCAGGTCAAGTCTCTACGAAGTTTTGTTCCATTGCTTGCGGCACATTCCCGCAACCTGAATGCCCGTGACATACTCGGTGGCGAAGGAACTGGCCCCCAACTCGCGAACGTGCCATTCGAGCGACTTCTGTTCCTCTGCGGCGATGACCAGGATGGCGGTGTGTGACCCACGAATCTGCCAGTCCCCCAGCCACCGCAACACACCTGGCAAATCAGCAGACAGATCGATGATGCAAACATCGTACGTCTGCTTGGCCAGCCGCTGTTGCAGGTCGTTGATCGACCGGCACGTTCTCACATGGACATCGTCGTCGAGAAACTGACGTTGCAGTTCCGGTGCCCAGAAAGGCTGAGACTCAAAAACGATCACATGCCGTGTCTGTTCACTCACGCCGCGATTCTAGGAAGCGGAGGACGGCGTGACAATGACTGCAAAATGATCGGAACCGAAGATTGGCGGATACCGACTACGTGTCAGCGAAAAGGGCCTCGACAAACTCATCGGGCGAGAAGAGTTCGAGATCGTCGATCTGTTCGCCGACACCGACGTATTTGACGGGGATTCCCATCTGCTTGCGGATCGCAACGACAACGCCCCCCTTTGCGGTGCCGTCGAGCTTGGCAAGGACGATTCCCGTGCATCCTGCGGTCTCTGAGAATTTACTGGCTTGCGAGAGACCGTTCTGTCCGGTCGTGGCATCAAGGACGAGCAGACTTTCGTGCGGTGCTCCTGGGAGTCGCTTGCCAATGACCTTGTGAATCTTCTTGAGTTCAGCCATCAGGTTCTGGTGAGTCTGCAGGCGACCGGCGGTGTCGATGATGGCGATGTCCGCCCCAACTTCGAGTGCCTTATCGACCCCCTGAAATGCGACGCTGGCGGGGTCCGCCTCATGCTCACCCGTGACGATTTCGCACCCCAGACGGCTGGCCCACATCGTCAACTGTTCGACTGCAGCAGCCCGGAACGTGTCACCCGCAGCGAGGAAAACCTTCTTGCCCGACTTCTGCAGGAAGTTCGCCAGCTTGGCGATCGACGTCGTCTTTCCGACCCCGTTGACGCCGCAGACGAGGATGACGGTCAAGCCTTCATCAGCCAGCTGAAGTGGAGAAAGCGGGTTGGTGCTGTCCCATTCACAGTCCCCCTCGCCGCGCAGGATTTCCTTGAGTTTGTTCTTGACGATCGTCCAGATTTCATTCGGTTGAACCGTTCGTCCCCCGAACCGCTCACGAAGCTCGCTGACGATTTCCTCGGACGCAGCGACACCCATGTCCGTGGTGATGAGGCCCCGATGGAACTTCTCCAGGTTCTCCTCATCGAGAATTTCCCCGGCCTTGAGCAGGTCACGCACATCCGTCCGCAAGACATTCTTCGTCTTGGTCAGTGCGCCTTTCAGTTTGTCGAATAAGCCCATAGTCGTGTTAAATCTGTTGATTGGATGATGAATGAATGAGTGGGCCTACCGGATTCGGGCAAAGGCGTCGTTCCAGGCCTCGGTTTCGGCGGGTTCGAATGTCATCAACTCGCTTGAGGTGCGGACGACCTCGCGAATGGCAGCGAGATCACCGATGTCGCCGGCCGCTCGGGCCTGGACGAGAACGTTCCCCAGAGCGGTCGCTTCCGTCGGCCCTGCGATCACAGGCCGTCCACAGGCGTTTGCAGTGAACTGGTTGAGCAGATCATTCCGCGATCCGCCTCCAACCACGTGAATGACTTCGATCGATTCTCCCGTGAGAGACTCGATCCCTTCAAGGATCTGCCGATATCGCAGAGCGAGGCTTTCCAGTGCACACCGAATAAATTGTCCGTCTGTCTTCGGGATCGGCTGATTGTTTGACTTGCAACTCTCCCGAATGGCTTCGACCATGTCATCCGGGCTGAGAAATCGTGCTTCGTCCGGATTGATGAGAGATCGGAAAGGCTCAGCTTCAGCTGCGAGAGCAGTGAGTTTCGCGTATTCGTAGGTCCGCCCCTGTCGTTCGAACGAGCGTCGACACTCCTGAACCAGCCATAGCCCCATGACATTCTTCAGCAGTCGGTACGTCCCGTCGACCCCTCCTTCATTTGTGACATTTTGTGCCAATGCTTCTGGCGTGAGAATCGCCTCCTGAACCTCGACGCCGATGAGCGACCATGTTCCGGAGGAGATGTACGCCCAGTTCGCACTGCCGGTCCGTTTTGTCGGCACTGCCACAACCGCTGAACCCGTGTCATGAGTCGCCGGTGCGACGACAGCAATGCGTGACAGTCCGGTCTTAGCTGCGACTTCACCTCGAATTGCCGCGAGCTTGGTCCCGGGCTGCACAACTTCCGGCATGATATGCGGGGGAAGGTTGAACCGTCGCAACAGGTCGACAGCCCAACGGCGATCGGTCGCATGCAGCATCTGCGTCGTTGTCGCATTGGTGAACTCAACGACTCGGCTTCCCGACAACAGCCAGTGAAAGAAGTCCGGCATCATCAGAAAACGATCGGCAGCCGCCAGCAGATCCGGGTCTGACAACTGCATCGACACCAGTTGAAACAGCGTGTTGAAGGGCATGAACTGCAAACCCGTCTGGGCGAAGATTTCCTCACGAGGAACTCTTGAGAAGGACTGCTCCATGACCCCATTTGTGCGCCCATCCCGGTAGTGGTACGCCTGCCCCAGCATCTCGTCCTTCGCAGAGAGCAACACGTAATCCACTCCCCACGTGTCGACTCCAACCGAGACGATCTGCTCGCCAAATTGGTCCGCCGCCTTCGTCAGGCCATCAAGGATCTCACTCCATAATCGCAGCACATCCCATCGCCGCGTCCCCGCCACTTCGACCGGTCCATTCGGAAACCGATGGACCTCCTCCAACTGAACACGTCCGCTCTTCAGGCGCCCAGCGATCACACGACCACTTTCCGCCCCGAGGTCGACTGCGAGATAGATTCGTTCAGACATGACTTTGCTTGAGCACTGAGGATTCGCGGTGCATTTCTGGCCATCATAGCGGCTGGCGCTGTCAGGGTGGAGCAGACCTTTCGGTGGTTCTCACAGGGCAACTGGCTTTTCTGTCCGGATGCTCTCGGCCTCTGCATGACAAAGCCTGAGGGCATCACAGGCGAGTTGCCCGGAAAGAACGGCAGGAGCGACGCCGGCTTTCACCCCATCGATGGCAGCCTGCAACTCCTCCGTGAAGGCAGCACACCACTCGCCGCTGCCGCCCGGATCCGGCGTTGTGATCTCCCCGTCGTTGGTAATCAACGTCAGAGGCCGGTTGATCACCCACTCGTCGCCGTATGTGCCGGCGTCGTACTGAATGGTCGCTCCCTCAAGAAACAGCTCGAAACTACTGGCGAACTTGAGACCACCGGCCGCGATCCCTCCGCTGATACAACTCACGGTGAGATCCGGGTCGTCATATAAATATTGAGAGGAAACGTGATTGACGAAGCCGTCCTTGAGCAGTCCGCGAGAGAAGACCGCCTTGGGGACGCCGCAGAGCAGTCCGATGTAGTGGTTATCGTGAATATGAAGGTCGATGCCCCATCCCCCGAGCTTGCGGAAGTCATTCATGTCGTCAGACCAGTCTGGCGGCGCAATGACTCGGCGAAATGCAGCTGCCAGCAGTTTCCCATACTGGCCGCTCGCAACCGTCTCGCGGACCCAGCGGAATTCTGGGAAGAAGGGGAGCACTTGAGCTACCATCAACAGGCGACCCGCTTTTCCAGCGGCCTCCAGCATGCGATCGGCCGCCGCCAGATCGATTGAGATTGGCTTCTCGACGAGCACGTGTTTTCCGGCCTCTAAAGCTTGGATGACGACCTGTTCGTGGCGATCAGTCGGCAGGCAGATATCCACGAGTGACACGGATTCGTCAGCCAGCAACGCGTGATAGTCCGGGTAGCATTCGATGTCTGTCAGGTCAGTCTCAGCACTTCCCGGGGGACCAAAATTGCCCTGGATGCTGCTCCAGTCACCTGCAAGCTTTTGGGGATTACGCGTGGAGATGGCGACCACCTTGCCTCCATTGAGACGTCTGGCTCCCTCAAAGTGGGTCATCCCCATGAAGCCGACCCCGATTACACCAATGCCGATCATGTCCATCGCCTCCAGAGATCAAGAGTTGCTGCCAAATCTGGTTGCATCAGGATGGAGCACGGCCACTGATTGGTCAAGGATGGTGATTTGAGCGACAGGCTCGCAGGCATCCTCAAATTCGACCTACACCACCAAGGCTCGCAGCCAGACACAAACTGAGCCACAAAGGCCGTCCGTGCCCATCGCCAAGGCACGCAGCCGGGCCACGTGCCTTCTTCATGAGCACCTGCGGTGCCAGCTTTTTGGGCAATGGCCAGTATTTGCGTCATGCGACTTTGTGAATCTCTAGCGAATCTGATCCAAGTGCAGTGGACTGCCTGTTGCTCCGGCTGTTATCCTTTTGACGATGTCTTCAGGGTGACGACAGGGTCAATTGGCCAGCAAAGGAGAGCGAGTGATGTTGGTACTCTCACGTAAGCCGAGCGAGCGGATTATGATCGGGGATGAGATTGCGATCACAGTTGTCCGCATCGGCCCCAACTCGGTCCGCTTGGGAATCGAAGCTCCTCGCGACATGAACATCGTCCGAGAAGAATTGTGGCAAATGGGTGGCTTCGACGGTGAAATCTCAATTGAGGCAACAAATCGGTCGGCTTAAACCATTTCCGAAGACCTCATGCCCTCCCGGTTCTTCGTCCCAGAGGCATGAGAAGTCCCTCACCTGAGAGTGCGTTCCATTCCGAGCATGTGTGAACCGGAGTTGAATTCGCTCGCCCGTGAAGTTTCGTACTTCGGCCATGTTCAAGGGGTCGGATTTCGCTGGACGACATCCCGAATTGCACGGCGTCATGACGTTGTCGGGAACGTCCGCAATGAACCTGACGGGACCGTCACGCTCCGTGTCCAAGGGCCATCAGCGGTTGTTCAGGCATTTCTGGACGAAATCGCGAGTACGATGTCGGGCTACATCACTCGGGTCGAGACGAAGGGAATTGCGTTTCAGGATGACCTTGCGGGGTTCAGGATCATCCGCTGAGGAGGATCTTCAATTTGCAGGAACGTTTCAGTTTCCCTTGGTCCCCGGACTGGCTACATTGAAGAGAGATTTCTCTCACATTTTTCCATGGTTGTGCGTAGAGATTCTGTTCGTTCCTCGCGAACGGTCCTGTTGATCCATTGTGATTGGTTTATCCGCTGAGGGAGAGACGCGTTCATGACCCATTTGCCTGTCACGCTGGGCCAGTTTGTGGCCCGGAACCCACAGACGCCCTTTGGGCTCATTCTGATTGGATTCGTGGTTGCCGCCATCGGATTTCTGGTTGCCAACTTCGCCACGCGCTCCGGCACGATTGCTCGTGCGACGTTCAAGGAAGCGATTCGTCAGCCCGTGTTCTTGATGATGGTGGGGCTGGCACTGCTGGTGATCGGTGCGAATATGTACATCCCGTTCTTCACGATGGGGAACGACACCCGTGTGTTTATTGACTGCGGGCTGCAAACCATCCTGATCTGTGCTCTTCTACTCGGCGTCTGGACAGCCAGCTTGAGCGTCGCGGATGAGATTGAAGGGAAGACGGCGATGACCTTGCTGTCGAAGCCGATCAACCGTCGTCAGTTCATCCTGGGTAAATACTCGGGCATCGTGCAGGCGGTGCTAGTGATGATTGCCATCACGGGGACGATTCTGTTCATCGCGACCTATCTCAAAGTGGGCTACGATCAACGGGAGGCGGGAACCAGCCAGGACCCAATTCTCGATTTTGATCTGCCATTTCCCTATCTCGTCCCATCACGCTGGATCTCAGCCTTGCAGATTCTGCCGGGGGTGGTGCTGATCGCCTTCGAGGTCTCGGTGCTGACGGCGGTCAGTGTGGCGATTTCCACACGGCTTCCCATGTTGGTGAACATGGTGAGTTGCTTCGCGATTTTCGTCGTGGGTCACCTGACGCCCGTGCTGGTGCAGTCAACGTTCCAGGGAGACTCGCTGGTGTTCGTGCGATTCATCGCCCAATTGCTGGCCACGGTCCTGCCCTCGGTTGACATGTTCAACATGTCAACCGCCATCTCAACCGGGGCGCCCATCCCGGGCGACTATCTTGGATATTCCCTGCTTTATTGCCTCGCGTACTGCACGGCGGCGGTTCTTCTGGCGTTCATCCTGTTTGAAGACCGTGACTTGGCGTGACGAAAGATCCCCACACCGCGTTTCAACGTGTGATGCCCCGTCGTCTGTGGTGGCAGGGGGCCGGGAAATGGGTTGTCTTCTGGTCAATCCTGGCAGGCGTTTTGCTGTGCCTTCTGCTCGTTATTGGGTCGTTGCTGGCTGATGTGCTGGCGACGCGTGGTCATGTGCTTGTTCCCTCGGAGCAGGCAGATTCTCTTCGAGCACGTTTAGGTGAATTGGCGATCCCGGAACCTCCGGCCGGTGACGAGCTGGCCCAGAGTGTTCGACTCGATTCGAGCGGCATTCTCCCTGCAGTGGTTCTGTCCGAGACACGTGGACCGTGGGGAGCGATCCTCAGTCCGGTCTATCGGGCGGTTCCTGCTCTGGGGGACAATGTCTCAGGGATGTTGTACCTGCTCTCCACGGGGGCAGTGTGCGCCTTGCTGTTCACGATTTCGCTGTCGCGTGCTAAGGCAGCCAGCCTGAAAACCGCGATGCAGGTCGTCGCCACTCAGCGCGAGCATCTGCATCGCCAGGCATTGCGTCTGGGACCAGGTGACTTGCTGGGACGAACGTCTCAAGAAGTGATGTCGTTATTCACGAAGGAGTCAGAGATTGTCCGGACGGGCATCGCCAGAATGATGCAGTCCGTCGTCCGAGATCTCATCATGCTCGTGCTGCTGTCCGTGCTGGCACTGAGTGTCGACTGGCGGCTGACCCTGCAATGTCTTGTGCCGCTCGCAGCCTGCTGGTGGCTGGTGCACTATGAACGATCCCGTGGACTGGCTCGCAAGCGACTTGCCACAGCTCAAGCTGACACGGAATTGAGACGCCTTTCCGAATCTCTCAACAAAACTCGGATCGTCCGCGGATACAACATGGAGGAGTTCGAACATCGGCAGTTTGAGTCGGCATTAAAGCGGTACACAAGGGAAATCTCATCCGGTCTCAAGCACGAACGCTGGTCCGTCTGGGTATCGAGAGTACTGATGGTCATGTGTATCGGGCTGGTGCTCTACATGATCGCGGTGAAGGTTCTCGCGGTGAACAATCCGCTATCTGTATTTGGGGCGGTGCTGCTGTTGCTCGCGTTCAGCTGCATGGTGGTTGTGGCCGAATTTCTGCTGCAGTGGGGGCGATTGAGGAACGAGATTGGCACAGCCGCAGATGCACTCATTCGCTACTTCAATCGAATCCCTGAGGTGGGGCAGGCCGTCGGCGCAAAGTTCCTCGACCCGATGTCCAAATCCATCATTTTCGAATCGGTCAACTATTCACTCAATGGAACTCCGATTCTCAAGGGATTCGACCTGCGTCTCGCCGCAGGGACCACAACAGCGATCGTCTCCCCGGACCCGCTTGGTGCACAAACGGTCGCTTATTTGTTGCCCAGGTTCGTTGAACCACAATCCGGACGTGTGCTGTTCGACAGTGAGGATATCAATTGGGGAACTCTCGAATCGCTCCGCGCGGAAACTGCGTACGTTGGGGGAGGTGACGCGTGTTTTGCGGGATCTGTGCTCGAAAACATCACCTGTGGGCAAAAGGGGTATGGACTGCCCGAGGCGACGGAAGCCGCAAAAATGGTGCACGCTCACAAGTTTATCACCGGATTATCTCAGGGGTACGAAACGCAACTGGGGGAGCATGGCGAACAGTTGGAGCCCGGTCAGGCATTTCTCATCGGGTTGGCACGGGCGGCCCTCCGCAAGCCGGCTGTGCTGATTATCGAAGAACCCAAAGCCAAGCTCGACAAGGATACGAAAGCTTTGCTTGATGATGCCTACACTCGGCTAAGCGTCGGTCGAACGGTGGTGTTCCTCCCTACTCGATTGTCGACGGTCCGCCGCAGTCAGCAGGTTGTCTTCGTGCGGGGAGGCAAAGTCGAAGGGGTCGGCTCACATCAGGAACTTCTCAAGAAGTCGGAACACTACCGCCACTGGGAGTACATGACTTTCAACGCCATCGACCGCGCAGATGAGAGCAAGGAACAGATCGGGGCGTGAGTCAGAAGATGTCATCTCAGACGACGGGCTGCTGGTCTCCGCTCATCGAACGAGCCCTGCGAATCGCAGCGACTCATCATCATTCACAGACGCGCAAAGGGGGAGTGATCCCGTACGTCACTCACCCGTTCGGAGTCGCGATGCTGCTGCAACGCTTCGGCTTTGACGATGACGAATTGCTTGCAGCCGCACTGCTGCATGACGTCGTGGAGGATACGGAATGTACGCTGGGTGACCTGGAACGTGAGTTTCCCCCGTCAGTCGTCGAGATTGTGGCGGCTCTCAGTGAACGAAAGGACGACGATCAGGGACAGCTTCGTCCATGGAAGGAACGGAAACTGGAACACATCGCACACGTCCAGGCAGCGAACCTCGAAGCGAGGGCAATTGTCCTGGCAGATAAACTCCACAATCTGGCGACCATGAAAATCGATCTCGATTCCGGACAAGACGTCTGGAGCCGGTTCCGCGCCGATCGTAACGAGGTGGAGTGGTATCATCGCACCATGATCGACGCAGCCTGCCAGTACGATGAATCACTCCAACCACTCGCCAACGCCTGTCGGAGAATGCTCGATTCAATAATGAAACAGCCTTCAGCGGATTGCATGAAGGGGTGAGCGCGTCATCATTGTGTGAATTCACCGCATCGGTCAGATTTGTTGTCTCAACCAGAATCAAGAACAGCTGAATGACTCTCGCCCGTCCGAACATTGCTCGAATTGAAGGTTATGTCCCTGGTGAACAGCCGCAGGAGGCGGGGTGGGTCAAACTCAATACAAATGAGAACCCTTATCCGTGCTCGCCCCGCGTGGTCGAGGCGATCGAGCGAGCTGCGCGGGGGCGGATGAACATCTACCCGGACCCGGTCTCAACGTCATTTCGTCGGGCTGTCGGTGAACTGTTTGATATCGATCCGGACTGGGTCCTTCCTGCTAACGGCAGCGACGAGAATCTGACGATTCTCCTGCGGACGTTTGTCGATCCGGGTGAGTTGGTGGCCTACCCGTATCCGAGTTACATCCTTTACGAGACGCTCGCAGACCTGCAGGGGGGAGCACATGAGCGGTTGTTGCTCAATGCAGACTGGTCTTGGGATCTTGAAAAGGTGAGGGAGAGGACAGACAGGAATGTCTGTCCCACCAAGCTTCTGTTTGTGCCTAATCCAAACTCGCCCTCCGGCAACCGCTGGGACGACGAGACGATCTGTTCCCTCATTCCTCCGCAGGGGTTGCTCGTTCTCGATGAGGCCTATGGCGACTTCGCGGACGAGCCGCACCGCATGGAGCTGCTCAAGGGAGAGTATGGTTCGCGGATCATCGTCACTCGCACGCTGAGCAAGTCGTATTCTCTGGCCGGACTGCGACTGGGCTTTGCGATCGCTCACCCGGAGCACATTGAACAGATGCGAAAAGTGAAGGACAGTTACAACTGCGATACACTTTCCCTTGCCGCAGGCACAGCGGCCATCCAGGATCAACAGTGGATGCTCGACAACACCGCTAAAATCCGTGCGACCCGATCACGCCTGACCGCACAGCTTCGGGAACTCGGCTTCGAGGTCGTCGACAGTCAGGCAAACTTTGTCTGGTCAACACATACTGAACACGAGCATCGGACGTTGTACGAACAACTCAAAACCCGCAAGGTCCTGGTTCGCTTCATGCAGTTCCCAGAATCAAAGGTCGATGGCTTGCGGATTACGGTTGGCACGGATGCTGAGATTGATACTCTGCTGGACGCTTTGCAGGACATCGTCTAGTCTCCCGTCAGTCAACGGATTCCATCCCTCTCTCAGGTTTGAAATCTCAGATCTCAAATCTGATCTCCGAAATCTGAAATCTCAATTCACAAGACCGCTCATGTCTCGCACTGCCACGATCACTCGCACGACCAAAGAGACCGATATCTCGCTCACACTGAACCTGGACGGGACGGGCGAGTCGGACATCGCGACGGGGGTCGGGTTTTTCGACCACATGCTGACGCTGTTCGCCAAGCATGGGTTGTTCGACCTCACGGTCAAGGCGGATGGAGACCTGGAGGTTGATCAACATCACACCGTTGAAGACACGGGCATTTGCCTCGGACAGGCATTGCTCAAAGCGGTCGGGGATAAAGCCGGGATCACGCGTTACGGCTCGATGACACTCCCTATGGAAGAGACACTTGTCACATCGGCACTCGATCTGAGCGGACGATTCTGGCTTGTGGACGACTTCACCTTCCCGACGGAGAAGATCGGCGAATTCGACTCGCAACTTGTCGAGGTCTTCTGGCAGGCATTCGCAGCGAATGCGCTGATGAACCTGCATCTTGTCCTGCATCACGGCAGCAACTCGCACCACATTGCTGAGGCCATGTTCAAAGCGACCGCGCGGGCCCTGCGCGTCGCCGTTACCATCGACCCCCGACAGACGGGCGTCCCTTCGTCAAAGGGATCCCTGTAGCCGATTTTAGCTCTTCAACGCGGGAAACTCGACCAGCACCTTTTGAGCACCGTCCCTTTTGTCGCGGAAGGTCTCGTAGGCGGTTTGAATCTCACTGAGCGGGAACCGATGGGTCAGCAACGGACGCAGGTCGATCCGTTCTTCCGAGATCCATTTCATCGCGAGCGGAAAGTCCCGCGTGAAATCCGGGTCAACACTCGTGTAGATGACTGCGTTCTTACGGAAGAGAGTGTTCCAGTTGACTTCGATGCTCGTTCGGGGAGGAACGCCGAAGGAGAGAACAATCCCCGCATGCCTGACCAGCTTGCCGCACAGGTCGAGCTGGTGGTGCTCATGACCGACTGCTTCGACAACGACATCCGCGAGTCGTCCGCCTGTGAGATCTGAGACGATGGCAGCCGGATCATCGTTGGCATTGCAGATGGTTGCAGTAGCCCCCATCTGCTTGCTGAGCGCGAGACGGCTTTCCAGCTTGTCGATGCCGATGATCTGACGTGCACCGAGATTTTTGACTGCTGTATTGAACATCTGCCCAATGGGACCTTGTCCAATCACGACCACGTTTTGGTCAATGAGGTTGGGCAGCTTCCGGAGGGCAAAGAGGACCGTACCGAACGGCTGCGCCATCAGGGCATGTTCTTCTGCGGGACGCGGATCGAGCGGGATCGCCCGCAACTCCGAAAGAGGGAATCGCTCGAACAGACCGACCTGATTGATGGGAACCGCGAGAACTCGTTCGCCCGCACGAAAGCGGCTGCCGTTGGTCTCAATGACTGTGCCGATCATCTCATGCAATGAATGCCCAAGCTGTTGCGGTTCATTGGAAAGTTGCCCATCGAAGTAGGGCAGGTCCGATCCGCACAGGCAGGTCAATTCAGGCTGAAAGATGATGTGCCCCTGTTCATCCGGGAGCGTGGGTTCATCGATATCGAGCAGTTCAATCTTTCCCGGTTTGGTAATTTGTCCCGCGAGCATGTGAGTGGCCTTTGTACACCTGAATAGTTAAATCACTGTTAAAGCTGTGATGACCGCAACCATACCGATCAATCCGAGGATGATCCACCACAGCGGTTTGCCCGAGAAGGCTGAGTTTGACCAGACGACGTATTCACCACAGTAGGGGCATTGCTCTGCATCCTCATAGATCTCTGCACCACACGAAGGGCAGGGACGGAGGTCAACCTCGTCTTCATTGCAGGAATCGTCCGGCCACTCTTCTTCGTCATCCCAGTCGTCCATGGTTCGTCTCTTTCGACGACCAGCTAGGCCGTCTCACCGGCAACGAATCCGCACTCCTTGTGTGTGCCGTCACAGAACGGACGGTTCTTGGAGGCAGCACAGCGGCAGAGAGCAAAGGTTGCTTTCCCTTTGAGATCAAACTCGTTCCCGAGATGGTCAATAACTTTTACCGGGCCTGTCACAAGAAATGGGCCGTTCTCTCGAGTCTGAATCGTCACGTCTGACATGCTGCATCCTGATGTTTGGGAGTTGTTCGTGCACCAGAGCGAAGATTATCGACTGTCAGACAGAATCACAAATGCGGGGCAGAGCGGGTGAGACAGTGGCGAGCATCTGCTCAAAGATGGCTCAGGGGCAAAATATATTGTCATCCCTGCGAAGGCGGGGATCCAGTAAGCACGGATGATGTCCTCGGACGTCTTTTTCTCACTTCAATGTCGGTCTGGATGCCCGCCTTCGCGGGGATGACCAGAGAGAAATCTGCACACACCAGAGATAGGGGAGCGAGAGCGACCAATCATGGACGTCAAAGAAAGACAAGAAGCCGGTTGGATGCGGGTCCGACCGGCTTCTCAGGGGATATTAGAGGTGTGACTCTGGGGCGGGATTTGGGCCCTTTCTCAGGGGGCCGGAAGGGATTCCTCTCTCTTGGGTGCTCGTGGGCACCGGTAGACAGAAAAGCAGGGATCGTGCCGAATGCACGCCCCCCGAGAAATCGACCCGAGCCATCCAGCCACAAGTCATTACCCAGTCATATCTTGAGAATTACAGGCTCGCATGAGCTTTTTGCCAGTGGAGGTCGAGGTGCTGGCAGGGTTGCACAATTTACAGACCGAACTGCCCTCACTTTGAAAGATTGACTTCCAGTCGCGAACCAACCCAGGCAGTAAGTCAGATCAGTGTTCACTGATGAGTTTGATAAAAAGTCATCCAAACCCACCGGTCTCAAGATCACTCAGCAGGCTGCACAACCTCAATCTTCATTTTCCCCAACGAACTGACGAGAGGCACAAAAGCAGTGATGGGGGAGGGACCGTCGTCGGACAGGCTGGAGTCCGCGAACTTGATGTGTCCGGCGCCGATACCGCCATAACCCAGGGTCGAATCCAGGGGGACCCACCGACCATCGAGATAGGCCTCCGTCCACATATGTCCTCCGAAGGCGGACAACCGCGCGACGTAAACCAGCCCGACAGCGACTCGCGATGGAATTCCCTTCGCACGCAGCATGCCAGCCAGAAGCACAGCATGTTCTGTGCAATCCCCTTCGAGGTTGACGGCCACCTCAGCGGCAGTTCCCAGCGCTGTCGAGAAGTTCTTTGACTTGAGATTGTCATGGACGTACCGCTCCATGGCGACGGACATGTCCGTTGGGTTAGTCAATCCCTCGGCGGCCTTCTCGGCCAACGCGACGACCGCAGAATGACCGCATTCCAAGTATCGAGACGATGCCAGATAGCCGTCATCAACGGGTTCAGCTGACGTCTTTTGGGAGGGAACGAGCGGCAGCGCCTCGACGGTGAGGCGGATCGTATGATCGTCAAGAGTTTCGACCGATTGCGTCTCCCCCTCGGGGATGGAAAGTAACTCCAGCGGCCCGTCGACGGAGACATCGTAAACGATCTTCTGTTGGCGATGAGCGTCCTTGATCGGATTGACTTTGACGAGTGTCTCTAAAGCCAGATCGAGTTCTGCACCGGAAATCTCTTTGAGTGCTTCCTCACGGGAGACGGTGTAGGAGATCATGCCGAGAAGGTTCGTTTCCGTCTTGAGCGTTTCGCCTGCCTCGTTCATGTAGGCTGTCATTTTCATGACGGGGACCAGCGAGTGTGAAATCGTGACGCGTTCAAGCTCGGGAGTGCTGCCGTCGAGGAGTTCGGTCGACTGCGGTTCGAGGCCAGCGATTGTGACCGTGCCGATCTTGAGAAACTGAGGATCAAACACCCGCATGGACCGGGATTCGCCTGCATTGACAGGGTCCGCCTCGAGCATGCGGTCCTGATAGACGGGCGATTTGACATCCGAGTCCCAAGTCTGAGTGGATTCCTTGGTCTTTCCGGCGGATATCGTTTTGAGATGGAGTGTGTCTCCCTTCACCTCGCCCGTGACGAGAGTGTGGCTGATGGGCGGATTGTCGGTTTCGAGCTTGAATGAAACGAGATTGCCATCCGCATCTTCTTGAGTCAGCTGCGTCACTGTCATCGTCAGTGAGCCACCGAAACGGGCGATCGTCATCTGCGTGCGAGACTCTGACCAGAGACGGAGATCATCCCCTTTGCCATTCTCCCAGGTGAGCGAGTGAACATACCCCACGCGCTTCCCCTGGATGTAAATCACTTGCCAGCTGTCGTCGAGCACATTCTCTTGCGACTTCGCCTCTTCGGCACGGGCGGTGAACGTCGTGCTGAGAGTCATCACGATGAGAATGGCGATACTACGAACGATTGACTGCATGATTGATGCACCTTCCGTGGGAACTGGAGGGGTACTCGCGACGGGATTCGCTGTCGGCAATACAACCGAAAGGATTGCACCGGTCGAACAGACGACGACGGTCGCGCGGGAGTCTGTATCGATTATGCCTGTTGATCGGCTCTGGGACCAGCAGGATCGGCATGCCTTTCCTAAAGAAACTTTCTGCCCAGTTGGCATGCTCAGAGCGGCACGCATTGTGCGTGGATGAATCTCTGCCGTCCTGCCAACGTCGGCCAGCAAATGCATTTTCACGAGGTAGAGTTGGCGGTCCTGGCAGCGAATGCAGGAATTTCAAATCGAAATGACCGCTCACGCTGCCTGCAACCACATTCTCCAAACCTTGAACATGCGAGTTGTGAGGCTGATTCAGCCGCTCGACCTAGAGGGGAAAAAGTCATGGGGTTCCTGAAGCGGTTCATCAAGAGCACCTCACGAGAAGAGTTCGCCAACGAAGGGCGCAGCAGCTTCAATCAGGTGACGGAGGTGCAACTCGAAGAGCACCTGAACATCGCACGGTACGGGAGCTTCCTGCTGACCGATGCTGTGCGACCTTCATTTAACCTCGATGTCGTGCCTAGTGCAGGCTATCGCCGGGACGTCTATCGCGACAAGGAAACCGGAGCAGCTGTTCCCGTCCTCATGATCGCCGAAACGCGAGAGAGACTGTTTGATTTATTCATCGATCTCCTGGACCCGCTCGGGGACGAAGTCGACCTGGTGCTGGAGACCAGCCACGACACTTCAGCCGGCAACCATCAGGATCTGTATCGGGAACAGATGGATCTGCCTGTGCTCAAAAGTACGCTGTATGACTACGAAGGATTGCTGCTCGATGACGGCTGTACGGGAGTCGCAGTGCTCAACCCGCGGATTCCGTATGAGGTGCAATTTGACGAGCACAAGCTGTTGATTGTCTACGGACAGGACCTGTGGCCCTTTGAAGAGGTCCTCTCCGACTACAACCTGCGGTGCAGTGATGACCTGCGATTCATCACCGAGGCTGAACATGTACACTCGTCGAGTGATGAATTCAGTGAAAAGTTTCAGGAACTGACTTATCGTCTGGGCGTCGAAGACGAGCCGTACTGATTCGTCCCTCAGTTGACCCTGGCTGTGTTGCCTTGCAGTTTCTCGGGCGGGGACTGCACGAATTCCATCGAGTTGCCATGAACGAGTTTCATCGAAGCCAGCTCCGCCCCCCACTCGCGCGTACGTACTTTGTGGTGCTACTCTGTGGATTCGTCCTGGGTATCACAGGGTGTGCAGGAAATCAGCGTCAGTCGCTGTATGGAAACAGGGGACTACCGAATTTTGGCGGACAGTCTACTCCTTCTTTGACCAAGCCGGACCCGCTTCCCACGCTCGCGATTCCACCGGAGACTTCAGCGCAGCCTCCTTCAGACGCAGGGCCCATCATCCTGCCTCGCGAATCGGTCGTGCAACCCGGTCCCTACGACTTCGCGTTTCAGCGACGAAACAGATCGCCCGCGACGCTGATGGCTCCGATCATTGAACCGCGAAGTGCAGCTCCAAAGTCACTGCCGTCGATCCGCTATGCCGATCCGCCTGCAGAACTCAGCGGCGACATCGAGATCGTGCCGAATTCACCTCATGTCGGCCCGTTAAGCCAGGAGAAGTTCTTCGACATTGTCCCTTCAACGCCTGAGACCGAAGAAACGGACGAGGAACCGTCACTCTACTCGAACAAGGGCTACGTCGAGTTGCCTCCGCCGCCGGAGTGAGCGTTCGCCTCACCCGGCTTCCCGTGACTCGCGTTCCCGCTCACAAGAGACGCAGTGACGGGCGTATGGAATCTCTTTCAGACGGGTTTTGGGGATAACTGACTTGGCATTGGATTTGCCCGCCGCCAGGCAATCTTCACACAGTCCGTAAGTGCCGTCCTCGATACGCCCCAATGCCGCCTGGATCTCCTCCAGGACATGCTGATCCGATTCGGCAAAGCGAAGCGAGAACTCACGTTCGTAGGCATCCGTTCCTAACTCAGCGAGGTGCTGAGGGCTGCGGGAGTCACCGAAGTTCTCAAGGGCTTCATCCGTGAGATGTTCGTAGTCTCCACGAATACGAGTTTCGACCTTGTGAAGCAGATCGCGAAAATGTTCGTAGTCTTCAGCCTTGAGCATGGTGTCCTCTCCGGATGTACAGGTTCCTTCAATTATGAACGACTCCACCGATGATTCAAGGATCGCCGGCTTCACGAGCCTTTCGTTTTTGCTGAAGCAACCATCCATAGAGTTCCGGGTTATCGTAGAAGGACGTCCAGACAAGGTGCCCGGTCTGGGGGGCAATCGTCAGCCGGACATTTCCGCCGCGGTCTTGGAGTTCGTCGTAGAGCTCCTGTGACCGTTCTGGCAGAACGCCCGAGTCCTGCCCCCCGTGGATGATCCAGGTGGGGACATGGGTGATGCGCTTCATCCAGAACTCCTCACCCCCACCGCAAATCGGCACGATCGCCGCAAACCGATCAGGTGCATACGCGGCTAGTTCCCACGTGCCGAAGCCTCCCATACTCAGCCCGGTGACATAGATTCGGTCCGCATCGATCCGGTAGTTTGCCTCGATCTCATCCAGCAAGGCCATCAACTCGATCGGTTCCCACCAGCGATCCTTCGGACACTGCGGCGAAACGACGACAAAGGGAAACGGCTGCCCCTGATCAATCAGCTTGGGAGGGCCATGAAACTTCACCAGTTCGATGTCGTCTCCCCGCTCACCAGCCCCATGGAGAAACAGCAATAAAGGCCACTTCCGCTCTCGCAAATCATCGGCCTCGTATCCGGGCGGCGTATACACCAGATACTGCAGACGCACCGGAACTGTCACCTCAAGTGAAACTGCCTTTTGGTGATCTTCCGCAGTCACGGACTCTAAGGGCAGCAGGATCAGACTGAGAAGCAGGGTCACACTTTGTCGTCGTGTCATAGTCGTGAGTCAGTCGTTCAAAGTTCATGAGAGATCGTTCGTGACACTTGCACTGGTCAATATCCGGGAATGATCATGAGGATGAGTTCCTGGACTTGATGCGTTCGAGCTTTTCGTTGATTCTTGCGAAGTTCTTCAGCCATCGGTCGTAGTCCTCTCCCTTGTAGGCAAAAAACTCCTGCACCGGAAGATGCTGGTCCGGAATGATGAGAAATCGTTCATCAGCGAGTCCACGGACGACAGCGTCAGCGACGTCCTCCGGGGGAACCGAACTGACGTGCAGGAACTGATGGATCGGATCGTCCAGGTCAAGAAAGTCGGTCGCTACGCCTGCCGGGCAGAGGCAGGAGATGCGAAGGCCTTTCTTCTGATAGTGAATACTCAGCCACTCAGCGAACGCGATGACTGCGTGTTTGGTGACGGAATACGGTGCGGAGCCGATCTCGGTCATGAGCCCGGCGGCTGACGACGTGTGCAGCAGATAACCTTCTCCCCGCTCAAGCATGGATGGCAGGACTGCACGCGCTGCATAGACGTGGGCCATCACGTTGACGTTCCACAGTCGCTGCCAGTCGGCGTCCGGGACTTCCGCTCCTCCCTTGGTGGTGATGCCCGCGTTTGAACAGAACAGATCGATATGACCGTGGACATCAAGCGTGTGAGACACAATTTCTTGAATGTCCGCCTCGCATGAAACGTCACAAAGCAAAGCCGTACCGTTGATCTGCGAAGCGACGTTCCGAGAGGTCGATTCGTCAAGATCAGCGACGACCACGTGTCGTGCCCCTTCAGAGGCAAACCGTTCGCACATCGCCCTCCCGATCCCGTGGGCGCCGCCGGTGACGATGATGATCTTGTCACGAATATTCATGGGATTGAGTCTGTTCAATATCGATAACGAGCCGCGTATCCGTCAACAAAGGTTGCGAACTGCTTAAAGTCAGGAGAGAGACTCTCCGGGAGTGTCGGGAAGTTGGGTCACGTCGATCGGGAGGTGACGGGGCTCGGCCATGCGGAATGTGAGAAAGCCGCCGATGGTCATCAGCAGACTGACCGCACCAAACAGCACACAGACCCCGGTGTACTTTGATTCGTCCGGAAAGACATCCAGCCATAGTCCTGCCAGCGGTGAGACGACAAATGGGATGGCGAGGCAGATGTGCATCGTGCTGAGGTAACGCGGTTGCTCGGTCTCATCGGCCAGTTCGAGAGTGTAATTGATGATCGTCCGGATCGTGACCGGGACGAGTCCAAGAAACACGAATACAATCCAGTAGTAATCTCCACCGTGCGGCACCAGACCACTGGCCATCAGAATCGCAAGGAGGGGAACGAGCGCACCGAGGAAGATCTCCAGCCGCATGACAATTCGGTTGCCATGACGGTCTGCAATGGTGCCAAACACGGGGCTGAAGAGGCCGACGCCGATATTCTGAGCGATGACCCATCCGACCATATCCGTACTGCTCGTGCCAAGTTGATCTGCGGCCAGCCAGCGATAGTGAGGGAACAGTAGAACCGAGCCGATGAACAACATGCTGACGTTCGCTGCTCGTCGAAACGAGCGGTCATGTCGGTAAACCTGCCAGGCATTGGAAAAGTGATGACGCGGAGTCCGACGGGGAGTGACGACGTACTCGTCAGGCGGCTCGAAGAGTGCGAGTAACGACAGTGCAGCGACCACGAACCCGCCTGCGACAAAGGCAAAGATCCACGTGTAGCCCCTGTTCTCCGGAATCGCGAGCCATCTCGTCAGTAGAATGGCGGCAGCTGTCACCGCACCGATGGAGCCGATGATGCCATAGATCGTCATCAGGCGTCCGCGTCGATGTGCCCGCACCAGCTTCCCCTGCACGGTACCGATGGCCAGTTGATTGACCCCGGTGATCCCGAAGAAGAGCGTGTACAACATCAGAAAGCCGACGGTCATCAACGGCTGACGCTTCTCGTCGACGGTTGCCCAGATGATCGCCAGGATCGCGAAGATGCCTGCCCCCATGAGCGTCGTCGTGAACAACCATCGGCGTTTGAGCCGACTGTTCCGCAGACGCTCTGCCAAGAACAACGGCGGAAGACTTTGACCAACCCGATTCAGGACTGGCAGACAGCCTCGGACCCATCCCGCACCGGAGATGGCGTCAACCACCGCGGGCATGATCACGCTTTCGGTCTTAAAGATCCAGCCCACTCGCAACATGACCTGAAAAGCAGCCAGCACAATGATGTTGCGAGGCTCGTGCGATTCGATCAACTCGCGACGCTCTCCACCTGGTCCGACCTCAGCAGGCCGATCGCTGGGCGAGGTAACGGGAGTCGCTGAGGATGACATCAACTGGGGTGTGATTCTCGCAGGTGAAGAAGTGACTAAAGGGGAGTTTAACGAATCAAAGTTGAAGCAGCGAGAGGCAGCGATGAATCGAAGGAAGGCCGGAAATAAGACACGATTTGCACGACAGTTCCAACCAACATGTGCAAATCTTGTTCTGGATGGGACTTCAAGTCAGTGGTACAATTCCCGAGTCCTGACTGAAGTGAATGCGGAACGTGCATGACTGTCTTGCGGCGAAATCTGTTGCTGATTGTTTGCGCCTGCGTGGGGTTCACCCTGTCGTCATACCCGCTGTTTGCACAAGAAGAGAATCCACCACAGCCACCGGCTGCGAAAGCGATCGGTCGATTTCTGGATCGCTTGTTCCGGGGTTCTCGATCTGATGACAACGAACGTCAGCCGACGGAGGCAGAAGACTCCGACGACAACGCCTCCAAGGTTGTGCTCGATCCGATCGACGAACGAGCCGTGGTGAATCGTGAGCACTTCGCTCAGTACGAACGTGCAAATCGACTGTCCGAACGGGGCGATGATCGGGATGCAGCACTTCTTCTCCAACAACTCCTGAACTCAGGCGAAGATTCGCTGATCCAGGGAAGGCATGGAGAATGGCAGTCGCTGCACGAAACGATCCTCCGGCTCATCATGGTGAAGTCAAATGAGGCATTGGTTGCGGCTCACATGAGAGTCATCAATGATGCGGCTCGGGAGGAGTTGGAGCGTGCTCGCCTCAAAGGAGGATTCGGTCCGCTGGGGAGCGTCTCGCGCAGATACTTCACCACATCGGCAGGTCAGGAGGCCGCGAACGAGATCGGCTCGTTGATGTTGGACGCAGGACACCTGACCGAAGCAGCCTACTGGTATCGTCGGCTGAGAGACGCACGGGCTCCACTCACTCAGAACGATCCTTGGCGTAAGAGGGCTGAGTTGGTTCTCCGGCTTGCCGACGAAAGTCCGCCCGCAACGATCAGCCTCCAGAGTGAGGTGCCCGCATCGCAGTGGACCGCCCCCTATGGAGGGCCAACTCACTCGGGGCGTTTCATCGAAAGTGACCCAGTGTTGATCACGCGCTGGTCGCAACCCACAACGGAACGACCGAGCATCGCGCAGGAGATCACACAACTGGTTGACGACCTGCATGACGCCGGTCGAGCGTGTGTGCCCGCAGCAATTCCACTGGTTGTGGACGGCAAGGTCGTATACCGCACGATGCGCGGGCTTTCGGTCGTTGATGCAGAAACGGGGCAGAAGGTGTGGGAGACTCCCGAAGGAGTCAGCATCGAGCGACTCCTGGCCGGCGACGATGTCTTGCGTCCAGGAACCGAGATCGATCGACACCGGAATAGACCCCTGCCGCTCAATCAGGGAAATGAAGCCGACTATCATTCGCTGACAGTGCCACTGTTTCGAGACGGCGTCTACGGACTCATCAGCAGCGACGGCGAACGGGTGTTCGTGCTGGAGGATCACGCGACGCTCTCCTATCAGCAGCCCGGCTATCCTCAAAGTCGACAGCGACAGGACGATCCGTGCGGGCGTGACTGGGAATCCAATCGTCTTGTCGCATACGACCTCCAGACAGGACGGATCGACTGGACGGTTGGCGGCACTCAACTGAACGATCGATTTGACCCACCGATGGCCGGGGTGCTTTTTCAGGGACCTCCGGTCGTTGATGGCGAGGAGTTGTTCATGATCGGTGAATATCGTGGATCGGAGACCCTGTTCGTTCTGGATCGAAAGACGGGCGAGAGGCTCTGGTCGCATTCTCTGGCCACCGTCTCCACAGAAATCGATGCCGATCTGGTCCGTCGCTGGTGGCCGACTTTACCGGCTGTCGGTCCGGGTGTGATCGTCTGTCCGACGACGGTGGGCTGGATGCTGGCAATCGACCGTTACGAACACCGCATTCGCTGGGCCCATCGCGTCACGCCTCGTCACGAGAATCAACAGCAGTCGCGACAAGCAACCGTCGCGATCAACGGACCCGTGAATCATCGCTGGGCGCCTTCTGCTCCCATTCTCTCTGCGGGACATGTCATCTTCACTCCCCCCGAACTCCCCGATCCGGTGAATCAATCCGAAGCGCAGCTCGTCTGCCTTGATGCTCTCACGGGCAAGCAGCGCTGGCATCGCGCGAAAGAACAGAGCCTGTATGTTGCCGGAGTGGCGGATGGGATGGTGCTACTCGTCGGCTCCGATCGAATGGAAGCTCGACGGCTCCACGACGGCCACCGCATCTGGCAGACACAGATTGATACGGATGACGGGCCTCCCTCCGGTCGTGGGGTGATTACCGGCGACGATTATCTGTTGCCCCTGCATTCCGGACAGTTATGGCGACTCTCGCTGACGGACGGATCTATCTCGCAGAAGTCGACGTTTTCAGTTCCTCACGAGCCACTCGGCAATCTTCTCGTGGATCATGGTCGTCTGCTCTCGTTGTCCCCACTGGCGATGACGAGCTTCGCATCGCGCCAAGCTGTCGAGACATCGCTCGCTCAGTCGGCCGAAGAGCCACTCACATCAGCCGCTGGCCTGCAGGCAGCCGAGTTGTCGATCATCGATGGAGCCAACCACACAGCCTTCGAGATCCTCAACCATCTGCCCGAGGACAATCTCGCTCCCTCTCAAGTGGATACCCGACGACGACTGCTGCGAACTGCACTGGTGGCACTCATCAGGAAGGATCTGCCCAACTCGGACCAGTACATCTCAATACTCCGACAACTTGTCGACTCACCTCAACAGCAACTGAATGTCGAACAACTCGAAGCGGAACGATTGATTGCGCTGGACCGTCTGCCGGAAGCTTTCGAGGTCTACTGGCGACGAGCCCACTCCTCGAGCGACATGATGGTCATCACTGAGGAGGGGACCGTACGCATCGACCGCTGGCTGTCACACCACCTGTCCGCCATCTGGTCCGCGTTGACTCCGGATCAACGGACGGACCTCAACTCAATAATCTCCTCGCTGATCGAGACCCTCCCTGAAAATGCAACCGCGGAGCAAGAGTGGTGGGCGAGCGTGCTGAGATTTCACTCAGTTCGTGTCCCTCTCGAACAGCAACTCGCGACACGGGCACTCACTGAGAATCGGCTGGCAGAGGCGGAGATTCGCTTGTTGAGACTCCTGAGCGAACGTATTCCATCCGACATACACCGTCAGGCAGTCGCCACACTGTTGAAGTTGTTCAAAGATCAGGACCGTGCTGAGGATGCAGCGGCGATGATCGCCACCTGGACTGACACGACTCTTGCACAAGTCGATAACTCAAATCAGCTTACAGACTCCTCCCCCTCCGGCGGACTTCCATCGGACTGGACGTCCGACGAGTTTGAGCTGAGCCGAGTCAGTTCATCCCAGAACAAACGCGTGATGCCGCTGTCAGTCCATCGAGCAGACGGCGTCCCATCCCTCGATCACCTGCAGTTTCGTGTCCAGCAGCAACTGCAACGGCTCAATGTCGATCAACTGAATGGTGAGCGTTTCTGGGAGATGCCTTTGCAGTTCCAGCCACAGTCGCAGTTCAATCAGCTGGTCGTCGCCGGGTCGATTGGACAGACAATGTACCTCGTGCATCGCGGCGTGCTGCACGCCCTCAACCTAACTGATCGCGAGCAGTTGTGGCACCGTCATTTCGACACTCGCAGTACAACGGACGGTTACACGCGTCAAGCATTCACCAATCAACAGCAGGAGATGACGACGGCATCCGTGTTTCGCATGACACATGGGATTCGACAGCGTGCGGTCCCAACGGGCATGCTCGCCGTCTGGAATCCGGGTTACGTCTGCTATTACGGTCGCAACAACATTACAGCAGTCGACTCGCTGACCGGTGAAACTCTCTGGACACGGACGGGCATCGGACCACATACAAAGGTCACGGGCAACTGCCGTCATCTGTTTGTCATTCCGCCGAGTCCTGCAGAACCGTTTGCACTCGATGCCTCGGACGGAGCGCTTGTTTCCCTTCCGGAACTGAATGATCTGATCAAGAGCGCCATCGCTGTTGATGAACAGGGACTCGTCACGCTTTCGGTGGAGAGATCGGGGTTCCTGGGTCTCGGTAAACGGGACTCCACACTGCAGTTGGTCGATGAGCAAACGGCCAAGCCGCTCTGGACGGCGACCTTTCCGGAGAATACTCAATTCACCCAGTTGAAGGACGACGAACTGTTGGCTCTTGAACCCGGGGGGAATCTGCGGCTGGTCAACTGGTCGGATCAGACCGACATGACGATCGGTCAGCTCGATGCCGCTGCGATCGATGACAGCGAGAGCCTGTTTGCCATCAGCGACCGACAGCAGGTTTATCTCTCTCTGTTACATGAATCTGAGAATCGCTACTGGTCGGATCGGGTGGATTCGATCCCCGCCAATGGCACGCTGGCTGTCTACGATCGGTCGGGGAAGGGACTCGTCTGGCAGGCAGACTTGACGGATACCAATCTCCTGGTCGAACACTTTGCTCACCTTCCGGTGCTCGTGTTGCATGCCCGTCGACTCAGCCCCGGGGTTCCCAACGTCCCAGCCCAACAGGTGCAGTTTCAAATGCTGGACAAGTGGACCGGCAAACGCATGCTGGACGAGACCCGCTACGTTTCGGCCACCACCTTCCGCGAGATCGACTTCGACCTGACCAAACGGACGATCGACCTGAAAACGTACCGCGAGCAACTCCGTATCCAACCAAAGGCAAACGGAGGACGCCAGCCCGTCGATGACGCCCCCTCTGATTCGTCATCCGACAATGAGACCGAACCAGAGCGATGATGAGTGGTCTATCGAAGCTGAATGAACGGATCGATCTGCTGAGCGACGTATCGCTGATGCGGTCCTCCTCAGAGGTTCAATGAACCTCTCCCTGCTTGATGTTCACGATGCAGGTATCTCTTCCTGATGTGATATCATCAGGCCGTGACCACCCCGCCACGATACCTGCCGTCGATGCCCCTTCCGCCGTACACCTACGTGCCGGGCAGGACGCCTCATCCGATCCGCGATCCCGCAGGTCACATGTACGGCAAGCACGAACAGTCTGCTGAACTCGACATCGAGAACTGGCAACGATGCGATCAATATCTCTTCGGCATCGACCTGTTCAACCACGGCTACTACTGGGAGGCCCACGAAGCCTGGGAATCCCTGTGGCACGCCGCCGAACGCACCGGCCCAATTGCAGACTTCCTCAAGGGCCTCATCAAACTGGCCGCAGCGGGGGTCAAAACACGAGAAGGGTCGAAGGTTGGTCGAGTACGGCACTCTGTCCGCTCCGCAGCACTTCTGCACCAGGCGTCGATTGCGTTGTCGCTGACAGAGGAGTCACGACTCATGGGACTGAACCCATTACAGATCGCTTATCTGGCAGAACATGCCGGTAGGGAAGCCATGCCACATGGAGGGGAAAACGCGATCGAGCGAGTCTTCGATTTTCAATTGACACCCGGAGGTGACTGATGGAGGCAGAACAGACATCGGACGGCCCGCGTCTCGTGACTCCCACGCGAATCGTGGCCCTGCTTGCACTTATCCCGCTGGGATTACTCAGTGCTTTCCTGGTCGCCCACCTGTCGAGGCCGAGCACCTTCACGTTGAATATCTCCGCTCCCGTGGGGAAAACGGTCGTCTGTCATGTCGTCGTCGACGGCAAGGCAGCTGAGTATCAAGACGAAGTGCCGGTCACGTATCGGTTGGTGGGCCATGATATCGCCTACGCGGTGATCTGTACCGACCCCGCTGCGGGGGATCTGGATGTCCTCGCATTCGACCAGTCCGGAACTGGGGGATCGTGGACAGGTGCAGGAGTGAAAGGGACCTACAAAGGCCGCTGGTGGGGTTCATCCTCACACGGCGAAATCATGACCCCCACCCACGTCACAACGATGCGGAAGGCAGTGATGGCTCAGCATCCTCCGGAATTAGGTTCTTCCTCAGACGAGTCAGTTGTACCATAGTAATTGCGAGATCGAGAGGTGCAAATGCAATGTCGTTACAGGAGCCGGTTTCATAACCGTTGAATCGTAGTGAACAGGCAGGCGAGTTGCAGGAAGCCGAGGAACAAATCATCG
>JAGQQG010000058.1 GCA_020426325.1 Planctomycetaceae bacterium | reverse complement strand
ATCGCTTCCTTGCCATGCCAGAGATGTAACGTGAACATCAAATCACCTCAACACCACTTTTCAAACGCGTTCTTAGGATGCATGAGCCTCACGTGATTACGCTTAAGGCTCGTTTGAGATTCGAAGCCACGTACTTAGCAAGAGCAATACTCTGATGTCTTTACCTGATGGTTCTGATAATCCGTTTATTCAGCGGGCCTCCGGTCCGATGCAGGAGCATGCTTATGCTCGTGGGCCGCGGATCACTGCGATTGAGACGGTCATTCCGTCGGAAGTGATGCCGGGGTTGTTGTGTCTGCGGATTCATACCGATGCAGGGACCGTAGGCGGTGAGGCGGTCATTGGTCATGGGGAGACGTATTACATCCCCGAGGCGGCTGCGGCGGTGCTGCATGACTGGATGGCGCAGCGGCTGCTCGGTGCGGATGCGATGGCGGTCGAGAGTCACTGGCGGTTTCTGTTTGAGCGGATGACGGCCTTCGGCGGCGTGGGGGCCGAGTTGCGGGCACTCTCTGCGGTTGACCTGGCTTTGTGGGACATCCGTGGTCAGCTCTGTTCGCAGCCGGTCTGGCGAATGTTAGGCGGGCCGGTGCGTGATGTTGTCCCGGTATACAACAGTTGCGGTGGTCCTGCGTATGGAGGACGTCGACGTGATCAACCCGCGCATGCTGGCTGGCCCGGTCACGGTGATCCGGGTCAGCCCGGTCCGCTCGAAGATAACTGGTCGAGTCAGCACCGGCCCGGAGAACTTGCGGAGGAACTGCTCGAGGCCGGTTACTCAGCGATGAAGCTGTGGTCTTTCGATGCAGTCTATCGAAAGTCGGGCGGACTCCGGCTCAGTTCCGCTGACGTCGAGCGTGGTGTTGCACCGTTTCGAGCGATTCGAGAGCGTGTTGGAGACCGGATGGATGTCCTGCTGGATGGGCACGGGTTCTTCGCCTGGCCGGCTGCAATGGACATTGCTCGTGCGATGCGGGAGTTTCGCCCGTTATGGCTGGAAGATGTCCTGCGTCTTGATAATGTCGACACGCTGGCCGAGTTCCGACGTGCTGCCAACGTGCCGGTTGCGGTGAGTGAGATGCTCGTCACCCGCGAGCAGTACCGGCAGGTGCTGGAGCGTCACGCGGCTGACTACGTGATGATCGATCCCACATGGGTCGGCGGCATCAGTGAGACTCGACGAATTGCGGAACTGGCTCAGGCTTACAACATCCCGACCCTGATGCACGACTGTACCGGTCCGTTCACTCTGCTGGCCGGTCTCAACATCGCAGCTTCTGTCGCAGGAGTGACGTATCAGGAGACCGTTCGAGCGCATATCGCGACTCTGTACCCCAGACTGATCGACGAGACGATCGCGGTGAGCAGCGGGGGCATCCCTCTTTCCGATCGCGCTGGTCTGGGTGCCCGTTGGCTGCCCGAGTTGTTCAACAGTGATGAACCGGGGTATCGCATCTCACAGTTGTAGCAGCCATGCTCACCATTGAGTCGAGACATCATTCGATGAAAGCCCACACGGTTGGTGAACCGGGCTTCTCTCAGTTCTGATTGAGAGCGGCAGCAGCCTCTGCGCGGCGGTTGGCTTCGGCTGCGTAGCTCATGTTGAGCTGTTTGGCGATGTCTGCCTTCGTATAGAGTCGCTCAGCAACTCGCTTGGATTTCTTGGGGTGTTCTGCAGCGAGTTGCTTACTCGTGTTGTGACCGACTTTGCTGGTGGTGAGAAATTCGATCAGTTCCTCCCCTCCGGGCGTCGTAATGATCCCCGCGACCTCTTTCTGTCCCTGCTTTGATTCCCGCATCAGATCGAGCTGTGCATATCCTCCGGGGAAATCGGCGATCTTTCGCATGAACTTGGTCCCCTGCTTCGTGCGGAGCTGCTTGACCATCCAGTCGGAGTCCTTGAGCAGACGCTGGTTGATTTCCCGTTGATCGCTGACGTTCCAGCCGATGTGTTCCAGCTCCTTGAAGAGACCCTGGATGTCATCGGAGGTGATCAAGTCCGTCTCCTGCCGTTTGGGGAGATCATTCAGATATTTGGCAATCACGGCGTCAACTTGCCTGGCATCCGGAAATGCATCGGACACCTGTGCGGAAACGAGACGCGTAGTCCCGAGAGCCAGGAACAGGCAGAGGACCGACAGACTGACATAACGCATGATCTCACCAGATGTTGGAGGAACGGGATGCATGCCGTCGAACTCACGGACAGCACGCAATGTGACCTCTCAACACTAGCTTCGGATTTGCAGCTGGGTCGGATGAAACCGAATTCTTCGATTCGTCGGACTTTGATGTCCAGTGACGAAGTGTCGGTTCACGATCTCGCAACTGTCAAATCGGGCAGGCGAAAGCGACACGGGGGTGACGGCTCGGTCGTCACGCGCTCGTAGGAGACGACAAAGCAGTGTGAACCGACCCTCAACGAATCTCCCGGCATGAGTCCGCCCTGTTCGATCGGCATGTCATTCAGGAAAACCTCGTCCGTGTCGGAGCAGGTTTCGATCACCAGATTGCCTCGGTCTTCGGCGATCACGCACTTGGCTTCAGACTGTTCCGCCTTCCCCGTACAGAATTCTCCCTGGATTGTGGTTGAAATTGCGACCGGCAGATCATCGAGCCAGTGGACATGACCACAGCGTTCGCCGACTTCATACAGCCTGACTCTCATGACACTTTCCTCCTGCAAAGATCGGCGAGCGATTGCTGGCAAGAGCAACGTTCATGCCATGAGCGACATCAAGCAGAAAAGTGTTCAACTGCAACGTTTTGCGCGGACAGCTGAGAGCACGCCGCACACAGGTCGCACAATGATTCAGCAATCATGCCTGTTCCATGAGTGAAGGCCGAGGCACTCGTTACACAGGAACGCGTGATTCCGAAGCACTCAAATCGTTCTTTCAGGCTCTGGCGTCACTCGGAGCCGAGGGCGTCCTGTGCCGGTTGCCTCCGCCATCCGTAAGCAAGGGTTGCCAACGTCAGGGTGACTGCACAGAGCGCGAAGACCAGACCATTGGGGGTCCGACCGGTCCATTCGTCGACAGGAATCCAGGGCCACGGAAAGTGGAAGAATGCGAAGTTCAACCAGAAGTAGACCCAGGTTGCGAGGAGCAGTGACCACCTTGCGAACGGTCGTGCTCCCTCGCCGTGTTGTCCACGTCGCGCAAGTAGCACAGCCAGCAACGTCATCATGACGAGCGGCAGCACGATGTAGGCTGCGATACCGATCCATAGTTCGAGGTTGTTTTCTGGAGGCTGCTGCTTGAAGCACAACTCGCGCACCGTCTTTCCTGCGATCGGAGCGGCAATGATCGGAAGCGACATCAGATAGGGCCAGTACCGTCCTGCCATTACGCAAGTGACCGGAATGATGATCATCGTGATGGCGTAACTCATGAAGGCATCGAGGCGAGGTATGACCAGAAACTCGTGACCGATAATCGACCCGGTATGCAGGATGACCAGCAGCCATTCTGCGACCGGGGTGATCTCAACATCGTCAGGGTTATCGGGCATCGCGATGAGATGTCGATTGAGTCCGACTCCCAAGGCCAGGATGCCTCCCCAGACGACGCCGAAGCCGGTCTCCATGAAGTTCCACCAGTTGATGTTCTTCGGCAGATGAGTGAGTAGCCCTTGTTCCAGAGCTTCGCGGTTCCAGTCATGATAAGACTGAATCGCCTGACCCAGGGTAAAACCAATCCCGCCGGCGACGAACGCCCACAGTCCCAGTCGCAGTGCCAGCCGATCCCCCTTGGCAATGCGGGCGTATCCGATGAGAGTAATCAGTGCGAGCAGGAGACCGCCCCAGACTTCCGGGCGAGGGTTTGCCTCCTCAGGTTCAAAGTACCAGTCATCCGAGAAGTAGATCCGTGGGAGGATCTTGTTCTCCGGATCAAAGGGAGAGTTGATGAGCCACACACCGAAGAAGAAGATCAGCAGGGCTGACATCAGCAGCAGGATGAGTTCGAGCGGGCGATAACGTCGACCGCTGAGCCCCATTCCAAATAGGACACCGCCGTAACCGATCCAGATGCCCCCCTTGATAAACAGGCCGAGAAACCCCCAACGCAGGGCTTCCCAGTTTCCAATCAGAGGTGCATCTTTCGTCAGGCCAACGGTCTGAGCGTACGTCATCGAACCGCCGATCGAGATGCCCAGTGCACACAGGGCTGCGGCCCGTGCTCCCGTGAGCGATGTGAGTTGTGCTCCATACAGGAACACCATCACAAGACTGAACAGGATACCGGCCATCATGGCACCGGTCTCATGGCCGTACTGCCCGCGAATCCCCCAGCCCATCCCGGCGGCCATTCCCCCTAGAATGATGGCCAAAAGGATGACGGCGATACCAGTCAGCTTCGACTGTTCGGGCTGGTGTGACATGAGGCAGAGTCCGTCGGCGGGGAAGTTGCTCAGCTCGCAGAAGCCAAGGGAAGGACTGCGAATCTGACATGCCACCGGATCAGCGTCAAGTCTGGCTGCATCATTCGGTTGTGCGATCGAGAACATGCCCTCGATTGCAACCGGGTGTCACGACCAAGTCGATCCGACAATTATGCCGTGTGTCGACTCTCCAGTGACTCAATCTCAGAACCACGCTCGAAATCCGGGACGGCATATTACGAGCGGTCTTCTTCCGGGATCAGTCGAACAGAGCGGGGGCGCGAGATTGAAGCGTGCCGATCGTGAGCGTGTCAAAGTCACCCATCAATGTCGGGGAATGATTGTTCCCGGTGAATGGCTCAACCCCGAAGAACGCACCGTCGTTCTCGAAGATCACCTGGCTTGACGAACTGTTTCCGCCATAGAGCAGGTAGGTCGAGGCATCATCCTGGCTCGTGATCGAGTGTGGGTTGGAACCGGGGGTGAGATTGTTGTCCTGAAGAACGAGATTCAGAACTCTCTCACCCGATGCGGTCAGGTCAACCATCCCTTTCAACTGGTTATCGAACAACCCAATGCTGCTCGTACCGGTACCGGAGCCGAGGATTTCGACAGACATCCCATCTCCACCGATTTCATTTTCGACGAGCCGAGCCGTGGCGTTGGTCTCGTTGAAGAACTTGAGCTTGATCTGTTGATTATCAATCATGTTCTCCGAGATCAACAGGTCGAGAGGATTGCTGCTCAAGTTTGTTACCTCAATGCCGGTCTCGGACGTACCGTCTGTAATCTGAGAGTTAATGATTTGAGTGAACCCGGAGGCATCTCGAAGGTAGATCCCTTTGCTGACATCTTTGATGCTGACCTGATCGATCGATGTGTCCGTAACTCGGTTCCCCCAGATACCGAAGGTCCCGTAGGACTTGATACTGACGTGGGAGATGCTGGTATTGGTCGTATCCATCAGTTCGATTCCGGTCCTGTTGGGAGCCCACATGATCACAGGGGGCAATCCGGGATTGAGTATGTCAGCCGGGGGACTTGCGACATACCAATACTCGTAGTCATGCCGGACTCCTTCAATCTTGACGTTCTCGATTGTCACATCTTCGGTATTTCTCAGACTGATCCCGGGACCGTCGGTTTCCCGAATGCTGGAGTTGCGAATCGAGATGTCCTTCGAATTCACCGCGAAGATTCCGGAACCCTGACGCAAGGGAGCGGATTCGTAGGTCGCCTCTGTACTTAGGATCGCTCCACTGAGCCGCGGGCCGTTGACTTCGTCGATCGTCACATGATCAATGTCGACATGATTGGCATTCTGAATTGCAATTCCGGCACCATCGGAATCGCGAATGTAGACATCATCGATGGTGACATCGTCGGCGTGGTTGACCCAGACAGCTGGCTTGCCGCTGCGGATATTGATCCCCTTCAGGAATGTCTGATCGGCCATGACAAAGCCGGCTGGGGGAGTGTGATACTGACTGCTGGTCGCTGCACCAAACTCGATGTTCGGTCGCTTACCCGGTGCCGTAAAGGTCGCAGGTAATCCCGTCCGTTCTCCGACGACGGCGATTTGCATGCCGCCTCCGATCACCATCTGTCCCGTTTCCACATTGACGGACGAAGTGCTGTAGATGTCGCCGTCAGTCCCATCGATCACCACGAGAGAGTCTTCGCCCGCATCGGGAATCTCGTTAGCAAGGTTGTCTCCATTCTGCAGTGTCCGGACGGATTGGATGACCCTTCCGGTATTGGTGTTGATGGCTGCCTCAGATCGCCCGACGACGTTCGTCACGACATCGACGTCGCGAACAACCGAGTCAAGCATGCGTCGCTGCAGTTGGGAAAGCGGTCGTCGTGCATTGGCCCAGGGGTCGAGTGGGATTCGCAATCCCGCAAAAACTGACGCGTCACCTCCCCGCTCAGAGTCTGCCTGAACGGAGAAACCACAGGTGAATCGAGAACCGTTTCCAAAGTATGGCAGGTCGTACGCTCGCCATTCCATGCGAGCGCGTGGGCCTGTAATGCTATCGAAGCCCGGTTCGGAATGGTCAAAGTGATAGAAACCGACAAACCCGCGAAGCTCGTGATCCGCGTTCGGTCCCCAGGACCAAAGCAGAGCACCTGTTTCAAAATCGACGCCCCAGTAGGCTCGTTCCACACCACTGTTCACGACGACCGTCCCGTTGGAGATCGTCGCCGACGGAGGAGCAGAGACGGCTTTCGCCTTCGACTCGGGGAAATACACATTGAAGCGGAAGTCCCAGAACACATCCATCGCTTCAACACCCAGCGTGGCTTGTGAATAGCCGTTGTCGTTTGATGAATTCAATCGGTCGTAGAACAGATAGCTGCCGAAGACCCAGCCCGGCCAAGCCATGGTGCGGAATCCGCTACCCACGTTGAACTCACCTGCATCCTGGTCATCAACCTGTCCACGCATGTTGAAGAACCACAAGTTCCGTCCATCCTGCCACAAGGGGAGGAAGAGTTCCCCGTTCCAGATCGCGCGTTCCGTTCCAGGCATATAGAGCGAAGCGATGTGCCCAACCCAGATCGGTGCCCCATTCGCGAACACGGTTTCGAATCCTGGGACTGGGTCATCGATGGGATAACCACCTGGTCCCACATCACCACCAAAATCATCAACCGGATACTGATCTGAGAGATAATCATCTCCCGGTCCAGGTCCATAGTCTCCCGGAACCGTGAGGTTCGGGTCATAGGACATCGGGGGGGCAGACGCGTACATGCCTTCGAGAGGCGGCAATTCGGGGACTGTGTACGGATACTCCGCGCTCGCCCTGTCTGCGGTGCTCATCACCACAAGCAGTATTGTGAAAAGAAATAAGGCGAAGGATGCCCTCATGGCATGCCTCATGCGGAAGGAAATCGTCCATCAGCCGGCGCAGTGATCCGGCCATTCGCGGAGGAGTAACAGACGCCAGATTTTGTCTCAAGCCGCACTCGCGACTTGCCGACAATTCGGCCGGAATCTCCCCCGTCAGGACGTTGGTTTGCGCATTTCCTGCCGGTCTGGGGAGGAAGTGATGAGCAACTCGATCAGCCTTTTTGAGCCTTCACCCAGGCATCTTTGAGGGTGACACTCCGATTGAAGACCGGCTTCCCGTTCGCCGAGGTCTTCGCATCCTGCGTAAAGTAACCCAGTCGCTCGAACTGAACAGGCGTTCCTGATTCAAAGTCGCCCAGCGAGGGCTCCAGTCGACAATCAGTGAGCGTTTCAAGACTGTTCTCATTGAGATAGGACTTCCAGTCTTCCTCCTCCGGAACCTTGCTGAGGTCCTCCACTTTGCAGAGATGATCGTAGAGTCGCACCTCTGCATTGATTGCGTGATCAGCACTCACCCAATGCAAAGTCGCTTTGACCTTGCGGCCATCCGGGGCGTCTCCCCCTTTGGTGGCCGGATCATAGGTTGCACGCAGTTCCACGATCTCCCCTGCGTCGTTCTTGATCACATCCGTGCACGTGATGAAGTACGCATAACGCAGACGAACCTCGCGGCCGGGGGCCAACCGGAAGAACTTCTTCGGAGCATCCTCCATGAAGTCCTCCTGCTCGATGAACAACTCACGACCAAAAGGCACCATCCGGGTTCCAGCCGATTCATCCTCCGGGTTGTTCACCGCCTCCAGTTCCTCGCTTTGCCCCTCGGGATAGTTGGTGATCACAACCTTCAACGGTCGAAGCACCGCCATCCGCCGCTCGGCCCGTGTGTTCAAATCGGCACGGAGGGCGTTCTCCAGCACGACCATGTCCGTCATGCCGTTGTAGCGGGTGATGCCAATGGTGTCGCAGAAGGCCCGAATCGCTTCAGGCGTGTAGCCCCGGCGACGAAGCCCGCACAGGGTAGGCATCCGCGGATCATCCCAGCCATCGACAAAACCACCTTCCACCAGCTCCAGAAGCTTTCGCTTGCTCATGACTGTGTAAGTCAGACTGAGCCGGGCAAACTCATACTGTTTTGAAGGAAAGATGCCCAGTTTCTCGATGAACCAGTTGTACAGAGGTTTGTGCGTTTCGAACTCAAGCGTGCAGATCGAGTGCGTCACTTCCTCGATCGAGTCGCTTTCGCCATGGGCGTAATCATACATCGGGTAGATGCACCAGTCGTTCCCCGTACGATGATGTTCCGCATGCCGGATGCGATACATGGGCGGATCTCGAAGGATCAGGTGCTTCGACGCCATGTCGATCTTCGCACGCAGCAGATGCTCACCGTCTGCAAATTCCCCCGCCCGCATCCTGGCGAACAGGTCCAGATTCTCCTCGACAGACCGGTCCCGGTGCGGCGAGTTGGTCCCAGGCTCGGACGACGTTCCCCGCTGAGCTCGAATCTCCTCCGTCGACTGGCTGTCAACATAGGCATCCCCCTGCCGGATCAGCTGACAGGCCCACTCGTAGAGTTGCTCAAAGTAGTCGGACGCAAAAAACAGCCCGTCCCATTCAAAGCCCAGCCAGCGGACGTCTGCCTGAATCGAGTCCACATACTCGACGTCTTCCTTGGTCGGATTCGTGTCGTCAAACCGCAGATTGCATCGGCCTCCAAACTCTTGCGCGATACCGAAGTTCAGACAGATCGACTTGGCGTGGCCGATGTGCAAATACCCATTCGGCTCCGGAGGAAACCGTGTCTGTACCCGCCCGCCATGCGTCCCGGCAGCCACATCATCCGCCACAATCTGACGGATCACATCCAGTTTTTTCTCGCTCTCACGCGTCTCTTCAGCAGACATCACAGGTCCTTCCTGTCCTCACATTGTCTCCATAGAACGGCCTACTTCGCCGACACGGGAAGTGTATCAGGCGTTCGCGCAGAGGGTAGCCCGGTCGTCACCTGGCGATGAGAATGGCCGATGAAAATGGGTCGGAGGCTCAAACAACCCCCAACGATGGCCAAGCTTCGGTCCCGGGGCATCTCAGGGGAGGAAGCTACTCTTCCAGGGATTCATGGTAGACCTTACAGCGTGGTATAGAATCTTGCAGTGACTTGGCTGCCTCGTTTGAGATTCGGCATCCGTGAATGGACACATGTTCTAACAAGGTCAGCTCCGTCAATTGTCGTGCACCTTCATCAGTGACCCCACGGAGATTTTCCAGATACAGAATCTTGATGCCGGGAAATTTCTCGACAAGGGTCGTCAGACTGCCGTCGGTGATCCTGGTCTTGCTGAGATCGAGTTCTTCAAGATTCGGTGTTCCTTTGATGTCCTGAAAACAGGCGTTCGTGATATGCGAATCGTACAGGGACAGATTTCGTAGATTCGGAATCTCGCACAATTCCTGAAGCACGGTTGACCCCAGCCTTGGGCAATAATCAAGATCGAGGATCTCAAGGTGGCTGAGCTGACCAAGATTTGCCCCCGAGATCAAGAGTCCCTCCAATCTGGCATGTCGAAGTTTCGGTAGTCTGCCCAGCAACGCGATTCCCTCATCTGTGATTTCCGGTGACTCGGAGAGAGACACATGATTCAGCTGCGAGATACCTGCCACCTCGATCAATGCAATGTCGGTTACAGTGGTTCCCTCCAGTTGAACGATCCGAAGATTTGGAAATCGCCTGAGAACCGGCATGATCTCGTCGTCGATCTCAGGTCCTTCAAGATAAACGAATGCGACATCGTGGTCGGTTGAAAGTTGAAGCAGATCGATTCCACTCCAGTTGACTGCGAAACGAGAAACCCGATTTGGATCAACACTGACTTCACCGCCGAGGGACAGAACACGGCGAATCCCGGAACGGGAGACGCGCCATGTCAGTAAGGCAACTCCCAACAGGAACAGGACAGCGAACAGGGCCAGAACGCCGACGCTGGGCATGCGCCATCTCAGGCGATCACCATGCGTTTTTGAGGGGTCATCCGACATATGTCGCATCATACATCCGGTGCCGAAGGATTGCGTTCGCGACACAGTTCTCTGCTGAATACGGATCTTTCCCTCGCCGACTGAGAGGACTCAGACCGGTCATCAGGAGGTTGTGTGCCGCGAGTTCGGCAGAACGTGCGTGAGCATCGGCGTAAGTGTCAACCAGGCGGGTGCCGCTTGCGGGGCACAACTCATTGATTGGATGGAGGTTCCGGTACGACTGCAGGAACTGCCGGAATGATTCTTACGTTTCGTGGGCGCTTCAGGCTGGACGGAAGTTTGATCGTTCGGATATCAATCCCGCCCCGCCCACGAGACTCAATTTCCCAAGACACAATTCAATCTGCGAACACTCGACTCGCTGCCAGTCCGCTGATGGACGGCGGTGTTTCTGAGTCGTTCGAGGAACGTCCCATTTGAAGTCACATTACTGACTCCTGGTGGTCTGTCACCGCTTGGATCACGGGTGCCATTGCTGGCTTGTCCAGCAGTGTCAACGAAGTATGACAAACTTCACCCGAATTCTGAGCAATGACACTCCACTCGGTGGGAGTCTCCCTTTTAACAATCTGAATCACCTAAACGTCACCAGCCTGTCTGAACGAGCACTCTGCGTGCGAGTTCTCACAGACGGTGAGGCGGTTCTTCCTCGCACCACCATCTCACTTACCTTTCCTGGATTCTTCTCGAATGTCCAAGGTCTACTCTTTCCGAGCGTCGTCAATGCGCGACGCTCTTGTGCGTCTTCAACTCGAATTGGACAAGCAAGTGACCAGATCACAAGGGCTGAAAGAGCGTTCCGGCAACGTCGTCGACACTGTGCATCGAAGACCTTCCTAAATTTTCACACCCGAACTGTCGGCATGCCCGATGGCAGAGTCTGACGGTTACGTAGCTTTCACGAGTTTTTATGAACATGCCGACCATGATTGGTCGATACATACGAAGTGATGTTTTTCCGTCAGTATGGTCCGATGCGCTTGCATCGCATCGTGCTTCGAGCGGTGAGGCGTCACCTGTCAGGGACGACAACTGGACACACAGCAAGATGCTGCTGTCACGGAGGACTGCATGGCAACGAGGGTAACCCCTGAGATCCAACAACTTTGGGCTGACTACAAGTTGGACCAAAGTAATCAGGATCTTCGCAATCGTCTGATTGAACAATACTTCCCCCTCGTCCGCTACAACGCGGAGCGAGTCTGGTCCAAACTTCCGGAAGGGGTCGACATCAACGACCTCATTTCTTCGGGAGTGTTTGGCCTCATGGATGCGATCGATGCGTTCGATCTCAACCGCGGTGTGAAGTTCGAGACGTACTGCGTCCCGAGAATTCGCGGGGCCATGCTCGATGAACTCAGGACCATGGACTGGGTTCCCCGGCTTGTTCGCAGCAAAGCCAGCAAACTCGGGGCCGCAAGAAAATCGCTTGAAGCCAAACTCGGCCGACCGCCACTCGACACGGAAATTGCTGAGAAGATGCAACTCTCTCTCGATGAGTTCCACAAACTCCGTGCTGATGCCAGTGCCGTGAACCTCGTCAGTCTCAACAAGAAGTGGTACGAGACCGACTCTTACAAGGACGTCCGCGAGATCGACATTCTGGAAGATGTCAAAGGAGAAGATCCGACGGGCTGCATCCAGAAACGCGACATCATGCGTCTGGTCACCAAAGGCCTCAACCGCAACGAACGTCTGATCGTGATTCTCTACTACTACGAAGAGCTGACCATGAAGGAGATTGGGCAGACGCTTGGCCTCTCCGAAAGTCGCGTCAGCCAAATGCACTCCAGCATTGTCGCCCGGCTGAAAGACCAACTGCGAAGACGACGTCCGGAATTCGCTTGAGTTGAATCACTCTCACCGAAGATCGAATCGAAGTAGCTTCAAGGATCAGTCGAACTTTCTGAGTTGCCACCACTGGCGTTTTCCTGTTGAGGCATGTTCATTTCACTAATCGACAGCCAAGCCTCTGCGAACTGCTGCCCCAAATCAATGTAACCAGCGGTATCGTAGTGCCAGCGGTCGGAGTAGCCGTATTCATCGGTGTTCGTGACGAGAGCGGCGTGGCCGTCTTTCTTCACGAAAGCTGCTTGAGCCGTACGGATTGTATCGCCGTGCTCCCAGACTTGGCCGTCATCATCATCCTGGCCGGAGTCCGAGATGCGGCCGATGACAACCGGAAGATCATCTGATCTCAAAGCAGCACGCATGAGGTCCATCAGCCGTTTGAGATGGGCCTCATAACGATCTGCGATTTCAGCAGTGTAAGCAGCATCGCTTTCTCCCTGCATCCAGATGATGCCTGCCGGGATCAATCGATCAGTTTCGCCATCGTCGTTGATGTCGCTGTCCGACATCGCGTAACGAATGGTGGCGAGAAAATGATCGTACTGATTGATGCCGTGGCCTTCTCCTTCGCCCTGTTCAAAGTCAGGTTCCCAGCAACCAAATCTGCCAGCAGCATCTTCGTCGATCGAAGTGCCACCGCGTGAATACTTGATCAGTGCGATTCGCTTGTCAGGAAGCAACTCCTGCAGACGCCGGGCGAAAGTGAGTTCGATCCCGATGCGGTCCGAGTATGTCACTTTCTTCCCGTCAGACTTGAAACCGAAACCATGTCCCGGTCGCAGGGTTGTCCACATGCCGCGTCCGTCCACCGGCGTACAATCCGCACTTTTGTTGCCGTGAAAGATCGGCACTCTCTCGACCTCTCCCTGCAAATCTGCGGGCAACTCCGAAGCCTGACCGTAACCGTCCATGTTGGACTGTCCGCCGAGGTAGAAAACATAGAAGTCCGTCGCACCGGCAGAAGACGGAAAGCAGGCAAAAAAGCACAGACAGAGAAGTGCGATGGAGAAACAGGTGAATACACTGAGGCAAAGCAGTGACCGTGACATGTCGTGGCTCTTCGAAATCATTTGCGATCCGTCATCTCAATAGTCGGGCTGACGTCGTGGTGGCGCCTGCGGAGGTCCTGGTTGCGGAATGACTCCCTCAGGTGTCGGGTCGCCGGGGGGAAGATCAGCCGGGGGACCTTCCTGCTGTGGAGGACCACCAGCGACAGGGGGCGTCTCGCTCGGTAGCGCGGGCGGCAACGGTTCCGTGACTTGAGGCTGCGCCTTTTCAATGGCGGCCAGCAAGTCGTAGACATACTGCTGATCCGTAACCGCCAGCACATCCCAGGGCAGCGTGTAGTATCGGACGCGTCCCTTACTCACTTTGGCGTATGAAACAAGCTTTTCGAGGTGTTGCAGGTACGCCTGATCCTCTTCGCTGAACTCACTTCGTGGAACGTCAATGTAGTTCAGGGGTGCATCCGGTAATGAGACATCACCGATGCGGACAAGATGATCCTTCGTCGGGTCACCGGTGAAGACCCAGAACACTCCGGTAACCTCACGCTGGTAATCTTCGTTTTGGCCGATGGACCACTGACGAGGCAACAACTCGACGCGGACATCGCCCGTTCGGGTCACGGTCATGAAGCGGGCAGTCAATATCTCCTCGCCCTGATTGTTGACCCAAGTGTGGATGAAATCCTCAGGAGTCAGCGGTGTGACCTCGACATCTGGAACATCTCCCGAGGGAGCGACAGTCGGAGGATTCCCAGTGGGAGGAGTTGCCGGAGGAGCATCTGGGACAGCAGTCGGGACATCAGTTGCTGCTGGGACGGATTGAGCGGCCGGGGCAATCGGAGCAGTTGGATTGGCAATTGATGGGTTGTTGACAACTCTCGGCTGCTTGATAGCGTTCGGAGTCGTAGGTGTCGTCGATGCGATTTGAGTCGTTACTGATGTATTGTTCTCTCCAAACGCGTTCCCTAGTCCAAACTGCTGTGCAGCTTCTTTGAACTCGGCCAGGAACTGTTTGCGTTTGACTTTACCGTTCGGCAGCTTCAGCGGCCCCAGCACGCGAGCAATTTCCGGTGTTTCATCCAGAAGTGAAACGAACTGCTCTTCCGTCACTCCAAACTCGGCCGCGGCAAGTGAACGGTCGACCGCCTGCTCGAACCGCTTGGCCATGTGATACACGGGTTCGCTTGTCTCCGTCAGACGATCTAACCCCAATGACTTGAGCGCACCTTCAAACCGTGCAGCATCCTCGTCGAGAACTCCGTTGATCACCTCAGCATCCGGGTATTGTCGAAGAATGCGGTCCGCGTTGGGGAAAGCGTCACGGTTGGCGAGCACATTCGGTCGCACCTCGTCCTGCTTGCGGATCATGCCGTTCGAGTGACATGACATGCAGGAAAGCCCACACACGACTGCCCGGTCCGATTGTTTGTCGTCAGCGACAATCGAGATGGGTCCCTTTTCGATACGATTGCCGTCGCCGTCAACAAGCATATAGGCCTGCAACCCGTTCGGTAGGTTCCAGATGATCTCACCGCCGTCATGATCGAATGAATCTGGACCGTCCGGCCCGAGCGGGTGTTCAAGAACATTCTGACTGTCGGTGCTGGACGCAAAATCGTAACTCACCCAGAAGCCGCCGTGCGTGAACGCGTGACGCTCGATCAGTCGGTTGTTGTCTGAGACACCCGATTCGACGAAGGCCGCTCGCACCACCTTGTCGTCAGCAATATTTTGATCGACATCGAGGTTGATCTCTGGCCGCTTGAGCAGATCGTCAAACTGCTCCGGAATTCCCAGGATGTCATAGTACAACGGAGCCCTGGCCGCACGTGAAACGAACCAGTCAGCTCTCACGTTGGGAACATCGGTCCCGGTCAGGTCGCGAATCGCCAAGCCGTCAGGAGTCGAAACAGTCGTCGCATAGGGGTCAGTCTCGACGATCGCATCCCAAGTCCCGGAATTCCAACCGAGTTCCGTAAGGTTGATCCGGAGTAGAGTCTCCTGTTCTCCAACACGTTGCGGGGTGACCAATCTCGGTTCCCAACTCAGGCTGTTCAAAAGCTTGGCCATCGCGAGACGGTACGTCTCCATCTCGTCCTGTGATAACCCGGCGTTATACAGATGAGTCAACGTGAAGTACCGCGTCTGACGACGGTCTGTTTCATCCAGCGACTGCAGGTCCTCACGCATGGCCAGGAGCAAGTTGTCGTTGCTGACCGGCTCAGGACCATCGCTGGTTCCACCGACCGGTTTGGCTCCCGCGAGAATCCACTGGCGGACTAATGCGATTTCATCTTCGGTGAACGGCTCCCCTTCTCCCGCAGGGGGCATCTCGCCGTCTTCAATTCGCGTGAATAGGTAAGAATCCTCCGCGTCACCAGCGGCAACATACGCATCATCCTCGGTCAGCTTGTCCAGTCTCACGACGAAGTTGAACCCACCTTCGTCACTTCCCCCTTCTCCGTGGCAACGATGGCATCGCTCTTCAAACAGCGTCGTCACTTGAGCGGCCAGTTCATCAGTATCACCACTGGGAACCTCCGTGTCCTCTGTGAAGTTCGCCACGCGTTGTTGCACAACCTCTTTGACATCCGCAATGTCGAAGCCCTTGTTTGTCAAGAGGGCATATCCAACACCGAGGAGAACCAGAAGGGTCAGCACAACCAGCAGTCCTCGACCACCTTTGTGATCAGGATTTGGCTCGATGGAATTGCCCGGAACCGCGACACGCCCTTGCGAGGGTCGCAGCTTCACGCGGATCTTCTTGCTGCAATTGCCGCAACGAATGACGTCACCGCTTTGAGTTTCGGCTGGCAGTTCGAGTTCTGTGCCGCACTTCTTGCAGGTAATTCGCATTGGTCGCTCTCCCGAAAACGTAACTGACGACGCCGATTCGAGTGGCCTCGGCTCCCATTGAAACCTGCAAGTCGCCGACTGTCTACACCGTGCCCCTCACAGTTGCACTGATCTCTCTCTGAACAACGCGCTGAACCCCCGATCCTCCTCGGATTTCCCTGAATATCTCTCACATTCGGCGATTTCAGGCAGATTCAAAGTTTTGAGCGTCAAGCACCTCAGGAGACGCAATCTTGATCGAACATTGGGAATCAGCAGAAGGAACGACTTTAATCGTCGCAAGCCTTGCGCAACCAACGCTGTTGGGGTGAATACGGTTGCGGTCGATGAATCCGTGTTCCGACACACACCTCAACGGTTGGCATCATGCTTGCACCAGTCTCTCCGCTCGCTCTTCAACCGGGAGATATCGCTGCCTGTTACGGCGTCGATTGGACCAGTTGGATCATTCGTTACGGGACCGCTTCGCTTCTCGGTCCGCGTGAACTCCGCAGTCCTCCCTCGCACGTCGCCATCTGTTGCCGGGTTGAGGAACAGACGCTGTGGGTCGAATCAACAACACTTTGTTCACATCCCTGTCTCATTCGTAAGCGATCCGTCACAGGCGTGCAGGCTCATCGCCCCATTGAACGCATTCGTGACTACGTTCAGGACAATGGACGTGTCGATCTCTACCGGCTCACGGACATCAATCGCCTGAGCAACACTGAGTCCCAACTGCTTTCCCGGATTCTTCTCGATTACTTCGTCAGACGGGACGTTCGCTATGACATCAGTGGAGCCCTGCTCTCGGGGACACGCATGTTTCAGCACACCCGACTCTTCCCGGGAGCGGACCTGGAACGTCTCTTCTGCTCGGAGCTGATTGCGGCAGTGCTCATGCGACTCGCTCGGATGAATCACGATAACCCGACCCGGTTCCACCCGGGACGACTTCTGCGTCAACTCGTTCGCACCGGCAAATACCATCGAATTGCCTCGTATCACCGGAGCACCTCATGCGTCGAATGCTGATTCCTGCAGCAGTGACTTTCACAATGCTGCAAACGGTTTCGATCGCAGCACCTACAGTGAACCCGTCAACAGGTGCTGAAGCGACATCACTGACCGCCTGCTGTTCTTCGTGTCCCACTCTTGTCATTTGGACCTCGCGAGCATGCCCACCGTGTCAGCAATTCTGGCAAGACATGTGTCAGGACGCCGCGTTTCGTCAGGCACTGACCTCAAACTTCTGCGTGAAGTGGATCGATGCTGACCTCCATCGTGATGCCGCTGCCCAACGCGACATTTACTCGCTCCCGACATTCGAGATCGAAGATCGTCGGATCGTCGGGTATGACGGCAAACAGGCTTTGTGGGATCAACTCACTCGGCCCGAGACAAGCAGCTGGGAACCAGCTGTATCTGACGATATTCCCGAACACTCGCCCGAATCTGACGGACACCTTGAAGCAGAAGTAGAGTCGACCTCAGTTCTCCCTCTGCCCCCGCTCGAACGTCCGACCCGCAACTTGGAATCAGAGTTGATGGGAGACAAAGTTCAACATCTGATCGAGCCGCCTGTATCCGAATCGGCTCCGAACATCGGTTCCGCTCCGAGAGAACAACCTTCCGCATCGATATCAAAGTCATCGAAACCTGCTGAGAGTAAGTCCTCACGCCCATCACTCTGGTCGAGGCTGCGAGGGACCGTCGTGCGTGCGGCACCGCTGGCGCTCACGGCTCTGGAACTGGCGGGTCTCCTGGGAGGAACAGCAGCCACTGGCGGACTCGGGTCAATCGTTTTTGCGCGCCTGTGGAGAATCTGGAGCCGCCGCAGGCGTCGTCAACGAACTCCCAGTGAAACTTCTCAGCAGGGAATGAGCGACGAAATTACAAAGGAGGACGAACAGCGGGTGCCAACCCGTGCCCCCTTTCCCCGACAGCTGGATGAAGCAAGTGAGCTACTTGAACTCCGACAGTCAGAGGGACGTGTGGCAGTACTTGATGCACTGCGAGGCATGTTCCTCGATGACGAACTCACGAAGCTGATCGCAACCGGCAGCGAAGAGCAGGTCGCTGTGGCCCAACTCCTTCGCACAAACATCGACAGCCGCGTCGATGACGTGGCCCCTCTCTCAACGACCGTCAACTGACCCCCATCCCACTCATTTCTCAATAAAAACGAAGGACCAATCATGCCCATCGGAGCCCCCGGACAAGAACAATTCCGTCGCAGCATCCTGACGCTGCGGAACCTGCACATCGCTGCCGCTCTTTCACCACTCTTCACCATGCGGTCAGAACTGCTGGCGAACGATGAACTCTCCGATCGCGGCGGGTTCGATGATCCGACTCGTGATCACCTGCTTGCACACCTCGTCAACTGCGACCGCTGGCGACGCCGCGTCACTCACAACCCCGATCACGAGGATCTGGGTGACAAAATCGAGAAGGCGATCGACACCAACGCCACCATCGGGATTGGCGAGAACCCTTTTGGTGGAGATGACATCCAGAATCAGAGCGGTGGACTCATCGATCTGCCGTATGCACTCGACGGCAGCGACCCCGATATTCCTTTACAGTCACAGCTCAAACTCAAGAGCACACATGCGCTTGTGCTGATGGGAGCAATCGACAAGACGATCGTTGCCTGGACCCGCCTCAACAGTCGTGACCGGACCAGATTCATCACCCGCTACGACTCGATGAGAGTCTACGGCCACTACCAGGAAATCCTCGGCTATCTCCGCTCCTTCGGCGGCGATGAAAACCGGGTCGACGTGGCCCAGGTCCTTCCCAGCGAGGAACCGCTCGGTCCGGACGACAGTCCCAACCGCAAGACTGAGACAAGCGGACGAGCGACATCGACAACATGATGGCGAGCGGGGGATGTCAATCCCCTGATGGTTGCGATCACTGGTTGACGGAAGAATCGGGGGATTCACGGCCTCTTCGCCGGGTCAATCTGTGATCTGCAACTTCAACTCATCGGAGTTAGCCCGCAGTTCGGGGGCGTACATCGCGTAGGCCTTTGTTGGCAGGGCGCTGTACTGGCCCGGGATCTCAGAGCGCAGGCGATAGCTGACGCTGTGCGTGCCTCGGGCCAGACGCCTGAGGAAGAAGGCCACTTTCTCATCCCGGAACTCGACATAGGCTCCGAGTCCGTCTTTGGTATAACCGCTCTGGAGTTCGACCGGTTCACATCCGGCCGCTTTGCGGTCCTCGAAGACCACGTATTCGTAATCGTTCTTCGATTCGATCGTGAGTTCGATCTCGATCAGATCGCCGCTCGTCACTTCGGAGAGATTCGCCAGCGGGACCCGGTCATACTTCAGGGCCTGCTGGTCGATGACCTGTCCCTGACTCCCCTGCACGACATCGGTTGCGTCTTCACGCTGCACGAGTTTGTAGAACTCCCGTTCCACTTTGATCTCGAGCCCGGCTGACGTGATGAAGTCCTCGGTCGTGAAGTTTGTGAGGTAGGCGTTGTAATACAGCGGGCCGGTGCCTCGTTTTCTGAGTTCGATCTGATGCGGGCCGCTTTCGACTGCTTCTCCTTCGAGAACCAGTGAGTTCTCGAACGTGAACAGGTTGTCGCTCGTGACCTGTACCTCTTTTCGTACCTTGCCATCGACGATGACTTCAATGGTCATGTCCGGTTTGTCCTCGCCGCTGGCGGTGAGGTATTCGGCCATCGCTTCGATGCAGTAGGCCGTGTCGCGAGTGCTGTTCCAGTAGGTCGCGTGCTTGCGGTTGTTGAGCAGGTACTTCACGAGCCCGGCTGCCTTCTCATCCTGCGGGTTCACTCGTGTCAGCAGCTTGAGGTAAAACGCATTTCCTTCGATCGTGTCGCCGAACCAGTTCCACCAGTAACCCTGGTTGGGCAGGTCGAGATAGGCCGTCTGGTTTTCATCGTCGACCTTCAGAAACTGGTCGATGTTGCGGATGATCGTGTCCCGCTGGTCGATCGCATCAATCTCGTGCAGGGCCAGACCGAAGAGGGCCTGAGCGTACAGTGACAGTTCCAGACGATCACGGAACAGAAAGCGTTGCATTTCATCGTTCGTCTGATCTGCATCCACCAGCGCCATGAACACGAGTGCATCGATATTGGATGCCTGCATGCGATATGGCTTCTTGTGCTTACGAAGACGTTCACCCTCCAGCTTCGCGCGGCGTTCCCCCTCCTGCAGCAGCGAGACCTGCTGGTCCTGATACTGTTTGAGCCACTCGATCCCCCGATCGAGCACACCCGGCACGAGGGCCACATCGTTCTGCGTGGCAATCTGCAGGCCATGCACGACGACCGCTGTCGTGTGGGGATAACTCTGCTCGCCAAAACCGGAGAACCAGCCCCAGCCGCCGTCACTGAGTTGCATCGCGGTCAGGTCCTTCACTCCCTGTTTGACCATTCGCTCGACCTCAGCTTCGTCGAAGACCGGGTTGCGGTCGTACTGCTTCCACTGGGCAGCCCGCTCACCCGCATCGCCGATCTCCTGAGCGTTGAGGTTGGTCCGCTTCTCCTGGATCGCTGCCAGATCGAGTCCCATTCGCTGAAGAATCCGCTGAGTGATGACGGTCGGCAGAAACCGGTTAAGCGTCTGCTCGGTGCAGCCGTAGGGGTACTCGACCAGATACGGCAGGGCATCAACCATCGCACCGGCTAGAGTGGGCGAGTAGCGCACTTCAAGCCGCGTTTGTTCGGGGCGACGGTCAGCGGGGACGGTGACGTCGATCACGCCGGTGTTGTCTTTCGGTCGAATGACGCCGCTGAACGACTCGGTCTTGAGGATCCCATGCACGTAGACGGGGAACGTCTGCTGCATCGCGTCAGACTCTTCGTCGGTGAGGGCTTTGACGGTAACGACCGCGTCTCCCTCAGCAACCGCTTTGACTCGCCAGTCGACCCGCACCTCCCCGCCAGCGGGGATCGTCACATGGCGAGCGGAGGGTGTTAACCCCCTGTCGTGTGTGGCCCCATCAGAGGACTGACGTCCCCCGCTCGCCATTGGTTCGAGCGTGCCGCCTTCGAGAATCAACTCCACTTGGGCCTGCTTCTCGGTTTCCAAATAGTTATGCACAATCGCACTCAGCACGACTTCGTCAGTTTCTGTGAAGAAGCGTGGAGCCTGCAGCCGAACGAGCAGATTCTTGGACGTCGTGACAACGGTCTCCCCCTCGCCAACGCGGGTGCCGTGCCCCATCGCCCAGGTGCGGATCTTCCAGCCGGTGAGGTTCTCCGGCATCGTCAGCGAGACCTTTGCTAGACCGTCGCTGTCCGTCGTGATGTCCCCCTTCCAGAAAGCCGTGTCCGCGAACTGTGTCCGGACCGTCGACTCGACCATGGCCCCCGCTTCTCCTCCTTGAGCCGTGTTGGCGACGATCCCATCGGCCGCCATCTCGGACATTGGTGCTGCCATGGCGGGCATGGCTTCGAGGGAGCGCATCTCCATGCCTCGCCCGAGCGCTCTCATCCCCGATTTCTGAGCGACTCCTCCTCGGTCTTTGAACTCATTGTCAGCGACTTGTTCACCAAACACGCCGAGGTTGCCCATTGGCGTTTCGCCCTGCTTGAGCAGGTTGTCGGACCAGCGAGCGAGGCTGTGTTCCGTGTTGGGATTATGGTTGCGTCGCCATTTCCAGAAGAACTCACGAATTTCCGGAACGTTGCTGCCGCCGGAGATGTACTCGACCGCCCGGTCGTAGACGCTCATGGCCATTGAGCCAACGAACGGTTGCCCCTCAAGGTCGGTCAGTTTCAACGTGACATTGGCCTCCTGTCCCGGCTGGTAGTCTTCGTGGTCCGGTTCGACTGACACGTTGAGCACACGTTGTTCGGGTGGAACGACAATCTCTTTCACCACCGAATACACCTTGCCGTCTGCGATGGTCAGCCCTTCGACGAAGAAGTTGGGCATGTCGCCCTGCACGACGCCGATGTCGACGACCGTACTCTTGCCATCCATCCTCAGGACGCGCGGCTCCTCGACATACACGCCGTTCGTCGGTCGGACGAAGAGCAACACCGTCGAACCGATGCGATTGGTATTGATCAGCAGATTGACCGTGTCGTCCGGCGCGTACTCCGGCTTGTCGACGATCAGTTCCAGGTCGTTGAACTTGAACTCCGATCCGTCGAAGCCTTCGCCTCGAATGACGAACAGCTGGCCGCCTTCAATGGTGGTCGAAGCGTTTTCTTCATCACCTTCACCCACGGGTTGTAACCCGTGGGCTTGGAGTGCGTACGACAAGCGATACTGTCCAGCATCAGTCGCCTTGATGTCGATCTCGGCTGTGCCGTCTGCGTCGGTGTCGAGTTCCCATTCCTGTGCCACGTTCTCGACCGGCTCGCCCTTGTCGTCGTAGGTGATACGGAGCAGTTTGAGCGTGCCGCTTCCCTCAACCCCCTTGCCGTCGAGCGTGCGTGCCTGGAAGTTGGCGTGAATCGTGTCTCCTACGCGGTAATGGCCGCGATGTGTCCAGACGAACACCTTGAACGGCTCTCGGGCGACGAGCACATTCCCCTGTCCCACGATGGTCCTGCGTGAAGCATCCACGACCTCTGCGGTGATCTTGTAACTGTGATCCTCATCGCCGTGCAGGGCCTTGGCGAGCGAAGTGTCAATCTCGACCTCGACGGTGCCATCTTCACCAATCTCGACCTCCCTATCGAGAACGAGTTCGGGCGGATCGGGATTCCAGTTCCACCACGAGGGAATGGGCGCGAAGCAGCCCCAGCGTTTAAACCCCGGATACCAGGTCGAGTCGGGCGTGAACCACCAGTAACCTTCGCCATACAGCCAGTCCCAAGGACGATACGGATACCAGCGGGCCTCGTGGACCGAGCGCTCGACCTTGTAGCGGACCGTCGCGTTGGTGACCGGAGCCCCAAAGTAGTACTTCGCCGTGATGGTTGCCTTGATCGTGTCACCGAGTGCAACCGGCTTGTCCGGAGCGTCGATGGTGACTTCAAACTCGGGCTTCTTGTATTCCTCAACGCGAAAGTTGCCGTTCGCCCAGATGCCGTGCGGATTGTCGAGGGCGATCTGATAGGTCCCAAGTTTCGCATCTTCAGGCAACTCAAGATGGCCGACCATGCCGCCGTACTCGTCGGTCGTCAGGGTCTCAGAATAGACCTCGGTTCCCTCCGGATCGTTGATGATGACCTTGAACTTCTGATGAGCGAAGCGGGACTCCTCCGTCTGGTCGTACTTCGCCTCACGGATCCAGAGCTTGAACTGCACGGTCTGCTCCGGCCGATAAACAGGACGGTCTGTGATGACGATCCCTTTAGTCTGGTCATACTCCTCGCGATGGTGATGCCCGTACCAGATGCCGCTGAAACCGAGATGAGCGAAGCGTCCTTCAGGCGTACGGGCAATGGCGATCCACTGCAGGTTCTGCTCCATCAGTTTCGGGTCGGTGATGACCTGTCCGTCGTCATTCGTCTTCTCAGCAAAGTTGGACGTGATGACGCGGTACTGATTCCGTCCCTTGCCTCCCGGCACGCTTTCCTGTCGCCAGCCGAAGAATTCGACATTGGCCCCCGCGATTGGCTGACCGGTTACGGCATCAGCGACGTAATACATGGCCTTGCCATCGAGCGGTTTCTTGGCGATGGCTGTGTCAGCGACCCAGATGATCACACGACTGGTGTTCCCGTCCGCCATCTTGCCGGTGACGAGATAGGCCCCTGCCTGTTGCAGTGGAGTTGTGATCGTTACGCGACGGTCGAAGTGCTCCGGTCGCGGCTCCAATTCGACGTCCCATTGGGCGACCTGTTCACCCACGTACTTCCTCTCGTTCTGTTGCACGAGCCGGTAGCCGAGATTGTCGATCTGCGTCTGTTGCCAGTCGACCTGCTGCGGGTTGCTCTTGAGGTACGTCTTCACGTCGTCGATCAACTCAGCGACCTTGATGTGGCGTGCGGTGAACGAAACCTGATTCCCGTTCCGAAATCGGAAGTCGATAGCCGCTCCCGTCCGGGCCGGCTGAACCTCAATCCCCTCGAAACGTCCCCAGTTGCCGACAATCTGCTCAAGCCGCTGTCGCTTGTGCCTGTTCCGATCTCGAAAACGTCGAATGCTCTCCTGCCACTGCTGGGCCGCCTTGGGATACTGCTGACGGTCCTCGTAGATCTGAGCCAACTGCTGGAGGGACGGGTCTGCGAATCCGCTCTCGTCCTGGGTGAGCTGTTGATAGATCCGGATGAAGTTGAACTCGTCCGGCAGGGTGAAGCGTTTGACACCTGTCGCCAACCGGGCGATTGTCTCGTCGTCGCTCAGGGTGTGGACAGCGTATGGCCCGGATTCGTCCTCATCGTCGGCTCGACCCCGTGCACCATCGTCTCCATATCGTGGCAGCACGATGCCCCACTGCTGCATTGTCTGGACGCCAAACTGGCTGCGCAGGAAGCCTGCAAACTCGAAGTCGACCGTGCTTCGCTGCGAAGGCTGATACTTCACCACCTGTTCAAAACACCATCGCCACCGCTGACCGTCGCTCGTCGCGGAGTCCCAGCTCTCCGGGATCGCATGCAGGACCGGGTTTCCGTCTGCATCGACCGGTGCTCCCTTCCCACCAGGACCTCCAAAACCACGAAACCGGTTTCCCTCTTCATAATCAGGCAGATCGTTGAGATCAGTTAAATCTTGCAGCCGCCACGCATCGTTACCCGATCGCTGCCAATAGACCGTGTTGGCCAACTGGCGGAAGAAGAAACTCCTGTCAGCAGCCGAGGCGTTCGATTTGTGAATCAACACCCGCGCCTGATCCATGAGTTGCAGAGCACGCACTCGATCCCGCTCCAGTGACATCACGTAGCGACCGCCACCTCGCTGGCTGCCTCGCACGAACTCACCGCCGACAATGAACCCGTAATTCGGACCGTTCTGGTAACTCTGAGCCGCAGCGACGAGCAGCCGCCAGTCATTACTGTGAACCCCCAGCACACTCTCGCGAAACCCGTCAATTTCCCCTTGCTGCTGAAGGTTGTTCAGGGACTGCACCGCCTGCTGATAGTCAGAGGCGAGCGTCTGCCCCTCGTTCCGTTCGTCCAGGCACAACTCCTGGTACTTTTCATAGGCATCTCGCCAGTTGCCGGCGTCATACTCTTTTTTCGCAGAAGATCGCAGGTCGGGCAGCGGGGCATCAGCAGCCATCAACATGAACACTCCCAGAGAACACGAAACGGCGAGCGCAAGAGTAACGATCCGCTGAAACATCGCATCAGATCCGACAAGAGAAGAGTTTCAACCGCCGGGCACAAGCCGCGACCGGTCTCTCCCGCGTTAGATAGCTCCCCCGCAGGAAAAGTTCCAGAGGAATCCGAAACTCGACCAACTCAAAGCAATTTTGCAACGTGTCGTCGCCGCCTGCGGTTTAGCGCGATTCCGATTCGATGAATCCCAATTGGACATGCGAATCCAGTGGTGTCCCCTCGGATTCGATCGTTCGCTGAACAACTCCCTCGGCAGGAGCGGCCACATGAAACAACACTCCCCCGACGAGTACCTCCGCAACACGATCCCCTTCGAGAACGCGGTCGCCCGTGTCAACGAGCCACTGGACGAGACGGATCTGATGTTCCTGAGCGCCCAGGTTTGGTAGGACGATGGGCGTCATCATGATTGCAAGTAGAGACCGTTCACGATCACCAAATCTTCCACCACTGCTTCTTCGATCCCGATGGCTGAGAAACGGCGGCAAGATTATCCCTGATCTTGTCGAGTGAATCGGAAAGAAACGTCGTCTCCTTCCTTTCCCACCTCTTTGCAACGAAATTCGCCGGAAACACAAGTGCGTCACCCTGCTCTGGCGTTCCTTTCACAGCAAGCTCGGTTCCGTGTTCGTCTTCGACGATGACCCAGCACAATTCCAGCTCATTTACGAGTTCCTGACCAAACACTGTACCAACACAGTTAATGACCTTGTTGACGAGATCAACATCGCTTTCCTGAGTAGCCATCCATGCCGCAAATGCTGAGTCAAGTCGGTCCAGGAGAGAATGAGTTGGCGGTGATTCTGGGGCAAATGCCGCAAGGAATGCATTTGCACCTTCCAACTGATGCTTGATCCACTGCTCTTCCGAGGGAGACAGTTCAGAAAACTTCTGCATCACTCTGACCTCCCAAGCACACCAGCCATCTCACCTGCGTGATAGCTGGATCGTACGAAGGGGCCGCTGGCGACGAGTGAAAACCCGAGGCGTCGGCACTGTTCGCCGAGCTCGTCAAACTCTTCGGGGGTCCAGTAGCGTTCGACCGGGAGTCGGTCCGGGCTGGGCTGCAGGTACTGACCGATCGTCAACATATCGACCCCCGCGCCGCGCAGGTCGGCTGCGACGTCCAGGACTTCGTCCACTGTCTCGCCCAGTCCGAGCATGAGTCCACTTTTTGTTGCCATGTTCGGGGCTTCGTCCTTCACCTGTTTGAGCAGGTCGAGCGTCCGCTGATAGTCCGCATTGCGACGGACTCGATCGTACAGACGTGGGACGGTCTCCGTGTTGTGATTAAACACGTCCGGCTGCGACTCGACGACACGGGAGATGGACGCACGGTTTCCCAGGAAATCCGACGTCAGCACTTCGACCGCAGCACCTGTTTGTTTGCGAACTTCCAGAACGCAGCGATAGAAGTGATCCGCTCCGCCATCCGGCAGGTCGTCTCGCGTCACACAAGTAATGACCACGTGTTTAAGTCCGAGACGTTTTGCAGCCTCTGCGACTCGTTCCGGTTCATCGACTTCGATGGTCTCTGTTTTCCCTCGTGGAACCGAGCAGAATCCGCAAGGGCGTGTGCAGACGTTGCCCAGAATCATGAAAGTTGCTGTCTTTTGCGACCAGCACTCGGTGCGATTCGGGCACTTGGCACTCTCGCAAACCGTTTCCAGTCTCAGGTCTTCAATGACACTGTTCGTGTAAGCCATGCCGGCTGACGGCAGTGGCCGTTTGAGCCACCTTGGGAGACGGCGACGCGGTGCCTCCTCCGCAGGATTGGGAATGGAGGAGAGAGAATGGAGCTGTGAGTTGGCCTCTGCCGCACTTCCGCATTCCCCGTTCCCACTTCCGACTTCGATGATCGGCAACTCAAGCATGCTGGCAAACCTTTCGTGTCGTACGCTTGAGCAGCGGATGACCCGTGTAGACGTGAAATCGTTCGTAGCTGAACGACCTGGAAATGTTTTGAATCACCGACTCGCGAATTCGGTGCATCGGGATCGGACGTTTGAGCTGGGCCTCCAGCGACGTCATACGTTCTCCGACCGGAGAGGACTCAACCATCGAGAGAAAGCTGTGATCGGGGGACACATTCAGGAACGCTCCGTGATAGCTGACCCAGTTCTTGACAGCTGCACCGAACGATGCGAGCTGTCCCCCCCGGCACCACACGCCGGGCGAGTCACTCGTCCGTTTGACCGTCATCATGACATCGCGGCATGTCTCTGCGATCGCGACTTCGACTGATTCTCGAAATGACATCAAGCCGCAATCAAGCCGATCGAGAGGCAGGATCAGATACACGGCGAGTTGACCTGGTGCGTGGACAAATGCTCCGCCGCCACGTGCGACCCAGCGGACATCCATCTCGCACGCTTCGAGATCATGCGGATCAGCGAGGATCTGCGATCGGCTTGCCTCACGCCCCATGCTGATGACGGGCGGATGTTCGCACAGCAACAAAACTCCCTGCCGGTCGGCCCGACCACTGATTTCGTAGACCAGCCGCTCCTGCAAGGCGATCGCTGCGTCCAACTCTACCATCCCCAACAGATACACCTCCAGCGACGCGGCATGAGCCGTAGCGGAAGTTGTGTTGAGGAGAGCGGATGACATGCTTTGATTCCAGAAATGTTGTCACGATGACTCACTGATTCTACAGCCCCCGTGGAGGCTCGACAACGAGCGTCCTTTGATCGTGACGAGATCATGGCGATCTGTAGCTGCCAACCTCATTTCGGTAGGTGGCATGGCGTCACGGCCTTAGCCGGGTCGCCATGCTGTGAGACCGAACCCAAACATGTTCACCCGCCTGTCGGCGTGAGAACATGCCACCCAGCGTATGAACGAAGCCTGAAGTCCCCCTTCACTTCTCAGCGGGACCGGTCTACTCTTATGTGTTACGAATCTGTCGAAAAATCGCACTGCTGAATCCCTCATGCCTGATCGTCCACTTGCCAGCCGTCAGCAGTTCGATGAGTACCGTGACTCGCTTCACAAGCCACGTGAAGCGGGACCGAAGGGACGTCATTCCAAACGGCGGGAGAGATCGGCTCTTGGGCTCATCGCTAGCTTTCTGAAGATGCTCGAAGGGCACCGGCTGTCGATGGCCTTAGCTCTGGGGACGCTCACGATTGCGACGCTGCTCGCTCTCATTCCGCCGGCTGCAACGAAGTTCGTCGTCGACTCAGTCCTCGGCGACAAACCCCTGCCGGCGAACACCCCTGCATGGGTGCCCCGTGAACCGTGGCCCCTCCTGCTCACGATCACCTCGGGCGTTATGGTGATCTCTTTGCTGAAACTCGTGCTCCACATCTGGGGGCGCTGGCATGCCACGCGCGTGACCAAACTGGTCCAGATGACAGTCCGACGTCAGGTGCTCGATCACGCCCTGCGACTGCCGCTGCATCGGGTGCAGGAACTGAAAGCGGGTGGTGCCACCAGCATCCTGCGGCAGGACGTGGACGCGGTAGGTGATCTTGTGTTTGGCATGCTCTACAATCCGTGGCGGGCGATCATCCAGTTGATCGGCAGTCTGTGTGTGCTGGCCTGGGTCGACTGGCGACTGCTGTTAGGGGCACTGGTCCTCGTGCCGGTGGTCTTCGTCACGCATCGAACCTGGATCAACCGCATCCGTCCGCAGCACAGACGCATTCGCGCGCAGCGTGAGGAGATCGATTCACTCGCAACCGAATCGTTCGGCGGCATGCGTGTCGTGCGAGGCTTCAGCCGTCAGCGTTCTGAAACCGATCGTCTCATGCGGGGCAATCACCTGATGGGCCGACAGCAACTCTATGCGTGGTGGTGGGCCCGGATCGTCGAGATCGTCTGGGAGACACTCATCCCGCTGGCTTCGTCCATCCTCATGCTTTATGGCGGCTGGCAAGTGCTGCAGGGAGACCTCACCCTCGGCGAGTTGATGATGTTTCTCGTCTACCTGATGATGCTGCTCGGACCGCTGGCGACGCTTGCGGAGAGTGCGACCTCATTCCAAAGCAGTCTGTCCGGCCTCGATCGTGTGCTCGACCTACTGGAGGAGCCTCGCGAGATGGAGCCGGACGAGAACTCGATTCGACTCTCAGCAGCCGATGTTGAAGGACGCGTGACGTTTGAGAACGTGAGCTTCTCCTATCCCTCCGCTGACACCTTTGCCATCGAGGAAGTCTCGCTCGATGTCGCGCCCGGGGAAACGATCGCCTTCGTTGGTCCCAGCGGAGCCGGGAAGACGACGATCTGCAATCTCGTTGCCCGCTTCTACGATCCGACCTCCGGCCGCGTCCTGCTCGATGGACGCGACCTCCGCGAATTCGACGTCGAGACCTACCGCAGCCTGATTGGCATCGTTGAGCAGGACGTGTTTTTGTTCGATGGCACACTCTCGGCCAACATTGGATATGGCAGACGTCACGCCACGTCGGAGGAGATTCGCAGCGCGGCTGACGTCGCTAACGCAACCGAGTTCATCGACGAGTTGCCACACGGCTTCGACTCGATCATCGGCGAGCGGGGCGTCAAGCTCAGCGGCGGACAGCGTCAACGCATCGCCATCGCCCGGGCTGTCCTCGCTGACCCGCGCATCCTCATTCTCGACGAAGCGACCAGCAACCTCGACACCCAAAGCGAACGCCTGATCCAGTCCAGCCTGCACACCCTGATGCAAAACCGCACCAGCTTCGTGATCGCCCACCGCCTCAGCACGATCACCCACGCCGACCGCATCGTGGTAATGGAAAACGGCCGCATCACCGAAACCGGCACCCACGACCAACTCCTCACCACCGACGGCAAATACGCCGCCATGATCGCGATGCAAACAAGCGAACCAACGACCGTGGGGATGTGAGAATTGCAAATGAGAATATTGATAGGATACGTTGATTCGGCCTGTATCTATTGTCGAAGCCACACTACAAGTGTGAGACGCAATGCCGTCGAGAATTGAATCACAACTTTATGGTGAATGGGCTGAACATGTTTCGGCGGATGGGCATGTTGGTGAACAGGCTCTTGTCGAATTCTCCGTCAGATTCAATCCGAAATCTGACGACGAAAATGTGATTCGACTCGCCGTCGTGCCCGAGACACGACAATACGAAAAACCGACGGTTGCGACCTTTAATGATGCACACCTTGGCATAATCCAACAACAGAACTATGACCCGGAGTTTAACTACTTGCCTTGGTCGATTGTCGGATATCACTGTCATGATCGAGGCAACGGCAGATGGTCGTTCCAACTGAATTGTTATGAGGTTAGCTTGGGAATCCGGTTGGCCTGAAATCGCAATCGGTGGATTACCAAGCCGGGACGGCTGGGTGCCTCTGGCACAAGATGCCTCACACTCAGCATCCAACCACTTTGAGAACAATCGACGGGGAAGTGTGACGCATCCTGTCGCTTTCGCGATCCAGCCAACTGGCTTCCTGTGGGATTGGTCCTCGCTCGGTTTGTAGATAAAAAAGTCCCAGCAGATTCAAACACGATGGAGATGTGTCAATCGCTCCATGGTGATCACGATCAGGCAAGTCATTGTCATCTGCCTCTCTAAAACAGAAACAATATCCCCAGCCGGCAGGCGTCAGTTCTCTGGTGAAGTACGAAAAAAGGGTGGCGGGGACATTTGGCTTTCACCTGTCCCCGCCACCCGTCATTGCTTCGCTGTTTTTATGGCATCGTCGGCAAAGGCGCCTGTTCGATCGATGCGGTCGGAACTCCGATGGTTGTTGCCGTGCTGGGGACACCAGCGTTGTAAAGCAGGTGATGCAGTGCAGCATCGATCAACTCCATCTTGGAAGTCGCATCCCCTCTGCCAACCTGACGAGACTGAATCCGCGTCCATTGACTGACTGTCGCCTGTACCTGATGCAACAGTGGATCAGCCCCCATCAGTGCGTTCTGAACCTCCAGACGGTCCAGTTGTTGCTGGGACGACTGGACGCTACGTGCGATCTCGAGGATCTCATAAGCATCGCGGTAAGTCGTCGAGTAACCAGGGTTATGGGCGTAGTTGGCGTTGAGGTCCAGACACAGATCATTGCTGAACACGACCAACCGGGCCGCCAGATCCGACACGTGTGAGAACGTCCCGAAACCGAGTTCAGTCGACGATCCCAGATAGCTGCTTCCGCCTGCCGTAACAACCTGTGGTGAGAAGTAGTATCGGCCGTTCATCGAGTAATAGGTCCCCGAATATCCGGAGTAGAAGCCGTGTGGAATCACATACACCCAGTTACTGGGTCGAACAAACGTCGACGACGGTAGAGGTGGTTGAACTGTGACCACCGGAGGCGGCGGAATCGGGTGAAACGTATGGTGATGATGGGGCGGTGGTGGCGGCGGATGTGGTGGCCCCGGCGGATGTGGTGGCCCCGGCGGATGTGGTGGAGGCCCCGGCGGATGTGGGGGCGGAAAGTGTGAAGGCCCCACATGGTGCGGCGGTCCCGGGGGGTGAATGTGATGGGGTGATGAACCTGTGTGATGTGGGGGTGGTCCCACGGTATGTGGATGGCCGCCGGAGTGGCTCGGCTGAGCCAACAGGTTCTGCCCCATCAGGCAACAAATTGCCATGGCCAGCAGAGAGAGCGGTGTGGAAGAGGTTCGCATGGAATCGCCCTCCTTTTGCGAAGGTGTTCGAATCCCAGCAGAAGCCTTCAACCTTCTCAGGCCTACGCCTAAGAACGGCAGGCCCTGCTTTGGTCACAGGAAATCTGTCAGCTCTTCGCCAGCTGATCGATTTTTGTGATGACTCATGGAATGCAATTTCAGTGCCATTCGCTTCAATTGATGACTGGAAGAATCGCGGTGAGAGTGATGCTGATCCACAAGGAAGAAGGCTCCGGAACACTTCCGAACCATCAAAAACTCACGTTCAGAACCAGGGGAGATTCAGGTTTCCTCGTATAGATTTGCGTGGAATCGATATCAAACTCAGACCATTGTGCCTTCGGCAATGCTGGATGATCGCACCACCTTGCAACAACCGAGTCGAAATCAAATTCGACAAATCGAGACTTGAACAAGAGTACATCGCGTCATTAACCATCCAAGATCGACAAATGTCCCGGTTAGGCGCGCTGTGCACCGCACATGGCACAGATCGATTTGCACACCACATCCGCAATACTTCGATTTCAAGTCCCGGAAACAATCACTAAATCAATGTCGAGTCTGCCCTGTGGTGTGACGAATAACGTCTCGCCCCTGCGATGAGACTGAAAAGGTTGATACGGCGTATCAACTTCAAATACGACTCGTCGGCCGTTGAAGTGGCCCACCACTCGATGGTCAATGCCGTTGGCGGCAATGAGGCCACCTCAGAGGGCTCCGGGGATCACGGGGGTGGCGACGTCCTGTCCGTCAAGGTGCAGGCTGCCGATCTTCGGCTTGCAATCACGGGGCATTTGCCATCTCGAGACGTTGTTGCCAGAAGCGTTTGGCTGCTTGATGAGATGCCAGCACGGATGAGCGTTCATCCGGATCGGTGATGTTGTTCTTGACCCGTTCGATGCGTTCGTTCACCCAGTCGAGGAAGAACTGACAGGAGGCACGGCTGATGCGTTGAGGTTGCCTCTGCTCCTCAATGTAGAATGGTGCCGTTGAGGCGAAGCGGAAGGTGCGTGGGTTATTGCTGATGACGCGGATCAGAAACCAACCATCGTCTTCGAACGTGTATTCGAATTGATGGGGAACATTTGCGCTGACTGGACCAGTGATGGCGTGCTTTCCGTTGTGAATGATCTCGAATTGGGTGACGTCCCCCGCGTGGATGAAACTCGTATTGAAGGAGACTCGCAGCATGCCGGATGAATCTGCGCGAAAGACATGTCCAGGCAACTCTCCATTGGCACGACAAAGCATAATCGGTCCGTTGGTGACAAATGACCGACCGGCTCGCAGGCCATTCCACCATTTCTCCCAGGTCAGCTCCCCGTCGACGTGGACGTAGACACGGTTGTATCCGACGGGATTCGGCAGGACGCCGCTCGCACTCCCGGCAGAGGGCGGAAGTCGCAAGCCCGTGTTGAGAATGTGGTAGTAGATCTCCTGAGTCCAAAAGCCGTTGCCCAGGGGCGGAGAAAGACGATCTGTGTCACGAGGCTTGCCCCACGCTTCGGTCTCGTACATACGATCGCGGCACATGTGATTGTTCGCCAGCCCGATCGTGTCCGGCTCGGCCACCGCCAACCAGACCGGCACATCCCACCAAAAGGGCTTCTCGATATCCAAATGCACATCCGCGTTTTGCTGTCGTGCTTGTTCGACAAATGTCATTGGCGATGGGAACTCACGACTGGAACCTGTGATATCAACAGGCTGATCCAGGCCGAAGTACAGCAGGGCCCCTCCTTCCCGTTCGTCCTCACCGGACATGAGACGGGCGAACCGGTTTCCGTCAAACTGAATGAGAGGCTGCTTGGGCAGTGGGTGATCTTTCCAGTAGTTCTGATTGTTCCACCATGTGATGACCGGCCCGATGTGCAAATCCGAGGCACGCATCAGGTCTTCGATCTCGTCCGGCGGTCGATGAATGTGCAGGTCACCCGAATACCAACCCGATTTCGATAGATCGACAAGCCGCTGCAGCACGATCGCAACGGTCTCAGCAGCACCGTTGTTGATCGTCACTTCGCCACTGACACGTTCCCACTCAGGACTCCGTTCGACTCCATAGACATACGTCCCGGCCGGGAGTGTCACGGTCCGCTCGCCGTCGATGATCAGATGATCGAGGTGATCCTTGTGCCCCAGAGAACTGACCGCTTTGCCTGCATCGTCCCGGATGTGTACGCGCGCGGGAACCGGATGCCCGTTGCCGTCGTCCACCTGAAACTTCAGCATTCCATCGGCTACAACCATGTTGACGAAACACAAGGTCACGAGCAGCGAAGCAGCGTACGTCGCGATCAGATTCCGAGTGCTATAAGAATCACGGAGAAAGCGTTGCGGGAACCTGTCGTCGTTCTCTTTCGATCGCTGATCACTTGGAGTGTGATGGTTATAATGTTGCATCTCCATCTGATCTCTCCCGGAGCCCGTGATGACGATCTCTTACGATGACCATAGTGATAGTGTCCAGACGAAGTTGCAACTCCTGCAAGCGGCCCACGCGAGAGGCGAGTATGATCTCGCGATGTCGCTGGCGAACTCGATTAAGGACACGCTGACGTTCGAGCGTCAGCTGGCGGACGTCCCTGCTGCGGACATCGGTAGTGATGTGAAGCTCGCGGTGCGAGACCTGCCCATGGCTTGGTCGGCCTGGGCAGACGGATGGCAGTTTGGCAAGCCAGTCTCACTGTTTGAAACCGTCGGCATCGCCCGAGAGTCGGAGCCGGTCGAAATGACAATAGCTTTCAAAATTGAAGAGATCGACGATCCGGTTCGTGAGATCCGTGTCGCTCGCATCGACCCCGACAATGGTCAGTTGCGAGAGATCCGGTCACAGGTGTGGGAAGACCTTCGATATGGCGGCGAACGGCGGTGCCGGGTCATGTTTCTCGCGAACGTTCCGATGCACGGGCGGGCCGACTATCTCGTCCTTTACGGAAACCAATTCGCTGAGTTGCCTCGATACGAGTCGGACCTCACAACGACCGGAGAAGGTTACGCTCTCGATATCGAGAACGCGTACTACGTCGCCCGTCTTTCAAGACAGGTCGGGCAGCTCGAACGTCTGACCTACAAACGTCAGCACGGCCTCGAACTCTACGCAGGCGGCAAAGGGCACGGCGAGCCGCCCGGCATCGACTGGGGGCACGACTATGTTGACAAAGGGCACTTCCAGAAGCATCGCATGCGGAATTGGGCCGAGTGTCCCAACTTCGAGGTCGTGAAGGGGCCTGTGTGTGTGCGGGTGCGTCGCTGGGGATTTCCACACAGTCCGCTGCATCCGGTCTTCACCCCCGCTCGCATGCACATGGATCAGACCTACACGTTCGTCGCCGGGCAGCCGTACTTCTTCAAGGAAGGTCGCATGGACAACGTGCAGGAACACCGCATCGAGGCCATGCGCGACGACGAGTGGGTCTTCTCCGGCTACTCATTCAATCACCAGGTCTGGATCGACAAAAAAGGCAAACTGCGTGAAGGCGAGGTGCCTGCGAGCGATGTGGACAACCTGTGGGGTGTCGGTTTCTATCACGACGTCAGCCGTGATGCGTTCATTGCATTACGACTCGACCACTCCACAAAGAACTTCCCCGAACCGGCACATGGGGGTGTCCCAACCCTGCACTACGACGGCCACGGTCAACTCTGGAGCCGCTACCCGGCTCAGACGACGACCATGCCCGTCGGTGCCTCGATCCGCCAGAAGAACGCCTACACTGTTGCCCCCTTTCCGACCGAAGGAGCCGCTGCACAGTTTGAGATGCTCCGCCATCAACTTCAGCACCCTCTCGAACTCCGTGCCGCCGACCTCCCCACCACCGCACCAACCTCGTCGAGCGTCGACCGTCTCGCTCGTCATGGCGAGACATCCAAGACCGGTCGACTCAAACTCGACATCTGGAAGAAGCTCAACGAAGTCAAGGACGAACAGCTGTACAACATCACCTCAGGCATCGTCGACCTTGGTTACGTCTATGATGTCCGCCTGCGAGCCGGCGTCGCCACCCTCACCCTCACCATGCCACACCGCGGCCGCCCGGAGTACAACTTCCTGGTCACCCAAGGTGGAGGCCGCGTCGAGAACGGCATCCGCGAACGCCTGCTCGCTCTTGATGGAGTGCAAGATGTCGTGATCGATTTCACCTGGGAACCCGCATGGACAACGGCGCGGCTCAGCGATGCAGCGAGAAAGGAGCTTGGATTCTCACCCTGACACAAGCCGGACTCGCTATCTGCAAAGTGATTTGAACATGAGCGACTTGCGTCTAGTTTCGACGTGCCTAGTGGTTGATCTATCGGTAACCGTCATGGTGTTGTAGTCTGTGTTGGGTTTTCGATTCCAGAGGAACAGGGAGGCAAGGATGCCGAATCTCAATGCGAAGTATCGGGTGCGGTTGACGTCTGATCAGCG
>JAGQQG010000057.1 GCA_020426325.1 Planctomycetaceae bacterium | reverse complement strand
ACAGCTGCCTGAAGAGATGAGAAAGGAAGTCACTCCCAAGAACATCATCATGATCGGCCCGACCGGCGTCGGAAAGACTGAGATCACACGTCGGTTGGCCAACCTTACGGGGGCACCATTCGTCAAAGTCGAAGCAACGAAGTACACCGAAGTCGGTTATTACGGCCGTGATGTGGAGAGCATGATTCGTGACCTCGTCGAAGCGGCGATTCAGCTGGTCCGTGTTCGCAAACGGGAAGAGATTCGCCAACCTGCCGAGCAGCGTGTCGAGGACCGCTTGCTCGATCTGCTTGTTCCCAGCCTGCACGACGACCTGCCGTCGAGCGAAGACGATGAGACCGCTTCCTCTCACGCAGCAAAGCGGGAACGGATTCGGTACAAATTTCGAGAGATGCTTCGGGCGGGAGAACTTGAAGAACGGGAGATCGAAATCAATGTCGAGCAACGCACCTCACCGGTGCAGGTCTTCTCGAACATGGGCGTCGAGCAAATGGACGTCGATCTTCAAAACATGTTTGAAAAGCTCATGCCCAGGCAGCAACAGCGCCGCGAGATGACTGTTGCTCAGGCGCGGAAGGTGCTTCTCGAACAAGAGATGGAAGCTCTCCTGAATAAGGACGCAATTCACGAAGAGGCGATTAATCTTGCCGAAGAGACCGGGATGATCTTCATCGACGAGATCGACAAGGTCTGCGGTTCTCAGGAAGGTTCGAAGTCGACCGATGTCAGCCGTCAGGGGGTGCAGCGGGACTTGCTTCCGATTGTGGAAGGCACGACTGTGCAGACCCGTTACGGCAACGTGAAGACGGACCACATGCTCTTCATTGCCGCCGGTGCCTTCCACAGCACCCGCCCCAGCGACCTGATGCCCGAACTGCAGGGCCGGTTCCCGCTCCGCGTCGAACTCACTGATTTGAATCGGGACGATTTCCTTCGCATTCTCACGGAGCCGTCCCGCTCGCTCACGAAGCAGTATGAGGCCCTGCTGGCAACTGATGGTGTCAATCTGCACTTCGAGACTAGCGGTCTGGAGGCTGTCGCTGACCTCGCCTGGCAGGCAAACCAGAACACCCAGAACATCGGTGCCCGACGCCTGCACACGATCCTGGAAAAGCTCCTCGAAGACGTCTCGTTCGCAGCTCCCGACGAGGCGGGCAAGGTCGTCATCAATGCCGATTACGTACAGGACAAACTCCAGGCGTCCATGAAGCCGGACGACTTGGACAAGTTCATCCTCTGACCAGCCGCTAAGAGTTGAGACGGCCCATCGGGATTCATTGTTTGGGAGGGCCGATCGACTCAATCATTCGAGTGATCGTTGCCTCATCCCAGAGGTCTTCGTCAACCCAGAACGAGATCAGCAACGGGCGGCCATCGAGTGTTACCACGCCATCAACCAGACGGCGTTCGTCGCCGGAAGTGCGGTCTTCGGCTGTCATGAAGCTAAACCTGACATCCTCACCGTTGACATTGAAAGACTTCGTCTCGCTCTTGCGGACATTGAGATCGAACCCGCTCCCCGCTCCATGTTGGTGGAGCGAGTTGATGATGTGCTGACGAAAATCTGCTTGTGAGATAAATCGGCTGTCCACTTCCAGGAACGACAACTCGCCGTCATCCACCGTGTTCGCGTAGTACGCTCCTCGCATGTGGAGGAAGAGCCAGATATTCCAGTCAATGGTCCCCTTCGGCTCGAAATTCGGGGGAATCTCAATAGTCAGAAGTTCGCTGGTGAGTGACTGAGCTGCGACCGGATCCTGCTCAAAGGTCGGCCACTGCCGGGACAGGAACACACCACACAAACAACACGAACCCACGATCAGCGACAGTGTCGCTGCCAGGATAAACGTCCAGACACGTGAAGCCTGAGGCGTCGGTTGCGACTCTCCGGTCTCCGTCCGCTCGTCGTCACGTTCTGCCATCACAAAGCTACCCGGCTAACTGGGCCATATTCGTCTCCGCGACTTTACAGAAGACGGACCGACGCGCCGAGTGTCAGGAGGCTTTCCTGCGCTCCTGTTGCTTCAGCAGTCGCCGACGTTCCTTCTTGCTCAACCCATGCCGTTCGACGTCGCCAGCATTGACCGGCTCAGCAGAGGCAACCGTTTGAGATGCGATCGGTCCTTTTGCTGACTCACTCTCGTCAATGCGTCGTTTGGTTGTTGAGACCTTTGCCTCGCCTGATTCGTCCAAAGTGGTTTGTGTAACTTTGGTAACCTTTGTGGGTTTGGCAGGCTTTTCAGGCTTCACGCGCGGCTTGCGTTTGGGCAGCTTGAACTTAGGAAAACTCATACTCGGTAAACTCAATTTGAAACCGGGCAGAGCCAGCTGCGGAATTGATTTCATGCTCATCCGTACTCGCGAGAGCACCGAGTTTCGCACCTGCTGACGAGGTGCCTCGTTCGATACATGGATGACGTAACGGGCGTGCATCAGCAATGAAGTCGCCAGGCCGAGTTGTGCTAAAGTCGCGGAGCCCACCTGGAGGAGATCGCGAACTCGTTCCCCAAGCAGGAAACCACCAAACAGCGACATCACTGAGATCAGACCCGAAACTCCTGCGATCCACAGCAGCACACGTGCACTGAAGCAGAAACGCATCTCCATTCCCAGAACTTGAAACAAGGCGAGACAGATCGTCGCTGTGGGGATCAGCCAGCTCAGCAGGTCGTACCGGGGCAACCCTAACGGCCACATCTGCTGCATATATTTGCTGAACGGATGGTGTGCCTGTGTGGCCACGACTGCTAAGAAGAACTGGAGTGTGATTCCGACCCACAACCACATGCGATAGCGACCGTGGTAGTCGTTCCGGCTCTTGCGTCGGAACCAGTAGATCAGCAGGGCGAGTTGGCCGGCCCAGAGCAGCATGATCGTGCTGAAGAAGTTCACCAGCCTGCCGGAGCGAATGCCAAGAATATTTTTGAGTCCGAAATCAGTCTGCTCTGCGAGGTCGCCTACGTAAAGCAGGCCTCCCCAACAGCCGACACAGAGCGCGACGATACACCAGTGAATCCAGATCTGAGGTCGAATGACGCTGTGCAGGGGCGAATACTCGAGGACGACTGAAGGGATTTCTTCGGAGGCTTCCTGAGAACGGGCCGGTGAGGATGCGGAGGCAGTGCTCACTCCAACAGCGACATCGCTCTCTTGAGCGAGGCGTCGGCGTCGGCGTTCATGAACGTGACGGGAACCGGCGAAGCGAATGGTCATAGAAGGGACACACAAGCTGACTCGTGTAGTCCTCTCAATCGGACATTCACGTTCGCAAGCAGCGCAGAACCCGTCCCTCTCTCACGCTAATCCGCAACTTCCACACCAGTTGCCCGCATGACTTCCCGTACCCGACCTCCTTGCCAAAGCTGTGCTGTCATTATGGCACTCATGCAGTAGCCTGCCATGCTGACTATGATGCCACTATGGCATAAATGCCATAGTGGCATTCGTTGCTGGTGTGACGTCTGGGAGTTGTTCTGTGTTGTAAAGATAAATCTTGTAATGTGTTGTGGATAATTATCGCGTCTCGATGTGGATTGGCATGCTCTCTGCTATAAGAAAACCCATTCTAAGTCTCAATCGTTTTCCAAGGAGAACGCCATGCTGACTAGCAACAGAATCTTGTCACAACTCGACCCCTGGGGCATGTGGAACGAGCTGAACAAGGAGTTCAATTCCCAGATGGGAGCATTTCCGCATTCCCCTCACCGATCACCTCAAATCCCAGTCAACCTATGGGTGAAAGATGATCAGGCGATGGTCCAGACAGAGGTTCCTGGGCGCGAACCCAGCGATATCGATGTATCGGTTCATCGCGATGTCCTGACGATCGATGCCAAGCCGCTCGAGGTTGCGGCGGCCGACGTAACGAAACAAGGTCGACGTGAACGCAGCAATCTTGCAGCAACACGACAGATCCAACTTCCCTTCGAAATCGATCCGGAGCGGGTCGAAGCAATCTGCGAGAGGGGGATGCTGACTGTCACGCTGCACCGTCATGAATCGACACTGCCATCGAAGATTGAAGTCAAGGCTCGCTGAACTGCTCAGCCTCATTAGTTCATTGCATCGGCAAACAGATAAATCATACGAAACGGAGACAGATATGAACGCCACATTGACCACCTGCACCACGAATCCCAACTGCCACGAGCATGAAGTCCGTACGGTCCGTCCGAAAGCAGACGTCTTTCAGACTGTCGATGCCTGGCTGATCACACTTGATCTGCCTGGTGCGGATGAGACGACGACCGAGATCTCAATCGAAAAAGACGTCCTGACAATCAAGGCATCGGCTCTCGAGATGACCCCCGAGGGATTCGAGAAGGTCCATACGGAGTTTGCCCCTCGTCAGTTTGAGCGGGCATTTCGCCTTCCCGATGAAGTGGACCGATCAGCCATTGATGCAACAGTCAAGAACGGAGTCCTCCACCTGACGTTGCCAAAATCACCAGAGACGAAACCACATCAGGTTGTTGTGAAAGGCGGATGAACCTGATCGGTTTAACTCACCACTGAATCCAATCCCCGTGACGCCTCATGCCATCAAACTGCCCCGGCATGGGGCGTTTCCTTTTGTCCTTAATGAAATCAGCTCCACTTGAAGGCTGACTATGGGGTGATCGTCAGGTGCGTCGTTGGCTGAAGGGTTCGTTCGCTGGCGAGGAACCGAAGACTCCCTCGGTCAATCCAGAGGCCTGCTGCGTATCGGAAGCGACTGCCGTCCTGCAGCATCATTGTCCGACTCACAATCTTACGCAGGGTCTTCTCCGCTGAGGCCTCCAGATTCACCATAAACAAATCCGCCGTGTCTATGTCATCACGCGATGTGTGAAAACCGACCAGATAGAGCTGACCAGCTGCATCGGTGAGTAACTGGACTGACTGATAGGCACCGTACTCGGTGTTTGGCAACCACTCCGACGTATCAGCCGATGAGACTGACCAACGCTGAATATGGTTCCAGCAACATTTGGGGTCTGACAGCGACCCGTCGTTGGTCTGGTAGAAGTCGATGTCCCGACTGTCCCAGTTGGCGACCACGAGGATGTGGTGGCCGTCGACTTCAGCGAGCCCGACCGCACCGGCAGTCTGTGACTTCGCGTCACCCTGTCGGCGGACTGTCAGATGCGGCAGTTGATGGAAATTCAAGGGGTCAGAGATATCCCACAGTTGGACTTCCGATCTCGTCTTCTCCTGGTTGTCCTCCACTCCGACTGCCAGGAAATTTCCCCTAAGTTGGCAGCCTCCTGAGTGCCGCAACGGAGGGGATCCACCGTCTGAGGGGAACTCGTGAACGTGTGCGACCTTGCCCGGTTCATCGAGCGAGGCTGGGAATTTGACGACATAGACGTACCCCGTTGTGGCTGAGTCGTGCGTGAGAAACATCCAGTGGCAGATGCGATCCGCATCGAATCGCATCTGGACTCCCTGCCAATGCCCTCCCTCGGGGACCTGGGAATCTCCCGACGCAAACATGTGAGATCGACCTTCAGTGTGCACCGCTTCAAAGGCTGCCGGGACATCGGCGAGTTGTGCATGAGTGTTCTTGGCGTGTGCGAAGAGGACCAGCACAGTCAACCATGCGAGGAAATGCGATCGGCACATTGGTTATCTGGGGCAACGAAAACAAAGTGAATGGATTGACCGATGTTACTGCGGGCGTTGAAGTTTGCTCAACTGGCGAAATCGACACAGTCGATAAAGTTGAACAGATCAGATTGTGTCCGAAGTCCGATTTCACCAAACGGTCACCATCGTCAACATTTCATAACACACAGGTTCAGAATCCCTTGCGTCGAATCCTCATCCCGGCAGCACTGCTGTTCGGACTGCTGACGTTCGGGAACGTCATGTCAGCCGGGGATCGACCTGCGCCGTTTGACTCGGACGACTGGGCTGCGATCAGCGACAGTTCGGTTGAACATGCCGTGGAGGAGTCTGCATCGACCACTGATCAGCAGATTTTTCCGGTCCAGGCTCTTGCCGATTCACCAGGATTTCCGTCGTCCACTCCCCCCGTCGCTCAGCCTTGGTCATTTGACGAATACACGCCTTTCATCCAGCGGTTCGGCCTCGCCCACGATGAAGGACAGGGAATCGGTTTCGATCAGGGATTCACGACGCTCGAATGGATGACGCCCATCACGGGTGATTTTGAATGGGCTCTTCTGTTTGCGGATGGCCGCGTGCTGGTGCGGAATGACGGGACCGTCGGTGCGAACTTTGGAATCGCCCATCGATATTATGACTTGAACTGGAACCGCATTTTCGGAGCGAACGTGTTCTACGACTACCGGAACACGGAGGACAATCATTTCCATCAACTCGGATTGGGCCTTGAATGGCTCGGAGAAATTGTTGACGTTCGAGCGAATGCGTACATTCCGGATGTCGACAACGTTCGTGGTCCGATCCCCAATCTGTTTCGGGGCCATCAGCTGATCATCAATCGGGATGAGGTGGCCATGACGGGGGGAGATGTCGAACTCGGCCTGCGACTGCCGACCTTTGAGTCGATTCAGGTCGAGGTGTTTGGAGGTTTCTATCACTTCGATGGACACGGCAATGACGATGCCACCGGCTGGCGAACGAGGGCACAGGCAGAGATTGCACAGCGGGTCACGCTGGACGTCGCCGTGCAGAACGACGACGTCTTCGGGACGACCGCGACGTTTGGCGTCGCGTTGCAGTATCTGCATCGGTTCCTGCCGCCGTACACACAGTCCGCGCGACCGATGGATCACAAGTTCTTCCGCAGGCCGCAGGATGTCGCCAGCGGAAACATTGCTTATCGGTTGGGTGAACCGATCGAGCGACTACAGAACATCGTGTTGAGCCAGCAACCCAAGGTTGCTACCGATGCTGCGGGAGTCCCGCTCAACTTCCTCCATGTGGTTGAAGGGGGTGCGGGGGACGGCACGTTCGAGACGCCGTACGGCACACTCTCAGCGGCAATGGCCGATGCAGACGCCGGCACGAGTATTACATACACACCCTTCGGCGGAGCGTATGTTGAGAATGTCGCACTCGTGGCAGGAGCGACGATTCTTTCCAACGGGCCGGAGCAATTTGTGACATCACAATGTGGTGCGACTCTGCTGCCGTTCTCAGGTACGAGTACGGACCTGTCGATGATTCCGACGCTCACCGGAAACGTCACTCTGGCCGACAATACTCGGTTCTCCGGATTCGACGTTACCGGCGGCGTAAGCGGCACAGGACTTGTCGACGTCACTGTGGATAACAGCGTCATCTCGAACTCACTCGGTGATGCGGTCGATCTGATGAATGTGGACGGAGCGACACTCACGAACCTCATCGTCTCGTCGACGGCTGGCCGAGGTATCCTGCTTGATGACACATCAGCCACGCTGACCGACGTCAACATCACGCTCGCTGCTGACGACGGAATCGAAATCAACAGTGCTGCGGTCGATCGCACGGTTGAGATCACGAACCTCACCGTCGATTCCGCATTTACGGAGGGCGTTGATATCAACCTTGATGGGGCGGGAAATCTGGCCGTCTCATTTGCTGGAACAAACTCAATCACCGCTGCTGACAACGCGGTTGATGCAACTCTGGGTGCAGCGTCGACAGGTGACCTCGACCTGTCATTGACCGGGACAACACTCGCCTCGACAGCAGGTGCCGGGGGGAACATCGATGGCACAGCCGGGGCCGGGACCCTCTTCATCTCAGCACTGGAAGGCACGACCGTGACTCAGGCTGCACTCGGAGGCCTGCTGGTCGATACGGCCACGTTTGACGCAGACCCGACAACAGGTGCGATCGATCAGGTGTCAGCGACGACGGTGACCATCGGCGATGCGACAAGTCCGACCGACATCACAGGTGACGGGCTGCGACTGCTCGATCCGACGGGAGACCTGAACATCGACACCCTTTTGATCGCTAACGACATGGGGACAGGTCTGCTCGTTGATACAAAAGGGGGCGGAACCACATTCTCGCTGAGTACCGGGACGGGAAGCAGCATCGTTACGACCAACGGACCGGCAATGTCGCTCGATCCGCTCGATGTTGATCTGACCTTCGACCTCGTGCAATCGGATGACAGCCCGACTGAGGGCATCTTCCTCGATACGGTGGCTGGCAACATTGCGATCACCTCGACGACGATCAACAGCGCGGTCGGCACGGCGATATTGATTCAGAATACGCCATCTCCGCTGGACATTCAGTTTGGAGACACCACGATCCTCAGCACGGTGAATGACGACTTCGCTACGAACATCGACACCTCGGTCGGCAACGGCACCAACCTCACGATCGACTTTACTTCTCTGTCGATCACGGGGCCATAGCATCGCTGTCACGTGAAGACGTATCTGTTCATCCCGCGAGCAGGGCCGGTTTCTCGACCAACGGGAAGCGGAGCGTGAAGCAGGTGCCCTGCCCTTCGGCACTCTCGACGCGGATACGGCCTTTGTGGGCTTCAATGATGTCCTTACAGAGTGCGAGGCCCAACCCGGTCCCCCCCTGCCCTTGCTCATCGGCCTTTTTGGTCGAGAAAAACGGATCGAAGATGTGCGGTAGCTTGGCTGCCGGGATTCCGGTCCCCGTGTCGCGAACAGCAACCTCGCCCATTCCGTCCTGAGCATTCGTACGGACAATGATGGTCAGCGTGCCCCCCTTGGCCATCGCCTGGCGGGCATTGATGATCAGATTCAGCAGTACCTGCTGGACCTGACCTGAGTTGACCTCTGCATAGGGATCGTCCTGGAATCTCGTGTCGAGAGTGATCCGATGTTTCTGCAGATCTTTCTCCACGAGGACGAGAACATCCTGAACGACCTGCACGAGGCTGAGCGGATCGCGGCGATCCCCTTTCGCCCGCGCGTAACTGAGCATGCCGGTCGTAATTTTTGCGGCCCGCTGTCCTGCGTCGAGGATCTTATTGAAGGCCTTCTCTCGGGTGTCGTTGTCGCGATGACGCAGTCCCATCTTGGAATAGTTGATAACCGTCATCAGGATGTTGTTGAACTCATGCGTGATAGACGACGCCAGTACGCCAATCGAGCCGAGCTTCTGAGCCTGCATCAGCTGCGCCTGCATCGAGTCGAGTTTCTCGCGCAGGTCTGCGTTTTCACTTCTCAATGTCTCGATCTCGCCCGGCAACATGGATGACTTTCCTCGAATTTGCAGCAGATGTGGCCCCGGTTCGAACGCATCCCGGTAAACGTCGGATGCAATCCTTGCTGTCCTGTCTATCGTCGCATCGAGTCGACTCGCGACAGTACGGAAATCGATTCATTCACGTGTGAACGCATTCACCTCGTGTGCGCACAACCTCGATCATCGACGCAGGAGACGGAACGATGGAAGAGTTTGCGGATCGTGCCGGGAACACGGATCGCACCGTCTGACATGTCTTGGGTATCGAAATCGTTCGATTCACTGTGGAGATCCAGCAGCTCAGTGGGAATTTTTCCGTCGGATCTTCTCGATCGCCGTCAACTCAGGCTTTCCTGCCCTCGTCGGCTCCCGTTGGCGTCTCACCTTCGTCGTCGCCCTGGATGTACGTCTTTCCGCGATAGAACTGTGACCAGACGACGAACAGAATCGCCGCTGCCAGCATGCATCCGGAGAAGAACCAGTAGTAGTCTGCCCCCTGCAGAAAGCTTTCTCCGGCTTCCTTCTTGAGACGAATCATCTTGTTGATCTGTGCGACGAACAGATTACCGACGGTCACGGAGAGCAGTTGAAGCCCCATGATGATCGACTTCATCGACTTGGGCGCTTGTGTGTATGAGAACTCCAGCACGGTGATTGACACCATCACCTCCGCAGACGTCAGCACCAGATAGGCAAACACTTGCCAGAAAATGTGGGGCGTTTCCCCCGCGTCGATCCGTGTTTGCACCCATCCGGGAATTGCCGAGGCCAGCACCGTGATGAATAGCCCGAAGCCAATCTTCCGCAGCGGCGTCACCTCAAAGAACTTCCCCATGAACGGATACACGAGATACGAAAACACCGGGATCAACACCATCACCAGGATCGGATTCGCCGCTTGTAGTTGCGACGAGAGGAGTTCAAAGCCGAACACGTTTCGGTTCATCTTCTCTGCCTGCAGTACCCATGCTGACGCCGTCTGATCAAACTGCGCCCAGAACATGGACACGAAGATGTAATAGAGCGGCGCGAGCATCAGGATGACCTGAAGGCCCTCACGGCTGAACGTCTGCGAGAAGAACTTGTCCCCCGACGGAGGAATATGCACAAACTTGTTCCGACCCATCCAGAACACGATGGTCGCCAGAACCATGAGTGCCCCGGGCACTCCAAAGGCCCAGCCCGGTCCCCAGTGTGCGAGCAGCCACGGCGTCAGCAGAGTTGAGACGGTCGACCCCAGATTGATCGAGAAGTAAAACCACCCATATACTTTTTCCAGCAGATGCGAGTTGCTCTTGCCGAACTGATCCCCGACATGAGCAGACACGCACGGCTTGATGCCGCCGCCACCGATGGAGATCAGGATGAGTCCGAGTGCCAACAACGTCTTCGGGTCCATTCCAACAACCGCTGGAACGTCCATCAGTGCGAGCACGAAGTGACCAATGCAGTAGACGATCGACAGCCAGATGATCATCGGGTACTTGCCGGTCAGCCAGTCAGAGAAGAACGCTCCAATGATTGGGAAGAAATAGACCGCTGCCGTGAAGTAGTGCACCCACTCCTTCGCCGATTCGTCATCCATGAACGCCTCGGATCCAGTCATGTCCAGCAGGTGCTTCGTCATGAAGATCGTGAGGATCGACTTCATGCCATAAAAGCTGAACCTCTCGGCCATCTCGTTGCCGACGATGTACGGCACGCCCGGCGGCATGTGGGTCATGTCGGGCGGGGTCGTCTGGTATTTCGCCATGGGAAACCCTGTCGAGGTGGCAGAACAGTCAGCTATGGTGCAATACAAAACAGGAACTTGTCGGATCGCAGATAGATCCGTTCATCGAGGAGCACGGGACTGCTGTTGAAGATGCTGTCATCCTCGGAGAACTGGTTGTGGGCGATGAGTGGCAGCGAAGGCTCAGCCTCGTACACGAATGTGCCATTCTCTCGGGAGACAGCGTACAGCTTTCCGTCGCCGTATGTGAGCGATGCATAAACGCGATCCGTATCCGACTCGCGACGTTTAAGAACTTCCTCGCCTGTTGCTGCATTGAGCACGTAGGCGATTCCTTTGTGATCGAGCCAATAGAGATGGCCATCATGATAAACGGGTGATGGCACGTTCGACCCGACGTTCTCCTTCCAGAGGATGTGCGATTCGGTGACGTCACCCCGTCCGCCGGCACGAACCGCGAGCGCCATCCCCCGACGTCCGCCGATGCCGTACACGATGTCGTCATGGGCCACCAGGCTGGGGCAGACATAGTCTCGTACCGCATCGCAAACCCACAACTCCTCGCCCGTTTTCGGATCGAAGCCTTTGAATACGAGGCGGATCGCGACCACCAATTCGTCTCGCCCCTCAGCCGTCTTCACGATGACCGGCGTGTTCCAGGAGCGCACGACATCTTCCGCTCGCCAGACTTCCTGTCCGGTCTTGCGATCGAGGGCAATCAGTGCACGGCTTTCAACGCTCGCATTGATGATCAGCAGATCGTCATACAGGATCGGCGAGGTTCCACTGCCGAACGGGTCGATTCGTTCACCCACCGAAGTGTGCCACAGTTGCTTGCCTTCCATGTCGTATGCGTACACGCCGCTACAACCATAGAAGGTGTAGATCGTATCGCCGTCCGTCACCGGCGTGCTCGACGCATAGCCATGCAGTCCGACGAATCCCTCCAGTTCGCCGGTGCATCCGTTGTCGGACTCCTCGACGTTCCATTCGATCTTCCCCGTGTGACGATCAACGCAGATCAAGTGACGACGCAAGTCAGCAAGGTCCCCCGGAGCTTCCTTGTCGACTCCATAACCCGAATAGCAGGTCACATACAGCCGATCCCCCCAGATGATCGGACTCGATGCCCCAGGACCTGGCAGAGGAGTTTTCCAGAGTACGTTTTTGGTGTCGCTCCAAGTCGTCGGCAGCTGTTCAGCCGTCGAACGCCCCATGCCGTCCGGCCCCCGGAATCGCGGCCATTCGTCTGCGTCAACGTGAGTAGCGGGAGCACTCAACACAGACAAGCACAGCAACAAACCAAGACATCGACGATGTATCATCTGGTCGATCACCTTTCCTCCGTGGGTTCCCATCGCGTGAACATGATAGCGGCCCGCACCGCCAGCCGGAATCCGAATAGAAGTCACAGAACGATTGCTTCTCGTATCTCTCTGCCATGCCCCCGGTCGAGTTGCGAGGTTTTATTTGTCCAAAGAAATGATCTGATTGTGATTGAACCAGGCCATCGACTCGATGCCGGTCGAGCAGTCACCGTTCGGGGTGGTGGGCTTGGAGTGTCATCACATGATAGAATGGAGGGATGAACAAAGCCGATTGAGTGAGGACTGAGCATGAGATCGCGGCGAGAGTTTCTGCAGCAGAGCGGCTGGGGGTTCGGGAGCCTTGCGCTCGCGGCGATGATGCTAGAGGAGTCGCAGGCCGCAAATTCGCCAGCTGCGGGAGGAGGCGTGCTGGAGCAGTTGCATTATCCGGCGAAGGCGAAGCGGGTCGTGCAGTTGTTCATGGGAGGAGCGGCGAGTCATCTCGACATGTTCGACTACAAGCCGGCACTGGAGAAACATCACGGCGAACCGTCCGACTTCGGCGAGCATGTCGAGGCGTTTCAGAACGGTCTCGGCCCGTGGATGAAGTCGCCGTTCAAGTTTCAGCCGTACGGCGAGAGCGGCAAGATGCTGAGCGAGATCGTCGCTCCGCTGGGTGAGTGCGTGGAGGACATGGCGTTCATACACAATCTGATCGGCAAGACAGGGGTGCATTCGCAGGCGACCTATCTGCAGGCGACCGGGTTTGATCGGCCCGGCTTTCCGGGGATGGGAGCCTGGATCAGCTATGGACTGGGCAGTCTGAGTGATAACCTGCCGAGTTTCGTGGTCCTGCCCGATCATCGCGGGTATGCAAGCAATGGTCCCAAGAACTGGGGGTCTGCGTTCCTGCCTGCGAGTACGCAGGGCACGACCATCTTCCCGCAACGCGAGAACCCGATCGAGGACCTGCACGCGAAGTCCGAGTTTGTGACGACTGCGAGTGATCGCGATGGCTTGGCACTGCTGAACCGTCTCAATGCAAACTATCGCGATGAGCGACCCGGTGACTCACGACTGGAGGCCCGCATTCGTTCGTATGAACTCGCTGCAAAGATGCAGCTAGCAGCACCGGAGGCACTTGATCTCTCTCAGGAACCGCAACACATTCTCAAGATGTACGGAGTTGATCAGCCCGGTCGAGAGTATCCGGCGGAGATCAATGTGCCGGAAGAGACCGAGTACTTCGGTCGCAAGTGTCTGATCGCACGAAGGTTGCTCGAGCGGGGCGTGCGGTTCGTGCAGATCTGGTCAGGGAACGACAACAGCTTTCCGCGTCGCAACTGGGACAGCCACGAGGATATCGAACGTGATCATCTTCCGCTTTCACTGGGGATGGCGACCGGTACAGCGGCTCTTATCAAGGACCTCAAGCAGCGGGGACTCCTCGACGACACGATCATCCTGTGGACGACGGAGTTTGGTCGCATGCCCTCGACGCAGGGGAGCAAAGGACGCGATCACAATCCGTACGTCTTCACCAACTGGGTGTGTGGTGGCGGGATCAAAGGCGGCGTAAGTTATGGTCCGTCTGATGAATGGGGCTACAAGCCGTTGGATCGGGACAACCCCACGCAGGTGTACGACATCCACGCAACGATTTTGCACTTGTTGGGGATCGACCACAAACGTCTCACCGTTCGACACGATGGTGTCGACCGCCGACTGACCGACGTTCACGGGCATGTGCTCAACGACCTGATCGCGTGATGGGATTGCGAGCATGGATTGTGATTGGCGACACGGGACAGGATGACTACGATTCGATACGACGTTCATCCGCAGTTGGTGAACCGTCAGTCATTGGAGTCAACAATCAACAGGATTCTCCATGCTTCGTCTCGCAATCTCAGGCTGCCTTACTCTGATTCTCCCGTTTGCCTTCGGTGCAACCTCCTTTGCCGCCTCTCCCGGTCCGGGGGACTGGCCCGAGTGGCGTGGGCCGAACTCAAACGGCGTCGCTGAAGCTGATCAGGCCCCTCCCGTGGAGTGGAGTTCGACGAAGAACGTCATTTGGAAGACGAAAGTCCCGGGTCGCGGGCATTCGTCGCCGACGGTCGTCGGGGAACGCATCTTTCTGGCGACTGCTGATGAAGCCAATCAAAAGCAGGGTGTTCTGGCTTTCGATCGAAAAACCGGCGAGCAAGTGTGGATCACCGAGATCAGTTCGGGCGGTTTTCCCAAACAGCACAAGAAGAACACGCAGGCGACAGCGACGATCGCGTGCGATGGTGAGCGGCTGTTTGTCACTTTTCACCATCACAACAAAATCACCCTCGCTGCACTCTCATTGGACGGCAATGTCGAGTGGAAGAAGGAGATTGGTCCCTTCCATCCGCAACTTTACGAGTATGGCTATGCCCCCTCGCCTATCCTGTATGGGACAACCGTGATCGTCGCTGCCGACTACGAGAAAGGGGGCTGGATTGCCGCCTTCGACGGCAAATCCGGCGACGAAGTCTGGAGGACAAAACGCCCGTTCATGCTGAGTTTCTCTTCGCCTGTGGTGGCGGACGTCGCAGGTCGTGAACAGTTGCTGATCAGCGGGTGTAGTCTCGTCGCCTCTTACGATCCACAGACGGGTAAGCCGCTGTGGGATGTCGAAGCAACCACGATGGCGACCTGCGGCACGATCGTCTGGGACGGCGATCTGATCTTTGCCAGCGGCGGATATCCGAAGCCGGAGACAGTGTGCATCAGGGCGGATGGCTCGAAGGAGGTTCTCTGGACAAACAGTCAGAAGTGCTACGAACAATCGATGATGGCAGTGGACGGCTATGTTTACTGTCTGACTGACAAGGGCGTCGCTTATTGCTGGCGAGGAAGCGATGGAGAGGAAATGTGGAAGGAACGATTAAGCGGTCCAGTGTCCGCCTCTCCCGTGCTGGTCGGCGACACCATCTACCAGTCCAACGAGGGCGGCACGACCTTCGTTTTCAAGGCGAATCCGGAGCGGTTCGAGGAAGTGGCCGTCAACCGTCTCGGCGACGAATCGTTCGCCTCGCCTGCGATCTGTGGCGGTCGCATCTACCTGCGAGTCGCAGACAACTCCGGGAACAATCGGCAGGAATACCTGTACTGCATCGGGAAGTGACACATCAGTCGTCTCCGATTTGACTTAGCTCCATCCAGCAGAATCTGCTGCATTTTGGGTCTCCCAGATCGATATTGATTCGCCGCGACGGCAGTTGATGCATCACGATTGACTGAGGATCGGCAGGACAGATATTCCGTCGCACTGGTCCGTCTTCTGTGCTTGGAACCAAAAGATGCTTCTACGTCTCAAATTCATAACGATGATCGGGTTCGTATTTGCGGCTGTCTGCCTGATCACTCTGACGAACGCCACTCTCGCGCATGATGGCGATGACGTCAGTGCTCGAAGCAGCCACTGGTATGCTGAGCCTTTTGAGCGTCCGGGGCTATTGGGAAAACCCTACATTGACGTGCGATATACTCACATCAAAGAAGACCAGTCTGAGTTTCCTCTGGAATTGGATGAACCACTTCGGGGAATGATTCTCAGTGGGAATGCGCCCTTGACACCGCTTGATGTCCTACCGGGGCCCTTTCATTATGACTTGTATGCGGAATTCGCTCTATCGACAGTTGGAGGATCGGGAAATCTTGGTCCTGATTTCGATAATCTGACAGGAACCTTGAACCTCGACTTGAAGACGATTGGAATTGGGCTGACTTCCTTCTTCGAGGTCTTTGAACGTGTTCGACCCTATATCCAACTCGGCTACATTTACAAACACGCTGACGCCTCGCTCACCGTCTCAACGGTCAATGCAAATTATTCTGCGTCCAATAGCGATCTGCTGCTAAATGTTGGATCAGAGTTTGACGTTATGCCATGGCTCGCAGCACGGATAGAGTTGGACTGCAATAGTCTGACTTTATACAACGGACCGAGTGCTAACCTCGAAATGATCTGCTGGCCACTTGATCACGTTTATCTTCGTGGAGGGATTGTAGCTCCGGTCAACGGAGGAGGAGTCGGCTGCCTGATCGGTGGCGGAGTCGCTTTCTGATCATCGGTCTACACTGAAAAGTTCAGGCGGTCGATTCATCAAGCCACATATTCAGGCGTTCCCGGATCTCATCTCTGACTCTGCCGAACTCCGACATCCGTTCATCCTGGCTGCCGGTGGCATAGGCGGGATCATCGAAGGGCCAGTGCAGCCGTTCGACATTTCCGGGGAACATGGGACACTCCTTCTCTGCGGAGGAGCAAACGCTGATGATCAGATCGGGTGGGGTCCCATGAGGGGGCAGGAACTCGTTGATGTGCTTGCTGACCTGCTGGGAGATGTCGACCCCGAGTTCGGCCATGGCTTCGATCGCGAGCGGATGCACGAAGTTCGCTGGCTTTGCCCCTGCAGACAGGGACGTGATCCGGTCCCCTGCAAGATGCCTCAACAGCCCTTCTGCCATTTGGGAACGACACGAGTTTCCCGTGCAGAGGAACAGAATTCGAGTTGGTTTCATGGTCGCCGCAGGAGTGTTGGTGTTCACTGTTGTCGAAGGTCGCCAGATTCTCGGTCGTCCGGCGTCTCGGCACAAGTGTTGCTTAACTTGAAGCGTCATGTCAAAAAAGGGATAATTCCCAGATGTGGCTGACGATTACTTCGCCCTCCACGGGGCTACAGTGCACAAGAAACAGGCATTGTGCCCAATGTCCGTACAGCGTGAGTCGGACATTCGAGGCAGAAAAGTTCGATCTATGAAAGGTTGGAGGTTACACGAGCATGAGTGCACCCGCGAAACTCGAATACATTTGGCTGGACGGCTACCAGCCGACGCAAAGCCTGCGAAGTAAGACGAAGATCGTCAAGGATTTCAGCGGCAAGCTGGAAGACTGCCCCCTTTGGGCGTTCGACGGTTCCTCAACCGAACAGGCACCCGGTGGATCGTCTGACTGCCTGCTGAAACCGGTTGCATTATTCCCTGATCCAGATCGGACCGGGAATGCCTGGCTTGTCATGACTGAGGTTCTGAACCCGGACAAGTCCCGTCACAAATCCAATGGTCGTGGCACAATTCACGACGACGATGATGATTTTTGGTTTGGTTTCGAGCAGGAATATACGATCTGGAATCCTGATACGAATAAGCCGATTGGATTTCCTGTCGAAGGATTTCCTGGTCCGCAAGGCCCATACTATTGCTCAGTCGGAACGGGGAAAGCCGTCGGTCGAGAGATCGTCGAGGAGCACTTGGAGCAGTGCCTGAACGCGGGTATCAACGTGGAAGGCATCAATGCTGAAGTGATGATGGGGCAATGGGAGTTCCAGATCTTCGCCAAAGGTGCGCAACAAGCAGGTGATCAAGTCTGGATTGCACGGTATTTACTTGAGCGCACTGCTGAAAAGCATGGTATGTCCATCAACTGGCACTGCAAGCCGGTCAAGGGGGACTGGAACGGTTCCGGTATGCACGCCAACTTCTCCAATACGACTCTGCGGACGTGTGGCAAGAAGGAAATCTACGAAAGCATCTGCCGTGCCTTCGAGCCCCGTATCAAAGAGCACATTGATGTCTATGGGGCTGACAACGATCAGCGCCTGACCGGTCTCCACGAGACCCAGTCAATCGACAAGTTCAGCTATGGCGTTTCCGATCGCGGTGCCTCGATCCGTATTCCGATCGGAACGGTCGAGAACGGCTGGAAGGGCTGGCTTGAAGACCGCCGACCTGCATCCAACGCTGATCCTTACATGGTAGCCTCCGCCATTATCGCAACGGTCAAGGGAGCTTCGATTTCCGCCTAGTGGCTGATTCAACACCAACAAAACACCCCGGCAACTTTGGTCGCCGGGGTGTTTTTTTTGCCCTAAGATTGGCTCAGGCGTCAGCTTGGGAGAGCGTCACTCTGACGGACGCGTGTCCGGGAGTTCGTGCTGGACATCTCTTATGGCGTCAATGAATTCTAGAGCAGAAGAATACCGATCATCGGGATTCTTTGACATGGCTTTCAGGGCGATCTCCTCGACGGCTGGAGGGATCTGTCGGTCAGGAGCCTGTTCCCGGGGCGGGACTGGATCATCGTTGATGATTCGATCGAACGTCTCGCCGATTGTCCTGCCACGAAAAGGTTCTCTGAAGGCGAGCATTTCGTAGAGCAGCACTCCCATGCTGAAGATGTCCGTCCGCTCGTCGATGTAAGGCTGACCGAGGACTTGCTCGGGAGACATATACAATGGCGTGCCCGGTCGCTGTCCCATGATCGTCAGCGGCTCCAGTGGCATTTCAGTCTGTTTGAGCTTTTCGTGGGGAGAGAGATCGGTCGGGTCCTCCAGATCATCGTGCTGTCCCCACACTTTGGCCACTCCCCAATCGAGCAGAATCACCTCAGCAAAACGTCCCACCCAGATGTTCTCGGGTTTGATGTCGCGGTGGATCACCCCATGATTGTGGGCGTATGCCAGTGCGAGGCTCGCACGGCGGACGATGTCGAGGAGCGACATCAATGGATAATGAGTTTCCGTTTCGTGATCATTCCGCGCCAGCCGTTTCATGATCTCGAACAGATTCTCACCGGCGATCCGTTTCATCGTAAAGTACAGATCACCATTCTCATCCCGCCCGACATCGTAGACCGGGACCGTGTTCGGATGTTGTAACTGAGCGGTCACCCGAGCCTCTCTGAGAAAACGACGCCGCTCCTTTTTGTCGATCGCATACTCTGGCAGGAGACGCTTCATCACGACGACCCGCCCTGTCAGAGTATCCCAGCAGGAATGAAGTTGCGTTTTCCCGCTTCGCGTCATCTCCTGATAATCGGCATACCGGGCAGTGCCGGTCGGACACGGATCGGGGAGGTCTGGATCGGTCCCGGACAGAATGATTTTGGGATAACTTTGCCGGTCCATGGGCATCAATTTCTCCTGGTCAATGGCACAGACCGGCGAGGTGGTCTTGCCGTACAGATCTGCATCGCGGCTGAACCGATCAACGCCAAAGTCAGTCGTTCTCGACCTTGAAGCCGAGTTTACGGGCATCCTGACGTGACTTGGCCTCCCACTCACGGGAGACCTCCGGATTGGGCTGGGTGGCTCCCTCGATGTCACCCCGAATCCACTTCACGGCCTCGGTGATGGATTCCAGAAAATCGGGATTGGTCCAGGTCTCTTCCCGATGCCCAAGGTTGTTGAAGTAAACTTTGCCATCCCCCCAGGACCGCACCCAGGCAACGGGCACATGATAGCCGTGTGCGACATCGACGACATTGTCAGTCGGACTCCCGGCGTAGTCGAGGCTCATCAGCACACGAACGTTCTCGGGATTCCAGTGAGAGTACATGTAGATCTCATCCTGCACCTTGTATTCGCTGCCGAACGGCTTGGCGAGTGGATGATCGGTGTCATGGACGGCCAGTGTCACATGGCTTCCTGACCCCCAGGGATGACGAATGAAGCTACCTCCGCAAAGATCCCAATACCATTTGTGCTCGGGGTTTTCGGTGCGATAAGTGTCAGCGGCTGAGTGGAAGCCAATCCAGCCGTGCCCCTTTTCCTTCAACCACTCATTTACGAAATAGTCCCGATCCGCATCGGCGATCGGCAACTCTCCCGTGGTATAGAAGGCAACAATGTCGTAGTTCTGCAGATTCTCCTTGGTGAAGTCGGCTTCCGCATCCTGCGTGCAGTCGCAGTCAAACAGCCCCGATTGTTGCCCCAGCTGCACCATCGCAATTTCCGCAGGAGCCAGCTGAACAGCGTCTTCCCCTGGACGCTTCACCGACCCATGTACAAATCCCTGACTCTGCGTGAGGAACAGAATGCGTGTGGGTGACGACTTGTCAGCAGCTTCTGACACTGACATTGTGCAGAGGATGGCGCCGAGCAGTGCAAAAGCAGACAAAATGCGTGTCATCAGTTCTTCCTCAAAGCGGACCGTGGCTGAATTTAATATGGAGAGATCCGGCAAAGGCCGGACAGTGCATGACAGGTTGATGCCGTGTATGATACGGCTTGAGATCACAGGGAACAATCAACAACTTCCTACGGAACTCCCGCAGCAACGATCAGCCGCCGATGTCGAATTCACCCGAGTTGAACGTGATTGCCCGCGGACGCTTTGTGCGGCTGGTCAATGACAACGGCTGGGAGTACGCTGAGCGTGAGCGAGGCCATGACGTGGTCGCCATCGTGGCTGTGACCGACCAGGACGAGTTGATCCTGACAGAACAATACCGGCCCGCGGTCAAGCGACGGGTGATCGACATTCCGGCTGGTCTCGCAGGTGATACCGAAGACTTCGATGGCGAGTCTTCTGCGACCGCCGCAGCTCGCGAGTTGGAGGAGGAGACCGGTTACATCGCGACGTCTTTCCGAGAACTCTGTACAGTTCCGACCTCTCCCGGCCTCACATCGGAGACCGTCACGATCTATATTGCAGAAGGCTTGACAAAACACGGTCCAGGCGGCGGTGACGAGTCAGAGTCGATCGTCGTTCACACGGTCACGCTTCACGAACTCGGTGACTGGCTTCGTGCCCGCGAGCGTGAGTCAATGTTGATCGACCCGAAGGTCTTCGCGGGAGTCTGGCTTCGAGATCAGGCCCTCGACACCAGCAGATCATGTGATCCCGTTGAGGAGTAACCCATTGATTTTGTTCGCACGACCTTTATCTATCGTTGTACTCCTGCTCATCAGCGAGCCCGCGCTTCACGCCGGTGACTGGGGCGCGGTGAAGGGCCGAGTTGTGCTCGCGGGCGAATTACCTGAAATCGCACCGTTGGTGGCCAAGGGAGACAGTGCCGTGAAGGATGCTGTCTGTACGGTACAAGAAGTGCCCGACGACTCTCTGCGAGTCGACGCCAATACTCACGGTATCGCGGATGTGTTTGTGTTTTTGAAACGCAAACCGAAGGAGATTCATCCCGATCTGCTTGCAAGCGATGAGCAGGAGCTCGTCTTCGATCAGAGGGGATGTCGGTTCTTTCCTCATGCGATGATCGTGCAGACAGATCAGACAGTCCTCGTGAAATCAGACGATCCGACCAACCACAACACCCATACCCATCCGGCATTCAACTCACCTGAAAACTTCCTGATTCAGCCGAAAAATCGTGAGGGCGTGCCACTCAAGTTTAGGCTTCCGGAACCGATTCCAATGAAGGTGACGTGCGATCTGCACCCCTGGATGCAGGCACACTGGCTGGTGATTAACCATCCGTATGCGGCTGTCACGGATGAAAAGGGTGAGTTCGTGATCGAACAGCTTCCCGTCGGGAAACAGACGTTCCGCGTGTGGCAAGAGCGGGCCGGCTGGATCAGTAAGTCTCTCGATGTTGAGATCATGGCTGATCAAACGGTTGACATGCCACCGATCGAAATCAGCATCGACGATCTGGCCAAAGACTGAATTCATTCGTTCGTACTGCGAGTCATTTGTTCATGCGAAATCAACTGGGATTCCTGCTTCAGTTCGCAGCGTTGGTGTTTTTGCCCTTGCTCATCCTCTGGCAGCTGAACTTTGGATTCAAGCTCATCTACATGCCCGCGCTCACACTGGTCGGCGTGGTCGTGTTCTGGATCGGGCATCGCCTGCGAGACCCCGTCAAATGAACTCGCGTGGTCGCCGCCGCTGTTCGTTCATCCTCTCACTTGCTTGTGTGACCATTCAGTGGAGCGAGTCGACGGAAGTTCTCATCGCTCAGCAGACCTCCGTGCCGCTGCGGGAATCGGTCACCCTGGATGTGCCGCTATTGGTTGCGAAACAGGTTGAAAACATCCGCGGCCTGATTGAACAACAACAGTGGTCCGAGGCCATCCTTGCCCTCGACCGTGTCGCGGAAGACTTCCCTGACTCACTCGTGAATGTGGGCTCCAGCCGTTATCTCAACGCCGTTGATGCAGCCCGTCTCATCACGACACAGCTGCCTGCGGACGGACTCAGAGTGTATCGTGAGCAGACCGACGGATGGGCCGGGCAGCAGTTCGAGCAGTCGGTGCTGATCAGAGACGCTGAGGGGCTGCGGACGTTGTTGCGGGATGCCTACGCCAGCAGTTGGGGGGACGATGCGCTGTGGCAGTTGGGTGAATGGCAATGGGAGGATGGCCACATCGCCGCTGCACGACAGACTTGGTCGCAACTGTTACCCGTCGATGGAGACAGCGGCCACTCCCGATGGTTGACTTATCCAGACTCCGATTATTCAGCCGCTGACGTCCACGCACGCCTCGTTATGTGCAGCATCGTTGAACAGGACTTTGCCCGGGCCGAAAGCGAGTTGCACACCTTTTCTGAGCAGCATCCGTCAGCTCAAGGAACAATCGCAGGTCGTAAGGGAATCTGGACCGAGTTACTCAGCGATGTGCTTCAGGAGTCACTCGCTTGGTCGCGTTATCCGTCGATCGAGAGCTGGCCAACCTTTGCTCGTGACTCTGCTCGAAACGGTGCGGTGGCCTCACAGCTCTTCATCGACGGACCACAGTGGATGATCCCGCTGGCCCCGCTCAGCGTTCAGCAGTGGGAACGAGACCGCTCGGCCTTGGGTGAGGTCGGCCCTTTGGGCAGGTATCCCGTCATCTCGGGAGAGGTTGCGTTCTTTCACGACGGACAATCGATTCGCGCTCTCCGGTTGTCCGACGGGAAACAGCGTTGGCCGACGGACGACGAGTCTGACATCGGCAACATCTATCCCCCATTCAAGACTCTCGCGATTCGTCCGCTCCTGCGTCCGGCGGTAGGCGTTCCGCGATACACAACGACGATCGATCAGGGGAGGTTGTTCGCACTCACCGGCCCGTCGATCCTGACTCTGCCTGAGGCACGACTACAACCTTCTCCGACGCGGCTGGTTTCTCTGGACATCGGCGAGGGAGAGGGGCTGCTGAAATGGTTCATCGTCGCTGACGAGGTTTTCGATCATGGCTGGCAGATGACGGGGACGCCGGTCTCAGGCGGGGATCGACTTTACATCCCGCTGATGCGAACGGTTACACAGCCCGAACAGGCGGTGGCCTGCCTGTCCGCCGAAGATGGAAAGCTGATCTGGCAGCAGACGATCTGTCAGGCGCTGGCAGCACCGCTGGAAGGGCGTGTGCAACTGGGGCATCAACTCCTGAGTCTGTCCGGAGACCGTGTCTATTGTTCAACCGATCTTGGCGCCATCGCATCGCTGGATACCGAAACAGGCGTGATCCGCTGGATAGTCACGTACGCTTCGGATCCGCCCTCTCCGACCGAACGGAGCGAGGAAAGTTTGTACGGTCTGTTACCTCCACTGATCTGCGACGGGCGGGTCTACGTGAAGCCGAACGATTCAGACCGGTTGATGGCTATTGACCTGCAGACCGGCACTCTCGTTTGGAGCCGGTCATTCCCGTCACGCACTGTCCATCTCCTCGGCGTCGCGGGCACGGACCTCTATGTAAGTGGCGACCAACTCTGGTCGATCGACACTCTCACTGGCCAAACCAACTGGCGATTTGGTTATGACGATCCGGCAGGATTCGGCTACGGACGCGGTGCGATCGCAGGCGACCACATCTTCTGGCCGACGCATGAGTCGCTCTACACGATCGATCGCCGGACGGGACTGGCCGTCCAACGATATTCGCTCACCGACATCCTCGGCGTCAGCGGAGGACATATCGTGCTTGGCCATGACCGGCTGCTGGTGTCCGGTCCGGATCACCTGACGGCCTTTCGCCTCGCACCGATTGACACTTCGGCTGTTCAGGCGGAGACCGATTCGCCGAAGTAAACGCGGGCAGCCGTCTTGCGAAGCAGCCACTCTTTGTCCGCAGGCGACAGGAAGTCGATCCGCTCCCGGATGAGTGCCAGGGAGTCGCCGTATGTGTTATCGCCATTCAGCTGATAGGGGAGATCGCTGGCCCACATCAGCCGTTCGGGACCGTACGCATCGTACAAGCGGCGGATCATCGAGATGAGGTCATCATACGGAGGCTGTTTCTTTCCGAAGGCGTAAAACGCGGACACCTTCACGTGCGTGTGTTTGTGACGGGCCAGACCGGCGAGGGTCTTCAGGTCCGTTTCGCGAATCACGCCATCCCCGCCGATTCGTGAGAAGTGATCAATGACGACTGGCGTATCGGGATACTCTTCGCACATCTTGTCGGCCATCGGCAGGTGCTCGGGATTGATGAGCGGGCAGATTGTCATCCCATGCTCACCGGCGTGCTGCCACATGCTGCGGACCCCTTTGCTCTCGGTCCACGGCGTGGTTCCATCTTCGGACGGGGTGATACGAAATGCACCGGCCCCTTCTTTTTGCAGTCTCGACATTTCGCTGGTGACATCACTCTTCGTCGCGTCCACACAGGCAACGGCGGTGAAGACTCCGGGGTACTTCTTGATCGAATCCAGCATGTACGAATTGTCGACTCCGTGGTACGGCCGGTGCTGAATCAGCACGATCCGCGTCACACCATGCGGCCTCACCAGTTCCAGCAACTCCTCCGTCGTGAAACTAGGCGGCTTGAGATCATCCAGCGTGTTCCCATTTGCCAGCGGATACGCCTCAATGTCCCGCGTCCAGATGTGCGAATGGGCATCGATGTAGCCGGGATCTGAAGGTGGATCATCATTCGCATCGACCTTGGTCGTGAGACATACGGCCGCTGCTGTGCTGACTGTTCCCATAAATTCTCGACGTGTTTGACTCATCTCACTTTCTCCCGAGTCTGGTAGGTTTGCGGTTTGCCATTCGGACCAATCTGCACAGTATAGCTCTCACCATCCGCCGCGACGCTGGCTTTCACCCAGATGCCCTCGCAGTTCACGGTGGGGTCGCTGTTGGCGATGAACGCTTTCGGGGCCTGTGCCTCGTCGGGCAGATTGACGTTGCGGTGCAGTTGATACCAGTTCTGGAGTGACTTCACCCCTTTGAGGGTCGCGATTGTCTGTTCGTGTCCCCCCTTGGTCGGTCCGTTGCACATGACGGCTACCGTCGGGTCAATCGCGTGGACGAGGGCCGGGTTATTGCTGGTCGGCAGTCCGTGATGAGTGACCATAAACAGATCGACCATGCCGATCGGATTATTGGGAGTGACCAACGCGGCCTCCACGTTCCATGTGAGATCGCCGCAGGTGAGGTATTTGAACTTGCCGAACGTGAACAGCAGGCTCACACTGGCTGCGTTGTCGGACGTGTCCTCGGGCATCGGTTCGCTTTCGCCAGCATGGGGATTGGGGATCCCCGTGTTGTCGATGACCTCACGGCTTGCTGTCACGACCTTGACTGTCAGCCGCGTTTCGGGTGAGTCGAGTTCAAACGTGTTACCGGCGCGCAACGTTCGGGATTCGTTCTGACTGGCCGACCGGTAGTCGGCAATGCGGGTCTCGAAGTCCTTGTCTTCCTGCAAGGCGTCGGGGATGCCCCGGTCCCAGAACTGGCCGATCGGGATCTCCGCAGCGAGAGCCGCATGATTGCCGTAATGATCCAGATGCCAATGCGAGACGACCGCATGATCGATCCGCTCCAGCCCTGCGACGTTTCGCACGACATCCAGTATACGATCACGGTCGCGACCATTGTTGTCGGGGTAACCGGAGTCGATGAGGATCGACTCATTGGTCGGCGTGACGATGAGGTTGGCCGCCCCACCTTCGACATCAATGAAGTAGATGTCCAACCGGCCATCGGACTCGCTGGCCCATGCTGAGTGTCCACCGATCCAACTGGCCAGGATGATCAGACCAGACAAGGCAAGTGGTCGCACGTTTCTCATGAGGTTACTTCCTGTGGAATTAGAGTCTACGAGGTTGGTGGGCCACTTGGATGGACCGCGGAGGACGCCCCCGAGTCGGCAGCATCCTGCAGGGCCTTCGGAAGTTTCGCCTGATCGCCGAACTTCTCCAGCGACAGAGCAGCCAGTTCATGGTTGAAGATTTTTACCAACGCGTGCAGGCACGAAGCGACGATCGGTCCAATGAACATGCCCCACAGGCCCATCGTCTGCAACCCGCCGAGCACACTGATGAATGCCAGGAGCGGGTGCAACTTGGTGTTTGAGTTGAGGACATACGTCCGGACCACGTTATCCAGCAAGCCCACAAAGATGGCACCATAGAGCGTGAGCAGCAGGGCCTGAATCCAGTGCCCGTTCCAAAGAAGCCACAACGCACACGGCCCCCACACAAGCCATGTCCCGAGCAGCGGGATCAGCGAACTGAGTACCGAGAGGGCGAGCAGCACGAGCAGATGATCGAACTTGAAGACCCACAACGCGGCAACCGTCGCGATCCCCTGCACGAGACCAGCGAAGAACGTCGCCATCACGACCGACCGCACGACCCGCGAGAACTCATCGAGCATCTGCCGCTGATACTCGGCGTGCACCGGGATGAGTTTCTCCGTCGCTGCGAGTAACGTCGTCCCATCCGCGAGGAAGTAGTAGAGTGCTATCACGAATACCAGAAATGACACGATCGCCGAGATCACCGCAGCGACCGAACTCGACAGAAAGTCGAACGTATGCCCTCCTAAGGACCGGCTCGCCAGGTTTTCGAGCGACCCGCGCATTCTTTCTCCCAGCTGCTTGCGGATTTTGAGCGGCGTGAACCGGACCTCGTCCAGATCCTGTTCGAGCATCGAGCTTTCGTCGGACTCGTCGTCAGCAAGCTGCTCAACCGCCGCTGCCTCTTCGAGAGTACCTGCTGGTCCTTCGGAGGTTCCCTTAGGTTCATCGATCGACTCAAGTGACTGCTCGGGTGTAATCTCGGGCTCCTTCGGCTCTTCCTCAACCGATTGCTCCTCGCCATCCATGCGTGATTCGGCCTCGTCTGGCTCGTCATCGCCATCGTCGAACCGGCTCTCGCTCAGCCGTGCGTTGAGGAAATCGCTGACTGATTGCAGCGGAGCTTCAGTCTTGTCGCGGAAGGTCTTTGTCCAGTCTCGATCGGTCAGCTTGGTCGCGACGACAAACAGTTGCAGCGACGCCAGCACGGTGGCCAGCGTGATCGGGATCATGATGCTGGCCATGATCGTTCCGGTCGTCAGGCCAGCCGCCAGTCGCACCCGTTTGTTCGTGCGGTCGATGAAGTACCGAAAAAGCGGCTGCGACAGAATAGTGAAGACGCCAGCTAGAAATAGCGGCAGAATGAACGGCGCTAGCACCTGAAAGAACGTCAGCCCAAGGATGACGATCAGTGTGAGCAGCACCGACAGGGAGACTATGCGGACCATAAACTTCTCGACGGATGGATTCTCGACGGACGCCAGTGTAACGTTTGCAACGGAGAATGGGACCGCTCGGATCACGACACTTTCGGGAACAGCCGCACATCATGGAACACCTCGCTCCACGCTTGACCAGCTTCTGCGGCCTGTTTGTGATGGTGTTCCTCGCCTGGCTGATGAGCAGCAACCGCAAAAAGATCAGCCTGCGAATCGTGATCGGTGGCCTGTTGCTGCAGTTGGGATTCGCCTTGTTCATTCTCAAGACGAGCATCGGCGAGGTGATCTTTCAGGCGATGGGGGATTTCTTCACCGGGCTGCTCAACTATGTCGACGTCGGGGCGGAGTTCGTCTTCGGAACGAACTATGCAGAACACTTCTTCGCATTCAAAGTCTTGCCGACGATCGTGTTCTTTAGTTCGCTGATGTCGATTCTCTATCACCTGGGGATCATTCAGAAGGTCGTTTCGTTCTTTGCGCACATTATGCAGTACGTATTGGGAACGAGTGGAGCGGAGAGCCTCTCCGCTGCTGCGAATATCTTTGTCGGACAGACAGAAGCACCGCTCGTGGTGCGACCGTATGTCGACAGTATGACCCAATCCGAGTTGATGGCCGTGATGGTCGGAGGATTCGCCACCATTGCTGGGGGCGTCCTCGCCGCGTATGTGGGCATGGGGATCGATGCGGGACACCTGATGACGGCCTCAGTCATCTCGGCACCGGCCGCCTTGCTCATTGCCAAGGTCATGCAGCCGGAGGTCGAAGAACCCAAGACGCTGGGACATGTCGAGGTGGAGGTTGAGAAGACGACGACCAACATCGTCGAAGCGGCAGCGGCCGGGGCCACCGACGGGATGAAACTTGCCATCAACGTGGCCGCGATGCTGATCGCCTTCCTCGCTCTCATCGCCATGGGGGACGCGATCATCGGCTGGGTGGGCCACTGGTTCGGCCAGGAGTGGACGATCGCCAAACTTCTCGGCTACGCCTTCGCTCCGCTCGCATGGACGATGGGCATCGAGTCCAAGGACTGTTTCGCTGCCGGTGAACTGCTGGGCCTTAAGATGATGGCGACCGAGTTTGTGGCCTATCTGAAGTTCAGCGAATGGATGCAGCCGGAGTCGACGGTTCAACTCTCTGAGCGATCGCGGGTGATCATGACGTATGCACTTTCCGGGTTCGCCAATTTCGGCTCGATTGGCATCCAGATTGGAGGCATCGGCGGCATCGCACCTGGTCGCAGGGCCGATCTGGCTCGCCTAGGCTTCAGAGCCATGCTCGGCGGCACACTCGCCTGCTGTATGACCGCCTGCGTCGCCGGCGTGCTCATCTGACTGGTAAGCACAGAAACGACGTTCGCGCATCCGACGGTGTGGTCTAGAATCTCCCCGTCTCCAGCAGGAAAGGATGCCGGGATGCAGAAGAAACTGGGACGCCGGATCGTTGTGTTCGCACGCACGATTGTCTTTGTCTGGCTGCTGTCGGTCGTTGCATGGCTGCAGAAGCAGGATTCGCTTGACCTGCGAAGCGATGTGCACGATCTGAAGGTGATCGGGACGATCGAGCAGATGGAATCCGCTGAGGAGATGCAGCGGCTACCCGGTCCGATGTTCGAGAACACCTTGACCTGGATCACCCGGAACCGTCCTGAGGAGAATGCGGCCCGGGTGGCGGTGAGGACCGAGTTTGTCCAATGGCTTCAGAATCGGGGAATCGATCCGGAACAGATGAGCCGGTTCAGCGGCAAAGGGTCTGCTCCGAGAATCGGAGCCACACCATTCCGCGTCGTACGAGTGCTCGACCTTCCAGAACGGTCACATGATGCAAATGAGGAAGCGCCTTTCTGGCCATCACCCGCGAACGATGACGGACAGTATGACGATCGTGGATATGACCTTGATGAGCCTCGTGATCGGATCGTGGTCACTGTTGCGCATCTGCTCGACGAACTCGAACAGCTGTCCGCCGATCGGCAGATTGCGTACGCGACTCATGTCTCGGCTTCGACACTAGCGTCGAAGTCGTTCATCCGTGATGAACCGAGTATTGTTTTCGAGCTGCATGACATGCCCGAATCTCCGGGAAGGGATGAGCATGACGACATTCAAACAACTGAGGTCCCGTACTACGGTGACCCTGGAGGGGACGCTATTCCGTCTCCGGATGATTCGGGCTATGGAGTTCCTGCTCCGGGCATCTCTCCCGATCTGCCGTATGCGTTTGACGATGAACCGGGACCCGGTTCGCCTCGCGCCTATGATCGGCCGGAGTCAAGGATGCGACAGAGGCGAGACGATCTGGTGTTCGTCAGCGGCCTGCTGATTGGGGATCAGATCGACATCCATTACGAGCAGAGTTTGTCGGATGATTACGGAATGGTGCAGCAACAGGATCAGGATGCGTTTCGTGATCGCAGCCGGCTCGTGAGCGTGCCCGTGGAGACCTCAACGATGACGGCAGCTTCTCTGCTCGAGTTAACCGATCCCGGCCGGCCGGCAAATCACGCACTGCTCGCTTTGGGGCGGGATCCGGAGCGGATGGCATATCTTCGCCGTACCTATGGACACATGCTTCTGGAGGACGCCACCGGACTGGCAAGTGACGGACTGACACAGGCGTATCGTAGCCTGTCGCTGTTCGGCTTCAGCTTCTCGACGCGTCGGTTCCCGATGGCCGTGCTCGTCTGTCTGGCGGCTGCGCTGTGGCAGACTTTGGCGGCACTCATCGCGGCCCGACGGCAGGGCATGCGGATGCTGGTCGAGATTGTCGATGATGCGACGATTGAGGTGCTCGTTTCGAATCGTGTCGCCCGATTCGCGTTGTGGATCGTGCTTCCGCTCACCGCACTCTGGGCGTCATTACCATTGGTCCGGCTGCCTGATAACGAGCTGAAGCTGATCATCATCGGAGCCGGTTTGCTGGCGATGCTCGGGGTCGGGTGCGTCGGGACAGCGGAGTCCACGCTCAGGCCGCTCGAACTGGACGGTGACTCTCTGACCGATCAATTGGAGGATTCCGGCGTGCACACGTCGCCTCACTTCCCGTCCAAAAAAACGAGTGCGCGGGGACCAGATGTGTAGCTGAACTCGCCAGAGTTCAGACGTAAACAAGACGCAGCAATGCTGGATCTGGCGAATCCAGTTACACGTCCAGATCGTCAACCTCGCTCGCCTCATCCATGATGATCCGATACCGTTCGGAGGCATCCTTCCCCAGGAGTTGAGCGAACGTTTCGTCAGCCGTCACGACGCTGTCGACGTCCACACGCAGCAGGGTACGAGTCTTGGGATCGAGTGTCGTCTCTTTGAGCTGAGTTGCATTCATCTCGCCGAGACCTTTGAAGCGTTGGATGTCCGGATTGCGATTCGCTGGGAGCGAGGCCAGGATCTCGTCGCGATCCCGGTCATCGCGGGCGTACCAACTTTCTTTGCCGGCTGTGATGCGGTACAAGGGCGGTTGAGCAAGGTACAGACGGCCCTGCTGAATGAGTTCGCGCATCTGCCGGAAGAAGAACGTCAATAGAAGTGTTGAAATGTGATAGCCGTCGCTGTCGGCATCCATCAGCAGGATGATGCGGTGATAGCGAACGAGATGGGGATCGAAATTCGGTCCGACCCCCGCACCGAGTGCCTGCACGAGGTCCTTAATCTCATTGTTCTGCAGGATCTTGTTGAGGCCGAGGGTTTCGGTGTTGAGGATCTTGCCCCTCAAGGGGAGCACGGCCTGAGTGAGCGAGTCGCGACCGGCTGCTGCGGTGCCGCCTGCGGAGTCGCCTTCCACAATGAACAGCTCGGACTCCGACGGTTTATTGGATCGGCAGTCGAGCAGCTTGCCGGGAAGGTTCGACTGACGTGATCCGGGCGTCTTTCGCCGCACCTGACTGGCGGCATCGCGGCTCGCCTGTCGAGCGCGGGCAGCGAGAACGATGCGACCGATGACAGCATCTGCGATCGACGGATTGTTGTTCAGCCATGTTTCCAACGCGGGACGAACCAGCCCCTCCACGACTGACGTGACTTCCGGATTATTGAGCTTGTCCTTCGTCTGCCCCTGGAACATCGGGTCCGGATGAAAGACCGAGAGGATCGCCAGCATCCCTTCCCGAATGTCGTCAGGCGTGATCGACAGCCCCTTGTGTTTGATGTCGTGAACGTCCATATAATTCTTGACAGCACGGGCGACTCCGCCGCGCAGCCCGCTTTCGTGTGTGCCTCCGGCCCGTGTGCGGATGCCGTTCACATAGCTGCGCACATGCTCATCCGTCGACTCGGTCCACTTGAGGACCACCTCAACACGCACCGCTTTGTCATCCTTTTCCGTGGCGAATTTGGAGTCATGGATGGGCTTCTTGTTCTCATCCTTGATCAGTTTCTCCAGATAGGCGTTGATGCCGTCCGGATGGCTCAGTTCGTACTTCTCGTTGTGGACTTCGTCGACGAAGGTGATCTTCAGGCCCGCATGGATGTAAGAGATGTCTTCGAGGTGTTGACGGATGGTGTCCGAGTGGAAGTGGACCCTGCGGAAGATATCATCATCGGGACGGAAGTAGATGCTCGTGCCATGCCCTCGAAAGGGACGCACCTTTTTGACAGGAGTTGTTGGCTTGCCGCGTTTGAATCGCTGAATCCATTCGTGCCCGTCACGATGCACGGTCGCTACCATCTCGCTCGACAGTGCATTGACGACCGAGGAACCGACGCCGTGCAGTCCGCCACTGCGTGCGTAGTTCTTGTTGGAGAACTTGCCACCCGCGTGAAGCGTCGTGAGGATGACTTCGAGAGCCGACTTTTTGAGCTTTTTGTGCGTATCGACCGGAATCCCGCGTCCGTTGTCCTCGACCGTAATCGACGAGCCATCCTTGTGCAGAGTGACTTTGATCGTGTCTGCCTCGCCCGCGAGAAACTCGTCGACGGAGTTATCCACGATTTCCCACACGAGGTGATGCAATCCTCGCGTATCGACCCCCCCGATGTACATCGACGGCCGACGACGGACCGGATCGAGTCCTTCGAGGACTTCAATATCCGCCGCCGCATACTTTGAGGAAGATGTCTTGTCTTTAGCTGCTGTTGCCATGTTGTTCCGTCAATTCTCATCACCCAGCACTGACCAGTCGACCAACTCGATCTCTGAGCGAACAACTCGTTTGATGTCCGTGCGGTGACTTGTCTTCACGCCCTTGCCGCCGCGGCTGGTGAGGTTGTACTTCATCTGCCCGAAGCTGAGGATCTTGCCGTTCTCGTTCTCAGCCCGGAGACAGTCCGAGGGACGTGTCAGCCGTTGAGCACCGAGCACTTCGTCCCCTTTTTCGAGTTTAAGCCCGCGAACCCCTTTCCCCGCTGCGGAGAGAACCTGGGCCTCAGCCACATCGAAGTGAATCAGTCGGGCCTTGCGGCTCATCAGGAACACGCTGTCCCCGGGGTATCCCTTCTCACCTTGATCGCGTTCTCGCATGATCTCGACGTGGACGACAGAGTCATCGGGACGCAGGCGGCAGTAACGGCGACCATTCCTTGTGGATGGTTCGCGGAACAGGCTGAGTGACAACCGCATGACTTGCCCGTGAGCGGTGGCGATGAAGATATACGGAGTGGGCGGGAATTCCTCCCATTCGATTCGATCTTCAGGAGTAAAGCGGGGATCGGTGGAGATCGCTGCGATGATGCTCGCGCCGTCCTTGAGCTTCACATGCTTAGAGAGCGGTTCGCCGTGTCCTGAGGACGAGGGGATTTGATCCACCGGGAGCGTATAGGCTGTGCCGTCACTGGCGAAAATGATCACATTCGCAAGCGTGCTGGTGGGGACGACCGCGAGGACTTCGTCTCCATCACGGACGCGGAGCTTGTCGATCGAGGAGATTTTCTGAACACGTTTGATCCAACCTTCGCGAGTGGCGACGACGTTAGTGTTTTCCTTGACGATGTAGGCTTGCGGATCGAACTCGTTGATGTCGTCGGATGAACCGAGCGTCGTGCGTCGTTTGTCGCCGAACTCGTTCTCGATCTCCTGCAATTCGTTTTTGACGACCGTCCACAGTCGGCGTTCCGAGGCGAGGATCGTGCGAATCTCGTCTGCCTGGGCCTGCTTGTCCTTCAACTCAGCGAGGATGCGATCGATTTCGAGTGATGAGATGCGGTACAGGGCGAGTTCCAGAATCGCGTCCACCTGAATCGCATCGAGATGCTTGAACTCTTTGAGCAGTTTCTCGGCAGCATCCTGTTTGCCCGCACTTTCGCGGATGAGCTTCAGGGCCTTGTCGAGCCCTTTGAAGATGATCGCGAACCCCTCCAGGATGTGGATCCGCTTCTCCAGTTGCTCAAGTTGATACTGGAACCGACGACGGACGGTTTCCAACCGGAATTCGAGGAAGTAGCGGAGGATCTCGACAAGGTCGAGACGGCGAGGCACGAGTGCCCCTTGTTCATCGGGGACCAGGGCGGTTGCGTTGTAGGAGAAGTTCTGTTCAAGGGCCGTGTGCTTGTAGAGATAGGCCATCACCAACTCCGGATTGGTTCCCGGCTTGAGGTCGAGCACAATCCGCATTCCGTGCTTGAGGTCGGACTCGTCGTTGGCGGCGAGCAGTTGCGGCAGCTTTCGCGACTCAGCGATTTCGCCGATGGCCGTGAGCAAAGTGCCGGTTTCCACCCCATAAGGCACGTTCGTGATGATGACGCGGTGAGCGGCCTGCTTTTTCTTTTCCTTGTCAAGCCGCCACTCAGCACGTGTCTTGATCGTCCCGCGGCCTTCCTTGTAAACCGTCGTCAACTCGCGGCGATCGGTGACGATGCGTCCTCCGAGCGGATAGTCGGGACCTTTGATGTACTTCATCAACTGGGCAACGGTCGCACCGTTATTCTGAATCAGATGAATGCAGGCTCTGATCACCTCACCCAGGTTGTGGGGAGGAATGCTGGTCGCCATGCCCACGGCGATGCCTTGCGTCCCGTTGACGAGCAGATTCGGAAACCGAGCGGGAAGGACGACGGGCTCTTCTCGCACTCCGTCGTAGTTTGGTCGCATCTCGACGGTCTTGTAACGCAGCTCCTGCATCAACTGCTCGGTGATGCGGGTACACCTGGCTTCGGTGTATCTTTCAGCCGCACAGGGGAGTCCAATGACTGAACCGAAGTTGCCCTGCCCGTCCACAAGGGGCATGCGGAACGTGAAATCCTGTGCCATCCGCACGAGCGTGTCGTAGACGGCTTCCGGGCTATGAGGATGGTAATTGCCGGTCGTGTCGCCGGTGATCTTGGCACACTTGCGATACTTGGCGTCCGCAGTCAGCCGCAGGTCGTTGTACATCGCGTACAGAATGCGACGCTGAACTGGCTTCAGGCCGTCACGCACATCGGGCAGTGCCCGAGAGGTGATGACGGACATCGCGTAGTTGAGGTATCGGCGACGTGTCTCATCGCTGAGGGAGACGAAGCGGACCCCCACGTCCTCGCTTTGCTGTTTCGTTTCACCCGCTGACTGTCCGTCTTTGGTGACTCTCCGTGAAAATCTCTTTCGGGCAGCCAAGCGTGTTCTCCGGACGTTGAATGAACCTTACCGCGACTAACTGTTTCGACCTGCCTCGGCGGAAATCTTTTCCATGATCCCCTCATTTGCACTATCCCGAATGGAACGGCACCGTGCCGTCACGACGCGGAGCGTCGTGCCACACTGGTGTAGTGCAATGATGCCTACCGGAGGGAATCTACGGGAGTGAAGGCTGCACATTGTAGCGATTTTTCGGGCTGCGCAAACTTGAGTGATTGTAGTCATCCTAGCGATCTTCACGGTTGTATGGTCGCCGTAACCCCCTGAAATCCATTGGACTTGTGAATATTCATCAAATCCGGATGACGGACACAGAATGACTTGACGGCACGATCGGTCCAAGCCGAATCATTTAGTGATCATGTCCCGTTGTGCTCTCAGGGTTGAGTGTCCAACGGATCTGACCGCCCTCGATAGCACGAGGCGACGGTCTCACGTCGGCGGAATCCCGGGGGGCTTCCGGACGTCATTACCAGACAACACGACAAGGAGGGTTGCCATGTTGTCGAAACGATTGGGATTCGCCGCCGTATTCTGCGTCGGCATGACTGCCTCGAGTCTGTTTGCTCAGGGGCCGTCCAATGGAGGGGGAGCCGCTTCGGGCGGAGCCCAGGGATCGAACCAGTACCCCGTGCTCAATGCACCGCTGTATCCGTCACCGGTTCAGCACGTGCCGTCGTATGCGGGGGGGACGATCGTCACGAACCAGGCTTTGGCACCGCATGAGATGCTCTACCCGCATGAGTATCACGCGATGTACGGCCCGTTCTACTACCGAGTGGATGGACACTGGGTTGTGACCCCGTTCGGTGTCCGACAGCACGAAAACTGGAAGCTCCAGGGAACTCATGTGAAAGTGCGTTATCACGATCACTTTCGCCTGTTCTCGAGCTTCCATCCGCCGGTCTCTCACTGACGGCGGAAACCGTAACTGCTCATGACGATCCCGCAAACGTCATGAGGCATGTGACTCCATCAAGCTGTCGATTTTCCAAATCAGATCCAGGACTAATGTCATGAAGACTTGTCGATATAACCTGAAGGCCTGCACTTTGCTGGCCGCGCTCTCGACGATGACGCTCGTCGGTCGCGCAAATGCAGAGGACGCTGGTGTCGTCCGACTCGGAGCGGCACCCGGCGCTGCTTCCGTAAGTGATGAAGGACATGTCGTGATCCGCGGCCAGTCCGACCTCCGCCGCCGCAACGCTCAAACGAGCAGAGCACTCCTTCGGCTGATCTCGGCCTATGATGAACCCGCCACGGCTTCGGCGTGTGACGAGATCGGCTGTGATTCGTATGAGTCATGCGATGGGTGTGCCGCCTGTCCCGTGACGACTGCCCCGGTTTGTGCGGCTCCCGTCTGCGCAGCTCCGACATGCGATACAGCCTGTGCCGCTCCAACTGCTCTGGGATGTGACACCTGTGTCCCATCCTGTGCCGATTACGATTCGTGCGCACCGATCGACAATGCCTGTGACGGATGTGCTCCATTCCTCAGTGCAGATGACTGTGATGGGGCATGCTCCTACTGCGATGGCA
>JAGQQG010000056.1 GCA_020426325.1 Planctomycetaceae bacterium | reverse complement strand
GTATCGCTTCCTTGCCATGCCAGAGATGTAACGTGAACATCAAATCACCTCAACACCACTTTTCAAACGCGTTCTTATTGGTTAATTTAGGCGAGCATTCCTAATCGTGCGGTCTGGCTGAGAGAACGCAGTTATCGCCGACAGTTGATGGCAGGAGCCAGACACAGTGGCCGGGACATGATGATCTTCAGATCGCTTTTCAGTCGTTTTTGTATCTGACCGTCAGCTGGAATTTCTTGCACACAATTGACGGCAGACTCCGCGAAGGAATGCACAAGTCGACGGAGCCGTTCATGTACCTGTTCAAAGATTTGAGTCAGCTCAACCTGTGAAAGTTCATGTCTTTGCAATTCGACACAGCTGTTCGATCGGTCGCGACGCAATCTTGCGAACGTGGTTCCCTGGGTCCGGTACAATTCGCCATCGACGTAAGCCCGGCGCAATCTCATGTCAGAGTCAAAGTGAAAACACGGGTCCGGGCCAAAATACAGCGAAAGTGACCCGTTCGCCCGATACCCCACGATGACTGCCTCCGACTCGTGCGGAACGTCAAATTCCGCACGTTCCCGGAGTGCGGTTGCCTCCCGCATGAGGTCTTCCCGGTCCACTTCGAGTCGTTGGTGGGGTGTCGGAGGATTCACAACTTCAGGAGATTCCGTGAGGTTTCCGACTTCAGCCCGCCCGGCCAATCGGGGGAATCGTCGTATTATGTCTTCGTGAGATAACAACTTCGGGGAGAAGTTAGCCGATTGTAGGCCGCTGCATGGGGGTTTGCTATGCTTGAAGTGGCTGCGAGTTTCGGGTATTCCAACATCCATTCGGATGACCACTCGCAGCGGCCCTGGATGTTCGTGCAGTTCCCCTCCGGACAGAGCAAGATATGGCACCACTCTCGCTGGCACCGGCTCAGCCTGTTTCTTCCGGTGAGATCGGCATGATTGATCCAGACCGTGCTGACGAAGTCGATCGCCGGCATCAGCGGATCACAGAGTTCCTGTCCTCGGCCCGTTACGATGCATTGCTGCTGACTCTCCCTCACAATTTTTCGTGGATTACCGCAGGTGGTGAAGGGACGCGTCCGGGTTCAAATGAGATGGTGGCAGCTGCATTCATCACGCCGGATGCACGCGTGATTCTCACTGGGAGTGTCGATTCCGGTCATCTGTTCGATCAGGTGATCAACGGCTTGGGATTCCAGTTGAAGGAACGTCCCTGGCACGAGGATCGAGGTGTGCTTTTGGAAGACCTGTGCAGAGGACGCAAGGTTGCCAGCGATTCAGGCATGTTTGTGACCGACAACTTTGAACCTCATATGGTGCGGTTTCGCGTTCCTCTCTCTGAATATGACTGGCCCGAACTGCGATCGCTGGGGCGGCATGTCGCACACGCGGTTGAAGCCACCGCGAGAACGTTCGCTCAAGGAGAGACGGAAGCAGAAGTCGCCGGCCAGGTGGCCCATCGTTTGTTACGACAGGAAATCATGCCGGTCCGACTGCAGGTCATGGCTGACGGACAGGGGCACCGGTATCGGCACTGGGGATATGGCAGCGACCGCGTTGAACGGACATGTGTTATCTCAGCGGTTGGGCGGAGAAAAGGCCTTCATGTCGGTGTGACACGAACCGTCACGTTCGGTTCCCCCACGAAGTTCATCGAAGACACGCATCATCTGGCAGCGATCGTGCAAACGACGGGCATGTTCTTCTCTCAGGTCGGTTGGACGGTAGCCGACACTTGGGCGCGGGTGGCTCGCATTTACGAAAAATTCGGAGCTCCTGATGGCTGGCGACAGGCAGAGCAGGCAGAGGGCATCGGCTATGCCCTCGAAGAATTCCCCTTCGTTCCCAACAGTCGTTCGCGACTGCGATCTGGGACCCCCATCTTTTGGCATCCGTCAGTCAGGACCGCATCGATGGGCGACACGATCCTCGTAAGAGATGAAGGCTTTGAATTGCTGACCCCCTCTGAAAACTGGCCGGAACTGACAATCGAGGTCAAGGGGGCTCATGTCCGCAGGCCGAGCATACTCATTCGCGACAGCGGAACCGATTGGCCGGACCAGTAGATCGCGGAACAGAGAGACAGAAGTCCCTTGAAGTCTCATCAGTCGTGATGGTGGATGAATAATCCTTACACTCCCCACGAATTGCTCATCTGTTCTTATCCATCTTCACTGTCAGGCAAGCTTCCCGCATATCCTACAGTTCCAATGCGCGGCACAACCGACCGGGGGTTGAGCGAATTCTATGAGATTGAGTCAGGAAACATTGAAGTGCTTGCTGGTGGTCGACATGATGAGTCCATCGCTTTCACTGAGCTTTCAACCCACGAGCAAGACACCCACGGAGTGACAAATGCTGCCCACATCGCATGCCGATATCGAATTGCTGGAGTCTGAGGAACTGCCTGTGCGCACGCTCGTCGCTCCACTCATCCTCGCCCGCGAACTGCGTCTGGTTCTCGCCGAACTCGACCTCAACATCGAGATCGGAACTCGCGACGCGGTGATCATTTCTTCGGACCTCTACCAGGCATTCCAACAGTGGAATGAGGCAGTGGCTGAGGACGATTCGTCAGAGTCATCTTGGAATTGAACGCGATACTCTGAACGTCAGATCGTGTTCTGTCTCCGTTGTGTTGCTCACCTGAGGTGAGCGATGCAACGGAGACATTCCATTTTAGGGAGCAATGTGGTTTCGGCTCACCACTGAAGATCATCTGTTATCTCACTGATGTCGGCCAAAAAAGAGACCGCTGCAAGTTACCCGCAACTTGCAGCGGTCAAGGACCCGTGACGCGAAGGTCCGCGGAGGATCAGTCAGCCGTCTTACAGGCCGAGGTTTTCCTCCTCTTCTTCCTGAATAATGATCCGGGGGGTGACCATTAACATCAGGCTTTCCGTTTCCCTGCCTACGCCGGTGTTCTTAAACAGACGGCTGATGTAGGGGATCTTGTTGAGGACGGGCACTCCGTTCATGCTGCGTCCTTCCCGCAACCGCTTGACACCACCCAGCAGAACGGTACCACCATCGGGTACGCTGACGACGGTCTGAACGTTGACTCGTTCCGTGACGGGCTGCTGGACCGTGATGGCTCCACCGCCGGTGCCACCTTGCTGGCCTTGCTGACCACCTTGCTGGCCACCGGCACCACCACCGACACCACCGCGACCACCGCCACCGACACCACCACCGGCACCGCCGCCGATGCCACCGCCACCACCGCCGCCGATGCCACCGCCACCACCGCCGCCGCCGATGCCACCTCCGCCAAAGCCACCACCGCCGCCGCCAACACCACCACCGCCGCCACCGACTCCACCACCACCGCCACCGCTGACGAAGGAGAAGGTGAAGACGTCTGTCACGTTGGTGAAGTTCGGACTCACAGCGAGTCGGACATAGCGCCGGTCAGCTGAGACAACTGCCTGAACAGTCATGAAGATACCATCAGGAACTTGTGTAATCACTGGTTGGAAACCGACAGCAAAGGCACTCACAACAGGGACCACACTTGTCACGAATGGACGTGCGACAAAGCTGCTGACGCTGCCGATCTGTCCATTGAACAGAGTGATCTTCGGTGAGAACATCAGGTTTGACCGTTCATCACCTTGAGCAGCCTGGACGAAGAGGAACGCCTCAATGTCGCTCAGGATAGCCATGCCGAAGCTGATTCCCGCTTGCGGATCGAATCCACCGAATTCAGGCACACCCAGCTCAAAGGATCCTTGACGGAAGGGGATATCGAGGTCTGAGCTGAAGGTCGTTGGATTAACCATACCGACGACCGTGCCGTTGCCCCAGTTATCACGGCCAACCGTATTGAGTTGTGGACCCGGAGAGAATGGCAACACAGGTGTCCCAAACGATCCAGTCGCTCCCTGCTGACCTTGCTGGCCACCAGCCGCTCCACCAACTCCGCCGGCCGCTCCTCCTGCTGCTCCGCCAGCCGCTCCGCCCGCTGCTCCTCCTGTCGCACCACCGGTTTGGCCTTGCTGTCCCGAAAGGACACCCCCGGGACCACCGTTGATGGGGTCAACTGCCCCGAATGGAGCCAAGGGGAGGAACTGGTTGTCGTAGGCCGGGCCTCCGATGCTGTCGTTGACGTTGAAATCGAAGTCGATTCCGATCCGTTCGAAGAACCGGTCAGAGACTGTGATGAACCGGACCTCAATCGTCACCTGCAGATCCTGGAGACGTCGCAGCTGAGCAAGCAGATCCGCAATTTCCTGATGGACACGCTGTGTCTGGCGAATGACCAGGCTCAACGTGGTTGTGTGACGATTGATCATGCCGTCGGCTCCGTACTCCTGCCAGGTGTCAGGAGCAACGGTCGTCGTGATCAACTCGGTGAGACCCTGGAAGTCAAAGTTATCCTGTGACGGGCCTCCCAGATCTTGCTGGCCGGGGAAACCTCCGAGTCCCATCGCAGGATTGCCGGTCAGATTATCGGAAATCTGATTGAAGGACTGACCACGATTGCGTTGCTGGCCACCGCGACTCGCGAGACTCATCTGCCCGCCTCCGAGACCGAAGCCTGGCAGAGTCATGCCACCCGATGGCAGGAACTGTTCTTCGGGAGCCTGTGACGGAATCGGCACAACCAGGTCAGCGACAGGATAGACCACGACCTTGAGTTCACCCTGCTGACGCATCCGACTGGTGATCTTCAGCACTTCATCCTCGATGGTGTAATCGAGATTCATGGGCTTGAGGATCAGATTGAGGGCACTTTGCAGTCTGATCCCCTCGACATTGATCGTAATCGGAGTGGACGTGCTCACGCCTTCGTCCTGAAGACCAAAATCATCGAGCACTACGTTGATGTTGGCGTTGGTGGCGATGTCCTGGATGACCTCCTGGAGAGGAGCATCGTTGAAGTGTAGAGACACCTGGCGAGTCAGACTCTCCTGGACACGAATCTCTTCCTCGGTTCGCTCCAGAGCATCCGTCACCGGCTTGCGGTTCTTGATGATGTCATCCCATCGCTTGGCATCGAATGACATCGGATGATCATCATCCACGTTCGCAATCGCTGCCCGCTCGACGTCATCCAGCTGCTTCCAGAAGGATTCTTCCTTGCGTTCTTTCAGGTCTTCATTGCGGTCAACGCGGTAGGCGAATTTACTCTTCAGTTCCATGCTGATGACGGCCGTGTTTTCCGGATCCAATTCTTTCGCCTGCTTGGCGACGACGTTGGCTTCGGCGTAACGCCGCTGGTCCATCAGTTCGTTGAACTTGTCAACCAGATCGGCAATCTCCTGCTCGACCCGAATCTTGGTTGCAATCTCCTGGTCGATCAGCGAGCGAGTTTCCGTATTGCGACGCTCAAGGTCCAACAGTGGCTTTCGTTGGGCCATGTAGGAATCGATGGAGTCACGACTGCTCTTGAGTGATCGCAGAAGAGGAGCAGCCTGCTGTGGTGCAAGGTCGCTGCCTTCGACATTCGCAATCGCGCTGTCGATCATTTCGATAGCCTGTTCCGGCTTGTCGTCACGCATCCGCTCTGCACGGAAGATCGTGTTCATGACCTCTTGGCGAGTCCGATCGTATTTGGCGGTGTGCTGTTGAACAGCCGCATCGAGCACTTTAGGCTCCAGTGTCGGTGCGTCACCGGGCAGATCCAGAAATCCGGCGACCTGCTGGATTTCGCGATTCGGTGCGAGCGAGCGAAGCAGGTCCTGAAGTTGCTGAACCTGATACTCGGTCAAGTCGTCTCGATCGTTGTAGGCTTGCATGAAGGCGTCATATGCTGCCTGACGCTGACCCGCCTGCATGTGACTGATACCCTGCTTGTAGAAATCCTGACCGGTGCCGCTACTGGCCGTGACGATCATTGAATCACGACGAGGAGCCGGTTCCGGAAAGGGGTTGGATGTTTCGGACGGAGTCTGCTTCTGCTCCTTGTGGGCATCCGCCAGGAAGCCTGTCTGATGAACGTCCTTGTCGGAAGGCGAAAGTCGTGCGATGTCCTGCATCACGATTTCCGGACGATCTTCGAAGAGCTCGTAGGTCACTTCCATCTGCGAGGCAGACTTGGCCTTCTCACGGGCTTCGTCAAACTTGCCTGCCTTCAACAATTCGCGAGCTTCCGAGACCAGTGCGAGGGCCTGTTGCTTCTCCTGGCTGGGAGCCATAGTGTGTGTGGGACGCGGGGGACCTGCTGCTGAGGCAGGTGCCTGAGCGATCATGTTGCTGTTCTCGGTGTCGCGGATGTCCTGCAGGACGAGTTCCGGACGATCGCTGAACAGCGGGAAGGTTGCGTTGAGCTGTTGAGCAGCCATCGCCTTCTCGCGAGCAGCGTTCATGTCTCCGACGGCGAGCAGTTCACGGGCTTCTTTCACCAGCTCCTCAGCTTCGGAACGAGTCTCTGCTGCTTGGGCAGGAGTCTCCGCCACCTGTGCGGTCATCGGCTTCGCACTGATGATGGAGGTGTTCGAACTCCGCTCAATCTCTGCCAGAACGTATTCTGGAGTGTCTTCAAACAATTCATAGCTGGCATTCAGCTGCTGAGCTTCCAGTGCGTAGGAACGAGCTGCATCGAGGTCACCCTGGGTGATCGCTCGGCGGGCAGACTTGAGAAGTTGCTGAGCTTCGTCCTTCGGTGTCCGATCTGACTGTTCCGTAGAACTTGCCGGGATGGAAGCAGCGGTTTGGATGGTCTCTGACGCAGTCGAGGATGTTTCCCATTCTGCGAGGAATGCGTCCGACGGTCCCTTGGGAGATGCGGGCTGCATCCGGGCAACGGCCTCAAGGATGTGCTTGGGCTGAAGTTCATTCGGACCGTAGGCGACGTTGACTTCCTGAGCCTGCAGAGCCTCTCGGCGAGCAGCCTCTAACTCACCGGCTTCAAGATGACTTCTTGCCGACTGCAACAGGAGGGTGGCATACTCACGCTGATCGGCATCGCCAGTCATCGCGGGAGTTGAAGATTCGGCAACTTGAGTGGTTCCGTTTGATCCCGGTGAACGCAATGCCGACAGCAGACTGTCTGGTGTCTGTTCGCCTGGTTTGAAGGTGACGCCGAACTGGCGAGCCATGTGTTGAGCACTGGTTGCCAGTCGCAGGGCTTCACTCAGGTCTCCCTGACGTGCAGCCAGGCGAGCCTGTCGCATCCGGTCATCAACCCTGCGACGGGACACATCCGTGCTGGCCGAGGTTTGCTCGGAGGAGGCGATGGGAGTCATGGCCGAATCAGCCGCGAAGGGATTCGGTTCGGCAGCCGGCTTGGCCGTCGAGGCCGAGGGTGCCTCCGCGAAGGGATTCGCTTCCGAGAAATCTTCTTCGGCCCGTGTCAGGTTCGCGAGCCACAACGTTGCGGCAGCGAGACCGCAACAGGAGATGAGTCCGATGAATCGAAACAAGGTACGCTCCTTCTTGAAGCCCCTTGGAGGGGTAAGACGTGTGGCTGCAGATCGAACACCCGGCTCGGGTGTCACGGTCGGTGACGCGGGATGATCAGGCCCAGGGGAACCAATGCGATGATCGTTCGTCGATGAGGAGGATCGCGTCATGACTGTGACTACCGGTGGATTTCAGATGAGGGGGAAATGCCGGTCGCGAGGCTGGACCCTGCGAAACCTGCACGTCACTTCCTGCGACGGGACATGGTCCGCATGGATCGCTGCCAGGAGCGTCCGATCTGATCGAGTTGTCTGTTGGGAAAATCGTGAGGTGAGAGAGGACGTCACAGACGGTTTGAAGAGGCCGTCAACTCAGTTTGCCGGAATCGCGACCATGTGACGCGGTTTTCGTCGAGACTCCGGGATATGTCCGCTGGCTAGATAGCCCATCCCCGATGAAGGGGTCAATTGGTTTTCCTGAAACTTGCTGATTTTGATGGCTTTCGTCGATTCGTTCGGCGAGAGCTGCCGTTTTCGAGTTGTCTTATCGCTGATTGTCTCTGAAGTATTGCGGATTGCATCTGTTGATTTGGTGGCACAGACATTCCTGTCTGTGCAAAGCTGGGCCTCTCAAGAGGCATCGAACATCGTTGTGATCACCGCATCCTTCTTCAATTTCTTGATGATGTCTGCTTCAACTCCACTCTTCCATTCCGCAAGAATCTCCTCGCGGATCTCGTTCTGGACTTCTTCAAATGGCTTGATCCGGTCGGGGCGCCGGTCGGTCACGCGGACCAGGTGGTAGGCCTGCTTGCCAGCGACCACCTGACCGATCTCGCCCACGTTGAGTTCGAACAGCATCCGTTCGATCTCCTCGTCAGCCAGACTGCCTTTCTGGGTCCAATCCCAGTTGCCGCCGTCCTTCGCCATCACACCATCAGAATACTTGCGAGCCACGGTGGAGAAGTCAGTACCATTCTTCAACTCTGCGATGGCAGCATCGAGAACGCCGAGTGCTTTTGACTTGCCGCCGTGTTTGTCATAGGCAATCCAGATCTGTTGCCACTTGACCTGGGCGGGCTGTTTGTATTCGTCAATCCTTTTTTCATACTCGGCCAACAGTTCGGGACGCGTGACGACCGGGGTGGTCGGCATATTGAGCATCAAAGCCTGTCCGGCCAGTTGCTGTCGTCCGAACGCACGCCGGACGTTACTCAGGGTCGTGCCCTGCTGCTGCATCACGGCTTCCAACTCAGCAAGTGTCCCGACCCCCTGCTGAGCTTTCACATCCTCCAGCTTCTGCGAGAAAAAAGTGTCCAGCTGCTGTTCGAGTTGTTCCTTCTGTTCTGCCCCCAGTTTGCTGAGTGCTGAATCAGCGAGAACGGCCTCATCAATCATGTGAGGCAGTGACTGACGAATCGCCTGCTCACGCACCTTCGTGAATTCTTCCGGTGACAGGGACAGCTTGGCCTTGGCAAGGTTAGACGCAAATGGTTCCAGGACGTCGGCGACCAGAATGGGGGTGCCGTTAACGACTGCAGCGACCTCGGACAACTCTCCATCGAAGAGTGGCTTGTCTGATCCATCAACGTGGCCGACCTGCTTGACAGTACTGTCTGGATCCTGTGTCCTCGTGACTTCAGCAGCGTTTTCTGCGACTGCCATCCGAGGGGGAATCATTCCGACGACCGGATTGTCAGCCGTCACGCTCCGCCCGGAACATCCCGCACATACCAGAATGGCAACAGATGCCAGTTCCAGCAGGCAATCAAGCGGGCCATTGCCCGGATCTGAGAGGAAACGTTTCATACGGAATGATTGGGAAGATCCCTGACCGCAGCCATCGAACGATGGAAGTTGCAAAATGTCGGGGTCCCGATGGGGAAAGGACGATATGACCTCAAGAAGAGGCGGCGAAAGATACGACACCCCGTCAGCACCGAGCAAGACCGAAACACGTTCCCCTCGCCCGAACCCGCCACGCGACACCAGTTTGCTGCCATTTCACGCGGTAACTGCCGAATGGGGCCAAGTCGCAGATTGCCCATGCCCCCAGGTTGACCTGTTCTAAACCGAATGTCCGCAATCAAGCCTGCAGCAATCAATTGGAAGGACCGGAACTACTGCGGCAGTGCTCTGTCAATGCTCAGTTTTAGGGTGGCACAGACATTTCGGTCTGTGCCAAGTCAATGGCTCAGCAGCAGTTCGGGCAGACAGAAATGTCTGCCCCACCCGTCTTTTTAGCTCTGACAATGCAGTAGTTGCCTGGTCAATGACCTCTTCAGTCTGGGAAATCTCAACTACGTGCGCATGCAACTCGTATCGCATCAAAGGTTCCACCACAGGACCGGTCTTCCATGATAAGCACTGTCATTCCCGCGCATGCGGGAATCCAGACCAGTTGTTATGGGAGAAAACCTTGAAGAAATGTTAACCGCACTCGCTGGATCCCGGCATACGCGGGGATGACACATTCTGCGCGGTGATGACGCCTCCATGCGACCCATCGCGTTATCGGAGATTGAGGCACACTGAGAAACTCCGATGTGGTGATTCACTCTTCACGATCGTCTGGCCGCGTCTACGGCTACCTCAACTGAGCTTTGAGGTGTTCCAGCAGCGGCTCACCCTCAAGGTCGGCATGCATCACGAGATAGGCATTGTGACGATCTGCGATCCGCAAATCCCGGCCGATGCGTGCGGCGAGGTCATGAATTCTTTGCGGATCGAGATAGACGAACAGGATGTAACCATCTTCCTCGCGAATTGCTTCGATCCCCCATTGATATGCCAGGATTTGCAATTCACGCAGCGAAATGAGCAATTCGACTTCTTCCGGCGGTTTGCCAAACCGGTCTCGCATCTCGGCAACGACGTCCTGCAGTTCGGCCATGTTGGCTGTCGCAGAGATCTTGCGATAGACGTCGATCTTTTGTCGGCCGGGCGGGACGTATTCGTCCGGAATGAGCGCAGCCATCGGGAGATCGACATTGACGTGCGGGCGTTTCCGAGGTGGCAGCTTCTTGAGGTTCCGGACCGCGTTCTCCAGTAGCTGGCAATACAGTTCGTATCCGACCGCCCCAATGTGACCGCTTTGCTCAGCCCCGAGGATATTGCCGGCTCCGCGAATCTCCAGGTCACGCATGGCAATCTTGAAACCGGCCCCGAGTTCGCTGTACTCCTCGATGGCCTTGAGCCGTTTCGCCCCGGCACTCGTGATGCTCTTCCCCTCTTCCAGCACGAGATAGCAATAGGCCCGGTTCTTGTAACGCCCCACCCGACCTCTCAACTGATGCAGGTCGGCGAGTCCATACTTGTCCGCCTGATGGATGAGGATGGTGTTTGCATTGGGGATGTCCAGCCCGCTCTCGATGATCGTCGTTGCCACAAGCACGTCGACCTTGCCATTCACGAATGCAACCATATTCTCTTCGATCATCGACTCGGGCATTTGACCATGCACGATGGCAAACGTCGCTTCGGGGACAATCGACTGCAGCCGGTCGGTGATCGACTGAATGTTGTAGACCCGGTTGTGGACGAAGTAGCACTGCCCTCCACGGTTCAATTCGCGAATAATGGCCGATCGAATCAGTTCACCATCCCAGCGGCAACTCCGCGTCTCAATCGCCACACGATCTTGCGGCGGAGTTGTCAGGTTGGAGATGTCACGAATGCCCAACAGTGACATGTGCAGCGTGCGCGGGATGGGCGTGGCCGTCATCGTGAGGACATCCACCGTGAGCCGCACTCGCTTGAGCATCTCCTTCGCATCCACGCCAAACCGTTGCTCTTCGTCAATGATCAGCAGGCCGAGGTCTTTGAAGCGGACATCTTTCTGCACAAGTCGATGTGTGCCGATCACGAGATCAACCGTGCCAGCCTCCATTCCGGCGAGCGTCTCCCGCTGTTCGGCTTTCGTACGAAAGCGTGAGAGTGTTTCGACCGTAAACGGGTACTCGGCCATGCGATCACGGAACGTGCGATAGTGCTGTTCCGCGAGCACGGTTGTCGGCACCAGCACTGCGACCTGTCGACCGGAATCGATCATCTTGAAGGCAGCCCGCATGGCCACTTCTGTCTTGCCGAAGCCCACGTCTCCACAAATCAGCCGGTCCATCGGACGTGTCTGTTCCAAGTCCTGTTTGCAGTCTGCAATGGCATGGACCTGATCGTCTGTTTCGACATAGGGGAAAGCCGCTTCGAACTCGTGTTGCCAGTGTGAGTCGCCCGGACAGGCGATTCCCGGCTTCGACTCCCTCTCCGCCTGTAATCGCAGCATGTCGGAGGCCATGTCCTCGACTGCGGCAGCGACACGAGCCTTCTTCGCAGCCCATCCGGTCCCACCAAGTTTGGACAGATTCGGGACGGACTTCGCTCCGCCGATGTACTTCTGCACGAGGTGAATCAACGAGACAGGCACGTACATCCGCATCTTGTCTCGGAACTCCAGCAGCAAATTCTCCTCTCGTCGTCCTTCGCGTTCGAGAACCTCCATGCCTCGATAGCGGGCGATGCCGTGTGTCAGATGTACGACGAGGTCGTTCACGTTGAGATCGATAAAGCTCTCGATCGCGCGGCTCTCGACCTTCGACTTCCGCGGGGCCTTTCGCCGGACCTCCTGACGGCTGAACAACTCATGGTCGCTGAGGACGATGAGCCCGAAAGCGGAGAGGCGGTATCCTCGTGTGACCGTGCCCACGCACAGTTGCACGCGATCGGCGAGCGGAACTGATGATTCCTGGTCCTTGGAGGTCTTTCGCTCTGATCGCGACGCATCAAACTGAGCGAGTAATTCGGACAGCCGTTCGCGTTCCCCGTTGTTGTGACACGCGATGAGAACGTTTTCGTCGCGATCGATGACCGATGCCAACTCATCGAGAACTTCTGCCTTGGGCCCGGAGAATCGCTCGATAGACTCTGTCTGCAAGCGGCAATAGGTTTCCTCTCGTCCCTCACTGATGGCAGCCACGCTGACGCATGCACGCTTGAGGCAGCGTGCCATCGTCGATTCGACGGAAAAGAGTCCTCTCGCGTCGCGGAGGCGGTCGACGTATTGCCTGCCCTCCAGAATGAGATCACCTGGGTCGCTCAGAACAATCCATGCATCATCAGACAGTTCATCGAGCAGATGTCCTCCGCTATTGACAGTCTCGGAGTCCTCTTTTTTGACCGGTGCAACGACCGTCAGACTGACACTCTTCAACTGCTCAACAGTCCGTTGCGTTTCCACCGAGAACTGACGGATGGAGTCAATCTCGTCACCGAACAGTTCGATCCGTAACGGGTCCACCGCATCCGGTGGGAACACATCGATGATCCCGCCATGGACTGCGAACTCCCCCGGTACTTCGACGGCGCTTGTCCGCTCGAAGCCACGTGCCACGAGCCAGTGCAGCAACTCGTCGAGATCCAGGTCGCCTCCCACTTTGAGCAGCCGCGTCCCCTGCTGACGTACATTCCGGGATGGAACAGGCTGCAACAGCGCCGGCAGGCTGGTCACGATCACCTGTGGCAGGGAGTCTTGGTCCAGCTGACTCAGCACCCGCAGTCGTCCGCCGAAGATGGCGTCCGAGACGTCATGCTCTTCCGGCAGAGTTTCCCAGGCGGGAAAAACGAGCGGAGTCTCACCCAGCAGCGAATCGAGGTCTGCCGCGAAGTCATCGACATCCCGAATCCGGGGCAACACGACGAGAAGCGGTCGCGGAGATTCGTCGGCCAGCGTGGCAGCCAGCAGCGCGCAGGACGATCCCCACGCTCCATCGATCGTTGCCCGTCGCCCCCCCTGGAGCGCCTGCACGACATCGGCGAAGCCTGTCATCCCGCGCAGACGCGGGATCAGATCCGGTAAAGACCGGACAACATCGGCACGTACCTGCGTTGGCATGCGTGCCGCAGACTGTAGCCGACGAGGGATGCTGGTTGAAAGTCTGTGGTCGATGGATTCAAGACGAAGAACTGACCTGCGTCATTCGTCGTGACCGTGGGACATCAACAACCAGAACTCAGTCAGGCGCGGTCGAGTACAGGCCACTCGTGGCGGCAGGCCGTGCACTGGAAGCCGACCACGGTTGCGGTCCCGGGGATGGTTGCCCCGTTGCGATTCGTGACGGCGTCACGCAATTCGATGGGCTGAACTGTGACCCGCCGACAACACGGGCACTGGCGATTCGACTTCTCCAGTCGTGCCCGCAACACCACATTGACCATCTGACGGCTGCGTCGTCGCGCAACGTAATCCGAGTAGGAGAAAACCTGGGGGTCATCGTCCTCAACCTGAACGGGAGGACGGTACAGCGAGAGATGACTCATCTGCGCTTCCTTGCTGGGTCATGGCCACGATCCTTCGTAGCCGGGATACCTTGAACGACCAACACGATAAATCAGGGGCCACCGGTGTGCAAGCGAAAATGTCACAAGTTACACTCCCGAACGGAAACTCCCTGACAGAAATCCGAGGGCTATGGGACATGAGCGTTTACCTGGGCATCGACGTTGGCACGAGCGGCACCAAGACTCTGGCCATTCGGGAAGACGGGCACATTCTTGCCTCGTCAACTGTGGAATACCCACTTTACAGCCCCAATCCCGGTTGGTCTGAGCAGAACCCGGAGGACTGGTGGCAGGCAACTCAGCAGGGGGTTGCGGAAGTGCTGAATCGGGGGCGTATCAAACCGAAGGATGTCAAGGGGATCGGACTGTCAGGCCAGATGCACGGCAGCGTCTTCCTGGATAAGTCACATCAGGTCATTCGACCTGCTTTGCTCTGGAACGATCAAAGGACCGCAGCCGAATGCGAGGAGATCGAACAGCGGGCAGGCGGGCGGAAAGCTCTCATTAAGCTAGTCGCGAATCCGGCTTTGACGGGATTCACTGCTCCAAAGATCCTCTGGCTCCGTAACCATGAGAAGCGGAACTACGACCGCACCGTGCAAGTGCTGCTCCCGAAAGATTTTGTGCGACATCGCATGACAGGCCAGTTTGCCACCGAAGTGAGTGACGCTTCGGGAACGCTCCTCCTGGATGTTAAGAAACGGTGTTGGTCGAAGAAACTGCTGGGATTACTCGACCTCGACCTCTCCCTCCTGCCCAAGGTCTATGAATCCGAAGAGGTCAGCGGAACGCTCTCGGAAACTGGAGCAACAGCCTTGGGATTGCCTGTCGGAGTTCCGGTGGTTGGTGGGGGAGGCGATCAGGCAGCGAGTGCTGTCGGGAATGGGATTGTCCGAAAGGGAGTCATCTCCGCAACCATGGGAACAAGCGGGGTCGTGTTTGCTCACAGTGACGAGGTGCAGATCGACCCCGAAGGACGCGTCCACACGTTCTGTCACGCCGTACGCGACAAATGGCACGTCATGGGTGTCGTGCTCTCCGCAGGAGGCAGTTTGCAGTGGTATCGGAACCAGCTTGCACAGACAGAGGTCGCGTCCGCTGCTGCGATGGGGGTTGATCCTTATGAATTGATCACCGCCCAAGCTGCCCAAGCTCCCCCCGGAAGTGAAGGACTTTTCTTCCTCCCCTATCTTACCGGGGAGAGAACACCTCACGCAGACCCCTACGCCCGCGCAGCTTGGATTGGACTCAGCCTCCGCCACGGTAAGGCCCATCTGGCCAGAGCTGTGATGGAAGGAGCAACCTACGCCATGCGGGATTGTCTTGAAATCATTCAGAGCATGAAGATCCCAGTTCGAGAGATTCGCCTGTCGGGAGGCGGGGCTCGCAGCGAGTTCTGGCGGCATCTCCAGGCGGATATCTATGGGAAGAAGGTTGTTACGATTAATGCGGCAGAGGGACCAGCGTTCGGGGTCGCATTGCTCGCGGCCGCAGGGACCGGTGCCTACAAGAACATCGTTGAAGCTTGTGATGCGACGATCGACGTGGTGACGACCACCGCTTCCTCGTCAGCGAATCAGAAGATCTACAACAATCTTTACCCAAGTTACCAGCGATTGTATCACTCGCTTCGTCAGGAGTTCCGGTCGATCGCCGAGCTCATTGAACGATAATTGACCAGTGGTTTGGTCGTGTCTTGTCCAGACGAGCGTCAAAGTGACAGATTGATTTCCAAAAGAATCGAGAAAAGTGCCATTTTGACGATGTACAGCGGTCAAGCTGTGTCTAGGATTGACACAATATGCGAAAAAGTTTTCGTAAATGATGGAAACTTGAGAGAATTTCTGCCGGTATCAAAAAAGGAACGCGATCTGCTTATAGATGATTCGGTGGGTGAATTGAGGCTCCGTTTTCCCACAATGCGTTTGGATCGCAATGGGAGCTTCTCAACTAATCAGGGAGGATAGAAAATGTTGGTGCTTTCAAGGAAACAGGGGGAGGCAATCGTCATCGATTCGGATATCGAGGTCCAAGTCCTCGAGGTCCGCAATGGAAGAGTCCGATTGGGCATTCGAGCCCCTCAGTCCCGTCGAGTTGTCAGAGCGGAGATCGAGTTCCGGGAGAACTCTCCATCCAGACCAGCTCCTGAAGAGCAGGCGAAGGTTTCACGTCGCAAACTGAGTGATTCAAACGCGAGCTTTTCAATTCCCTGCGGCTGAGCCGGTGACTTCAGGTTCTTGCCGTAGAGCTGACCATTGCATTGGCAAGCTGGCCGATTTTTTTGAGCGTTGTCTCTCGGTCAACAGCCCCCTGAACCAAGTCTTCCAGTTGGCGGACGATTCCTGAGCCGATAATGACTCCGTCCGCCAACTCACGGAGTGGCATGACATGTTCGGGTTTGCTGATGCCAAATCCAACAGCTAAGGGAAGATCGGTTTCCTCTCGCAGCCAGCGCAGTTGATCGAGCAGCGCATCTGCGACCTGCTCGCGGACTCCTGTGGTCCCTGCGACTGCTACGCAGTACAGGAACCCAGAGCTGTTCTGCACGATCTGTTGGACACGCTCCCTCGGTGTTGTCGGTGCGACAAGTTGCACGAGATCGAGGCCGTAAGAGCGAACAAGCTCAAAACACTCCGCCGCCTCTGCCCCTGGCAGGTCCGGGATGATCAGCCCGGCGAACCCGGCTTTCTTCGCATCCTGAATGAACTCTTCGACTCCGTGTCGAAAGACGATCGCATAAGACACCATCGCCACCAGCGGCGGTGTGTCATCGGATTTCACCTCGGCAATCGCTTGTAGAATCTGATCGACCGTGATGCCCCCGTTGAGCGCCCGTGTGTATGACGCCTGAATAACCGGTCCGTCAGCAATGGGATCGCTGTAGGGAAACCCGACTTCAATCAGATCGACACCTGCACTCGTCAGGGTACGAATCAAATCCTTCGTCATGTCCACGTCGGGATCACCTGCAGTGATGAACGGCATGAACGCGAGACGATTCTTCGATTTCAATTCGAGGAATTTCTGTGAGATCAAGGTTGTTTCGGCCACAGGTCTGATGTTCTGTTTGTGAGCTACGGCGGGTGACGTCCAACGCTCTGTCGTAGAGCAAAGATTACGCTTAACTTGTCAGAGTGTCTGACCCGTCAGTCGGGCGACCTCATTGACGTCTTTATCGCCTCTTCCGGAGAGGCAAACGAGGATGACGTCGTCCGGGCTGCGGTTCGCAGCGGATTTCAGTGCTTGGGACACCGCGTGCGAGCTTTCGATGGCGGGAAGGATGCCTTCAAGGCGGGCCATTTTCTGGAAGGTCGCAAGGGCATCTTCGTCGCTGCAGGTGGTGTACTGCACCCGTCCGGTGTCCTTCCAGTAGCTGTGCTCAGGGCCAACACCCGGATAGTCGAGACCGGCAGAGATAGAATGGACGTCGAGCGTCTGGCCATCGTCATCCTGCAGGACGTAACTGTAAGACCCGTGCAGAATCCCCGGCTTCCCATAAGAAAGCGGGCTCGCGTGGTCGCCCGGTTTATTGCTCCGGCCGCCCGCTTCAACTCCCGTAAGTGCGACGCCGTCATCCTCGATGAATGGATAGAACATCCCTGCTGAGTTCGATCCGCCGCCGACACAGGCAATGACTTCATCCGGCAACTGACCGACTGCATCGAGGCACTGCTGTCGTGCTTCACGCCCAATGACGGCTTGAAAGTCGCGGACAATCATCGGGAAGGGATGGGGACCGACGACTGAGCCGAGGATGTAGTGTGTGTTTTCGACAGTCGCCATCCAGTCACGCATGGCCTCATTGACGGCGTCACGCAGGGTACGAGAACCGCTCGTAACCGGTCGGACCTCAGCCCCCATCGTTCGCATGTTGAATACGTTGAGTTGCTGCCTGCGGATGTCCTCCTCGCCCATGTAAACCACGCACTCAAGGCCGAAACGAGCACAAGCAGTCGCTGTCGCCACGCCGTGTTGACCGGCTCCGGTCTCTGCAATGACCCGCTGCTTGCCCATGCGAAGAGTGAGCAGGGTCTGGCCGATCGTATTGTTGATCTTGTGAGCCCCGGTGTGATTGAGGTCCTCACGCTTGAGGTAGATGCGGGCTCCGCCGGCCTTCTCGGTCAGTCGTTCCGCAAAGTACAGCGGACTGGGCCGTCCCACGTAGGTCTGCAGCAGATTGGCGAGTTGCTCCTGAAATTGGGGGTCCGCCTTCGCCCGCTCATACTCTTCGGTGAGCTGATCGAGGGCGTGCATCAACGTTTCAGGAACAAAACGACGTCCAAACGGACCAAATCTCCCCAGCTGATCGGGGACCTGAGCAGTAGCGGTCGACATGAATCGGGCTTTCGAGTGAACAGAACAATAAGACACCGATTATTGAACCGCACCGGTCGACCGTCAATGCGGGAGCGTCTGGAGATGAGGACAATCGAGTTGTTCAAGCGGGCCAATCTCCGAATTGGGAGGGCAAGGCCCCTTCCAAGCCGCAACCAGGGAGTCGCTGCAACTGACCGGGTATCACAGGTTGCCCCAACCCGTGTCGTGAAACGACGGGAAGCATGCCTGAGGGCAGACTATTGATGATGACCGGTCGCTTTTGCTAATGCTTCCAGCCGCTCACGCGGCACCGGTTGAGGCAACCGGTGCTACCCACTGTTTCGTTGAAGACCGTCTCGAATAGCTTCGAGAACCTCCTCATCGGTGTTGTAGGGTGAGTCCATCATTGAATGGAGTCCGATGGGGATTTCATCCATGCGGTAAACGGTTCCGGGGGCATGCACGCCGTAGACTGCTGTCGTGAAGTGAACATGGGGCTGCCATGCCGGAGAGACGTGTGGATAATCGAGCACGATCGTGGGAAGCTGTTTTAACCTTGCTTGAGCTTGTGGAGACAACATCTGTGTGCTTTCGCTGCCGACGATCAGACAACAGTCGACCTCGTCTCGAATCAGGAGACCGTCAGCCGTGAACTCTCCTGGATTGTATCGGGGATAGGGGCGTGCCAGATTCACGCCGAAGGGAAAGCCGGTCTGCCAGCACAATACGCTGTCAGCTCCTGTGACATCGCCGGGGAGCCGCAGACGGCGTGCAGAGAAACGAGTGTGGCTGTTCAGATCGGCCACCAGCCGGAGAAGTGCCTCGACATTGAGGTGCCCCAGACCACGCTGGGCCAGACCGAGTCCGAAGAAGACTACCCCAAAAGTGCACCGCGTCATGCGAGCAGCCAGATCCCGAAGTCGCTCCAGAGGAATACCCGTCTTCGGGGTGCAGGATGGTTCGTCACCACGAATGAGCTGTCGGAGTGTCCAGATCACTTCGAGATCCTGCTCGGTATCGATCTGCAGGAACAGGTCTGCCTGTTCGCTGGTCGCAGTCGCTTTTGTATCGATCACGACGATGGTCCGATCCGCCCGGCCTCGTGGAACAAACTGTCCCACAGCATCGACCGAGTAACGTTCAAAGTGTCGCGGATGACTTTCGACGGGGTTCGCCCCCCAGAAGACGACCAAGTCTGCTCGATGACGGACTTCCCCCAGCGAGCAGGTGGCCTCTCCCACCTGCTGAATTGCCATGATGGACGGGCCGTGACAGACAGAAGCGGTCGTGTCGATGTTGGCCCCGAGTTGTTCGGCCAGTCGCACAGCAGCACGCTGACCCGGAGTGCTGCTCCGTGACAGGCCATAGATCAGCGGATTGTGACTGTCACTCAGCAGCCTAACCGATTCACTGATCGCATCGGCAAACGTCGAAGTTCTCCCGTCGATCTGTGCTGCGTCGGGGTAACAGTCATTGATCGCCAGATACCAGGGTTCTGCCAGATCACAGGCTCGTCGGACCTCTGTAATGCGATCACCTTCGACAACGAACTCCAGATCATCGCAGACACAACCGCAGACAGTACATGCTACGTCTGAAAAGGTTTTGGAGGGACTGCTTGCGTTCACGGGGTACGTCATCGGTCGGCGATGCGGAGTCTGCTTCGCTCCGCGATGTTCGTCTCGGTGGTGTCAGCATATACTGAGCGACTGCAACTGGTACAGCGCTGCGATTTGTTCAGCCGTGAATTCCGAGTGCATCAACGGGCGATTTGATGAAGAAAATGACGAGCGGCGGAGGATGGAAGGCGATTGGCTACACCATGAGCGTGGCCAACCGTGTCGGATGGTGGAAGCTCTGGAAGGCCATGAGGTCACGCAACACATGCAAGACCTGTGCCCTCGGTATGGGAGGCCAGTTGGGTGGTATGGTCAACGAGGGAGGCTACTTCCCGGAAGTCTGCAAGAAGTCGTTTCAGGCGATGGCTTCGGATATGCAGCAGGGGATCACTCCGGAGTTCTTTCAGCGATACGGGTTCAACGAGTTGCGGGCACTCTCGCCGAGACAACTGGAAACGAGCGGAAGGCTGGTCACTCCACTCCTGGCGGGGCCGGACGATTCGCACTACCGGGTGATCTCCTGGGACGAAGCCATTGAACGGCTCGCCGACCGTCTGAAGACAGCCGGACCAGAGCGAAGTTTCTTCTATGCCTCGGGACGATCATCAAACGAAGCGGGCTTCCTGTTGCAACTCTTCGCTCGGGTTTTCGGAACCAATTACGTCAACAATTGTTCGTACTACTGTCATCAGGCCAGCGGCGTGGGACTGGGGGCGAGTATCGGAACGGGGACTGGGACCATCCGACTCGAAGATCTCGAACATTGTGACTTGTATATTCTGATCGGTGCCAACCCGGCCTCGAATCATCCGCGACTGATGCGAAGTCTGATGGAACTGCGGCGTCGCGGTGGACATGTCATCGTCATCAATCCTGCCAAAGAGCTCGGTCTGGTGAATTTCCGCGTGCCCAGCGATGTTCGCAGCCTGCTCTTCGGGACTGAGATTGCCAGTCAATACGTGCAACCGCACATTGGCGGCGATATCGCGTTGCTGACCGGAATCGCCAAGGAAGTCCTTGCTAGGGGCGCTCAAGATGATCGCTTCATCGAGGAGGCCACGACCGGCTTCCCGGACTTCGCCCAACAGGTCAAACAGTCGAGTTGGGAGTCGATTGAAAATGAATCCGGAGTCAGTCGAGGCGAGATCGCGCGCATCGCTGATCGGTATGTCAACTCGAAGAACGTGGTGATCGGCTGGGCGATGGGGATCACGCATCACCTGCACGGATGCGACAACGTGCGGATGATCGCCAACTTGGCATTGCTGCGTGGCATGGCCGGACGCCCACACGCGGGGCTGATGCCGATCCGCGGGCACAGCAACGTTCAAGGGATGGGATCGGTGGGAGTGACCCCCACCTTGAAACGGGCCATCCTCGAACGCTTCGAGGAAAGGATGGGGATCAAAGTCCCGACCTCGCCCGGGTATGACACGATGGCCTGCATGGAAGCTGCCGATCGGGGCGAAATGGACGTCGCCTTCTGCCTTGGAGGGAATCTTTATGGCAGCAATCCGGATGCAAAATTTGCCCTCCGATCTCTCTCCAAGGTTGGCTGCGTTGCGTATCTCACGACCACACTCAACACGGGCCACGCCTGGGGACGCGGCCAGGAAACACTTGTCCTCCCCGTGCTCCCCCGTGATGAAGAGCCGCAGTCGACGACTCAGGAGTCAATGTTCAGCTTCGTCCGCCTCAGCGACGGAGGTCAGGCTCGGTATGCGGGGCCTCGCAGCGAAGTCTCTCTGCTCACGGCCCTCGGTCAACGCGTGTTGGGCGACGATTGCCCCATCGATTGGCAATCACTCGAAAGTCACGACGCTGTCCGTCAATTGATCGCTGATCTGATTCCCGGCTACGAGCCGATCGCAGACATCGGCGCGACAAAAAAAGAGTTCCACATTCCCGGTCGGCATCCCGCGGATTCCCGGTTCTCCACCCCCGATGGCAAGGCCAGATTCTTCGCAGTCGCGTCACCTGAGATTCCTGCGATGAAAGAGAACCAGTTTCGACTGATGACCATTCGATCAGAAGGACAATTCAACACGGTCGTCTACGAAGAAGTTGACCTCTATCGCAATGTGGACCGGCGTGATGTGATCCTGCTGAATCCAGAGGACATTCGTCGGCTGGGTCTCGAACTCGATCAGCTCGTGCGTGTCTCGAACGAAACGGGCGAAATGCGTCGTCAGAGAGTGCGTCCGTTCGACGTCCGACCCGGGAACGCAATGATGTACTGCCCTGAAGCCAACGAACTCATCCCCCGCGACGTCGACCCCGAGTCCAAAACCCCCGCCTTCAAATTCGCAGTCATCACCGTAGAACCAGAATCGTGAGACCTCACCTTCACCCCTCCACGAAACGAAAGGGCGGAAACCTTTCACGATGGTTTGGCGCAACCGCACGACATTCGGTCAGAGAGCAAAGAATTCGCTACGACTCGTGAAGCATGCTTTCCGGCGTCACTCCCTGGCTAGTCGGCCGTTCCGTCCGGTGATTCGGCACTGGCGGAAAATCGATTGCAATCATCGACAAGCCATGGATCTGGCCGAACAGCCTGGTGACTCCTGCTCTCGACTCCCGGACCGGCCGGTCCATTTTTCTTTGTTTCATCCAACGAGATAAACTGCCAAGTGACTCTCAGATTTGACCTGGTGAGATGAATACCCCGCTCGGATCAACGCAGTTCCGCGTTCAACCCTCGATCGAACAGTGGACTGCCATCCATTCAACAAGAACGTCAAGTTGACAGCGGCAGACTCCTTTCGTGCGCATGTTGCGGATGATTCACTCCAAGCGAATCCGCTCCAAATTTCTGCAAAGTGGCCATCTGAATTCCGCACGGTTCAAGTTGCAGGCTGCTTCTGGTCTAAAGCTGCTTGAGAGCCGGCGATGAGATCGAACCCGTTCCTCATCCCGGCGGAACCGCGTTCGTTCTCGTACTATTTTTTGGCTTGCTGCGGGATTTGGCAGAAGGTACAGTCCCTTTGGCGACGATTCATAGCGAGGTAACGCTCGCTTGTTTTTGCGTAGTTCGAACAGGATTGTGAGGCAACATGTGTGTCTCCGAACATGTCGAGCAGCACAGATCGTCAACCACTCAAGTTCAGCAAAGAATTTGGGGCCGTAGCTCAATTGGTTAGAGTACCGGACTGTCGATCCGGGGGTTGCGGGTTCAAGTCCCGTCGGCCTCGCTTCCAAGACCCGTTGTCAGTGATTGACAGCGGGTCTTTTCTTCTGCCAGAGTCAACACTTGCGCCAGCCAACGGCCTTCGAGTCGAATGAGTCACGAAGTGACACGGATTGACGGTGCGAGTCAGAATCTGGTGCAAGCGGACGGGGCCTTGGATCGTCGGTGCCGGTCGCCTTCGCTTGCGAATGCTGGCCAGTGTCCAGGGAGAGCGTCGGATGCGTTTCGAGCGCCCCTTTCACGTCCATCAGTTTCGGGTCGGTGTAGACGTTCATTGTCAGGTCGATCTTGGAATGTCGCATCGCTGCTTACGCCGTTCACGGTGCGACGCCCCTTTGCTCAACGGCGTTCCGAATGTGTGACCTCTCGCGTGAACGACAACAGCGGCTCGAACAGGCCCGCGCCAGCACCACCGACCCCGAAGCCCGCGTGATGAAGATGGCCGACGGCGGATATTGGCCGGCGTACAACGTGTAATTCGCGACGACGACAGGGACTCAGCTCATCGTCGGCATAGAAATGACCAGTCAGGGAAGCGACGCCGGACTCCTAAGCCCGATGGTCGAACAGATCGAGGCCAACTAGGGCGAGCGGCCGCGCGAGTATCTGGCCGACGGCGGCTTCAACTCGCGGGACGACATCAGGCTGTTGAACATCACCAGACGAAGGACATCGCGCCGCTCAAACAGGTCTTCGCGCCGCTCAATGAGAAAGAGAAACTGCTCGCTCAGGGGAAAGACCCCTTCGCCCGCCAACGGGACGACACCGACGAGTACTTCGCCTTCCGCTAACGGATGAAGCCAAGGCCATCTATCGACAACGTTCGGCGACGGACGAGTTCCCGAACGCCGGCTGCCGCAACCGGGGCCTGATGCAGTTCCGTGTCCGCAGCCGGATGAAGGCCCGCACCACGGCCTTGTGGCAGGCCCAGGCCCACAACTTCCAAATGATCCGCCATCACGGCTGGCTGCCGGTGTTGTTCGCCTTCTGACGATCCCCCCAGATCGGAATGAAGCCTCAGAATTCGGACGCCCCCTCAGAGTCACACCGCTCTTACAACTCGACTGCCATCAACGGACACCTTTTCATCCCCAAACCTCATCAATCAAACTCACGCCCCACCTCAAAAACTGACAACCGCGGGGGGGCTTGATAGTTGTAAACCGAACAGATCCCTCTTCCTCGTGATATTCATGGGACAAGATTCGCGATCGGGAAGAATTGAAAACGAAAGACCGACGCTCTACAACGGTGGCCTGATCCTTCTCAGCAAACTCCTGCGAATACGACTCATGGCACGCATCAACGATAATTACCTCAAGCTCAAGGCCGGCTATCTGTTTCCGGAGATCTCACGTCGAATCAAGGCGTTCGTGGCTGAGAATCCGGACGCTTCGATCATTCGTCTGGGGATCGGGGATGTGACCGAGCCGCTGCCCGCTGCCTGTGTCGAGGCCATGACGAAAGCGGTGGCAGAAATGGGCCGGCGGGAGACGTTCCGAGGATATATGGATGACAGTCAGGGGTACGACTGGCTGCGGGAGAAGATCGCGGCTCAGGACTTTCGTGCGCGGGACTGCGACATCTCGGCTGACGAGGTCTTCGTGTCAGAGGGATCGAAGTCGGACACGGCCAACGTGCTGGATATTCTGGCGAAGGGAGAGAATCGGATTGCTGTCTGTGATCCGGTGTACCCGGTTTATGTCGATACAAACGTGATGGCGGGCAACACGGGAGACCCGGCTGACGGCGGCAAGTATGCGGGAGTCACGTATCTGCCGGTGACTGCGGAAAACGGATTTATCCCCGCGTTGCCGACGGAGCCGGTCGATGTGATCTACCTGTGCTACCCTAACAACCCGACGGGGACGGTGCTGTCGAAAGATGAACTCACAAAGTGGGTCGCCTATGCGAAAGAGCATGGTTCTCTGCTGCTCTTCGATGCGGCCTACGAAGCCTATATCACGGACGAGAGTATCCCGCACTCGATCTACGAGATTGAAGGGGCACGAGATGTGGCGATCGAGTTCCGGAGTTTCAGCAAGAATGCAGGGTTTACCGGGACGCGTTGTGCTTATACGGTCATTCCCCGCACGCTGACCGGGAAGACAGCAGATGGAAAGGACCAGTTACTGCACCCGCTCTGGGCACGCAGACACAACACGAAATTCAACGGCGTTTCCTACATCATTCAGCGCGGAGCCGAAGCGGTCTACACACCTGATGGACAGGAGCAGGTGCGAGCGTTGATCGGCTTCTACCTTGAGAATGCCCGCCTGCTGCGGGAAGGCCTCCAGCAAATCGGCATTGATGTGTATGGCGGGGTGAATGCCCCGTACATCTGGTTGAAGACGCCCCAGGGGCTGAGCAGCTGGGACTTCTTCGACCGTCTGCTTAAAGATGGACACCTCGTGGGGACGCCCGGCAGTGGATTCGGCGCCGCAGGCGAAGGATATTTCCGCCTGAGCGCCTTCAACAGTCGCGAGAAGGTCGAACAGGCCGTTGAACGGTTTCAGCGAGTCGCCGGGTGATACATGGCTCGAAAGCCTTAACCGCCGTTACGTTCGGCCACTGCTGCGTATTCGACGCAGTAAGGAGTGTACGGGATGGCATCGAGTCGTTCTTTGGCGATCTTCTCGCCTGTGCCCAGGCAGATGCCGTACGTGCCGTCCTCGATCCGTTTGAGGGCCGCGTCTATCAGGTTGAGAGTTTCTGCACCATTCTGGGAAAGGCTGAGAGCCAATTCTGCATCCCAGTGATCGTTACCGAGGTCGGCCTCGTCGCCCCCAGTGCGGCCACTTTGAGTCTTCTCACCCGCTAAGCCAGAGGAAAGGACCGAGCCGACGTCACCCGAAAGACGGGACTGCAACTCGATCAGCCGCCGCTTGTACATCTCTAACTCTGTTTTACGCATAGACTTGTCTCGATCGGCCTGCTTGGGGAGGAGGACTTGACCAGTCCCTGAGTGGCGAGAAGCACAGCACAATATCAAGCCGATGATTCGTTGGCAACTGAACGGTTTTCCCGCTTCAGAACGATTTGATTACCAAACTTCGCGCTGACAGACTTATATTTCTGGTGATGTTCGACCATGACTGACGAGTGGACGAACCTCCGTAATCCTCTCGGGTTACGGTGTTTCGGCGAATTGACACCCATTCCTCATTGGCATCGTTGACGCCAACGACGGAGCGAGAACAATGGAGACATGGAAGCACCACAAGTGAACGACTCCGATCAGCAGGAATCCACGACTGTTCAGACAGTGGAACGGTCTCATTTCGATGCCATTTCCCCTGCTCTCGACGCTCTGCGAGCAGGGAAACTTGTCATCGTGGTTGACGCGCGTGAGCGGGAGAATGAGGGAGACTTGGTGTGTGCGGCAGAGTCGATCACGCCTGAACTGGTTGACTTCATGCTGCGTGAAGCCAAGGGGTTGATGTGCGTCCCCATGACGGCGGATGTTGCAGATCGTTTGCGACTTGTGCCAATTGTCGATGCAGAGATGAACACCTCCCCGCATCAGACGCCGTTTCTAATGCAGGTTGATCACAAAGACAGTGGCACTGGTGTCAGTGCGGCCGCCCGTTGCAACACCATCCGAAAACTCGCCGACCCGTTGGCGACAGCAAGGGAGTTCGTCAAGCCGGGGCATATCTTTCCCCTGTTGGCTCGCGAGGGGGGAGTCCTGCGTCGGGCGGGACACACAGAAGCCACAATCGACCTGCTTCGGATGGCCGGTCTCAAACCAGTCGGCTGCCTGATCGAGATTTGCAGTCGCAAGGGGGACGGGATGGCTGACCTCGACGAACTCCGTGAGTTCGCTGTCGAGCATGGCCTCCCCATCGTTTCGATCGCAGACATCATCCATCATCGGCGAGTCCGCGAGCAACTCATCCAACGTGAGGTTGAGGTCGACATCCAGACCGCTTCCTACGGCAAGCCTCGCTTCATCGCCTACCGTGTCGAACACGAAGATCAGGAGCCGCTGGCGATCGTGTGGGGCGATCTATCATCGGTGGAAGCCCCGTTAATTCGCATGCATTCTTCGTGTTTCACCGGTGATATTCTCGGCTCACTGCGTTGTGACTGCGGCGACCAATTACATATGGCGATGGAAATGATCGTCGCTGAAGGGACTGGAGCAGTTGTTTACCTCCCACAGGAGGGCCGTGGAATCGGTCTGACCGCCAAGCTTAAAGCCTACCAGCTTCAGGACGAGGGGCTCGACACCGTTGAAGCCAATCACCGCCTCGGCTATCAGGCGGATCTGCGAGACTACATGGTCGGCCTGCAGATCCTCAAAGACCTGGGGCTGAGGAAGGTGCGGATCCTCACGAACAACCCGAAAAAGACCGAAGCCTTTGAACACTGGGTCGACCTGAAAGTCGTCGATCAGGTTCCCATCATCGCTCCCCCTGATGTTCACCGGGAACGCTATCTCGCCACCAAACGCGACAAACTCGGCCATCGGCTACCTGGCGCCACTGGCGAATAGAAATGATTTCGTAGTGAGTCACCCACTCTGCGTGAAGTAGTGGTCGTGGGGATGCTGCGACGCGGGTCGTCATGTGAGCGACCGATTTGTGTCAACCGCCCACATAAGAACTTGCATAATCATCAGGGTTTGCCCGATTCGATGATCTCCCGCACATGGTTTCGATGCTATCAACGATCGCCGAGTGATCTCTGACCCTTCTCCGGAGAACCCGGATGACAAGCACGATCATTCCGACCAGTGGAATAACGGATTTCATTTCAGGCAACTGCAATTTCGATTGACTAGGAGTGTATGACGGTCGCCGATTTCATCGATGAACCTCCACTCTTGGAGGATCAACTTCATCCAGCACTGACAGGGATGTCACGATGAACGGTCGCTCGCACACTTTGCTCTGGCGAATTCTCCAGTCCACATTGTTCACGCTGTTCGTGATCGTGTCTCTGTCGAGGACAGACGTTTACGCTGAGGATTGGTGTACCTTCACGTCAGATCCATGTGATGCGACATGCGATGCTGATGCTTTCTGTCTCTTGTCTGAAAGTGATCTCTGGACGAGATCACAGCTCACGGGAGATTGGGCTGGTGCACGAAGCGGTTTGACCGAGCAGGGTGTCACAGTGGATGCGGATGCCACCATGTTCTACATGGGCGTCGCCAGTGGTGGACTGAAGCAGGAGTTTCGATTCTCGGGTCACAACGACTATGTCATCAACATGGACCTGGGCAAGATGGGCCTCCAAAAAGGGATGTTCGTCAAACTGCGTGCAGAGCACCGATACGGCGAGTCGCTCGCTGGCGCGACTGGTGCACTTCTTCCGTCGAATGTTGTTGCTGATCTTCCCACGTTAGAGACTGACCACGTTTATCTCACAAACGTGCTGTTTACGCAGATGTTCTCAGAGAAGTTTGGCGTCTTCTTCGGCAAATTGGACACGCTTGATGGTGACGTCAACGCATTCGCCCACGGACGAGGCAAAACACAATTCTCCAACATCGCTTTCGTCGCTTCGCCAATCGTCCTTCGAACTGCTCCCTATTCGACTCTGGGAGCGGGCTTCGTAATCCTGGGTGAAGGAGCCGAACCGTTGTTCACGTTCAACATCCTGAATCCAACAGACACAGCCAGAACAAGCGGGTTTGATGAACTGTTCAACGAGGGGGTCACGATGGTGGGAGAACTCCGCCTGCCTACCGAGTTTTTGGGAAAGCCGGGCCATCAGCTTTTCGGCGCTTCGTGGAGCAGTCGCGATTATGTGGCATTATCGCAGGACCCACGTATTATCCTCCCCAACGTCCCCATCGCACGGGCCGACGGGTCATGGTCGGTGTACTGGAACTTTGACCAGTATCTGTTTGTTGATCCGTCCGATGCGAGTCGAGGCTGGGGAGTTTTCGGACGGGCAGGACTGGCTGACCCGAATACGAACCCAATCGCGTGGTTCCTGAGTTGCGGCGTGGGTGGCAGCAGCATGATTCGAGGCCGGGATAATGATTCGTTCGGTGTGGGCTGGTACTACTCAGGAACAAGCAGTGAACTGGCCCCCTTCCTGCAAACAGCACTTGGCCCCATCGGTGATGGACAGGGAGTGGAGATGTACTACGACATCGCAGTCACGCCCTGGCTCCACGTCACCCCAGACCTGCAGTTCATCATGCCGGCTCGTGAATCCGTCGACACAGCGACGGTTGCGGGAGTCCGTGCCAGAGTGATCTTCTGAGTCTGTCAAGAAACCAGCAGTTGCAAACGCCATTGACTCGTTCTGTGGTTGCTGAGATCGTGTTTCATAAATTCTTCACAGTCGTGTGGAACACGGGGACTCTGCTTTGGTGGATGTCCGCAGATACGTGAATCCGAATCCGTGCGACGTCAGCTCAAACCTTATCTCGATGGCCTGAAGTGGTCACGGCGCTGCGATGGTCGAGTTCGTCGCGACGCAGAGCAGCGATCCCGGTGCTCGGCGTGCGATCGAATTGTGTTCTCGCAGCACTGGGTTCAGAGTTCTCAGAATTCTCGTACCTGTCTCAAGTGGTGTCTGCTCTCTCTCTCCTGTCACTATCCATCGGCGGAGGTGTCTGGTGATGGGTCGGGGCGGACGCTCCCATGTATGTGACTTTGTGTTACCATGAGATTGATGTCTCAGTGTTACTTACTCGCGTCTCGATCGTTCGATTGAGCACTGCTCACATCCGCACCAAGCCCGAGGTTCCGATGCGTGTTCTCACCCTCGTTCTGATGTTCCTGGTTGCCTCAGTCGCTGTGGGCGATGACGTGACGGAACTGGTCCGGTCTCTTCCGGAGACTGCAAATACGCTCGCAATTGTGCGGGTGTCGTCGATTCTCGGAACCGAACGTGCCAAGGCGGAGCACTGGTATGACAAACAGGAAGAGCGATTCGCAAGCGGATTGGCGGCTGTTCCTCCCTGGGTGGAGACACTCGTCATCGGCTCGCTCGTTCATCCCTCTGTGCCTGAGGAAGTTTGGGCAGCAGCAGTCGTGCGTAGGCCGACGAACGTGACGATTGAGGCCATCGCAGCACATGAAGGAACAACCGTCGAGGATCTCGCGGGGTTTCCTGCACTCCGCACCCGACGAAACAGTTACGTTGTGCAGCCGTTACCGGACATCCTCACCGCTTATCGTCCGGCTCATCGTCTGGAAGCTTCCCAATGGGCCAGATCGGTGTCAAACCAGGAATCCTCAGAAGTTTCCCCCTATCTTCGAGAAGCGGCTGGCCTGGACGGGCACGTGGTCTTCGCTCTCGACTTAAAGGACCTGCTGGATCCCAAGCAGGTCGAACAGCTTCTCATGCAGGACGAACGATTTGCCTCACAGCGAAAACTCGTGACTCGCCTCGTTCCTCTCCTGACAGGGATCCGCGGCATCACATGTTCCGTCGCGGTCGGTGACTCGACCGAAGCAGTCATTACGATCGATTTTTCAGCGGACGTCGGGCCGTCATCGTTGACGGTCAAAACGTTATTTGTCTCGATCCTGGACGACCTGGGAGCTGCCATCGACGAGTTTGCAGACAGCGAGGTCTCGACGGGCCATCACTCTGTCACGTTGCGATGTTCGCTCTCAGACGACAGTCTGCGCAGGATTCTTTCGCTGATCGTGACACCCTCGTCTCCCTATCACGCTCCTCCAAAGTCTGTTGCTGAGACATCAAAGACCGAGCCACAACCCACACCAGCGGCCGATTCCCGGGTGGCAACACAAAAGTACGTGAAAGCGGTCAATGGCATGATCGATGATTTGCAGCGGGCCAATCGACGAGCGAAAGATTACTTCAAGACGGCGGCCTGGCATGACAATTTCGCCCGCAAGATCATGGATCTTCCGAGGGACGGAGTGTCACCAGAGGCCCTCGACTACGCACAAAGCATCGCTTCCAAGTTTCGAGCCTTGGGGGCTTCCCTCCGGGGACAGGGAGTGAAGATCAATGCTGAGCAGGGAACCTTAACTTATGATGTGAACTACACACCCGGTTGGGCTTCGGTGAATATCTGGGGTGGTGTCGGGTACGGCGAATCGGCTGTCAACGTGACGAGCAATCTCCGCGAGGTCCGAGAGAAACAAGCGGCTGCAATCGAGCAAGGAGCTGGCGAACGCGAGCAAATCTGGCTGATGATTGAGAACGAAAGAGCCACTCTCATGCAATGACGCCGGATCAAATGTCCATCTGCGAGAAGACCGCCAGCTGCCTGTTTGTGCAATCACCGATCACAAGTACTTCCCAATCTGGTTCAGGAGGCCTTCAGATGTCGTCCCGAGCAGGCTTCATGCTGATTGTTGTGGTTTTGGTCGGAGTCGTGTCACAGCCGAGCTTTGGCGATGACACGAACCCTCAGTTTCCTGGAAGGGTCGCCGAGTTTTCTCTCGCTCCTGAACAGTGGCGGAGGGTTGACGTGTCTGTTGACCGGGCGTTGGAGTTTCTCGCGACCCAACAGGGAAGAGACGGCTCCTTCGCTTCGATCGACACTGGTCAACCGGGTGTGACTGCGTTAAGCGTGCTCGCCTTCTTGTCTCGCGGGCATGTTCCCGGAGAGGGACCCTATGGCAAATCGCTCAGTCGGGCGGTCGATTTTGTCCTGTCACAACAGCAAGAGAATGGCCTGCTGTTCGACAAGGAAATCGGTCCGTGGCAATACGGCTCCGCCGCTCATACAGGGATCTACAATCATGCCATCTCCGGACTCATGCTCACTGAGATTTACGGCATGGGGGCGACCGATCAGGAGGAGCGGCTTCGAGTGGGCATTGAAAAAGCATGCGATTTCACACTGAATCATCAGAGCCGGTTTAACCGAAACCGGCAGGAACAGGGAGGCTGGCGTTACCTGCGACTCTCCGACCAGCGAAGTGATGCCGACCTGTCGATTACCTCCTGGCAGCTACTCTTTCTCCGGTCGGCCCGGAATGCGGAGTTTGAGGTTCCACAACCGGCAATCAATGACGCCATGGACTATGTGGAACGTTGCTTCGATCCCAATCGCGGCACCTTTGTCTACTGCATTGTCTCCGGGAGAATGTCAACACCTGCCATGGCTGGTGCAGGGATCCTGTCGCTCGCACTCGGAGGGCGGCATGACTCTGAACAGGCTCAGAGGGCCGGTCGTTGGATGGCACAGCAACCATTCGACCGTTATCCCGCAGTCGATCGGTATCACTACAGCGCCTACTACTGCAGTCAGGCAGCTTTCCAGCTGGGGGGAGAATACTGGTCGAAATTCTATCCCCGGCTCGAGCAAGCGTTGACCGCGAGCCAACGTCCCGACGGATCCTGGAACAGAGAATCCAGGGATTCCCAATACGGGAACGTGTACTCAACAGCACTCAGCGTGCTGGCTCTGACTCCGCCTTATCAGATTCTGCCGATCTATCAGCGGTGAAAGAGGAACAAGAGGAATCCGTGGTGCAGACCTGGGCCTCGTCAACCTCGGGGTACTGTCCCGGACGATCATCCGTGTACCAGCGGTCGATGACAGCATTCCAATCGTCCTGCGATCTGACCAGAACGAATGCGTCCCTGACTCGGGCATGGTCAGGATGCAGACGGGCATACTTGATGCTGAACTTCTTCATCTGTCCGACACATCGATCTTTCCCGTAGCATTCTTCTGCGAGCGCAAAGTGTTCCTGAAGAACGTCCGCCTGTTCACAAACAGTTGGAGGCAGTGGAAGCGGTTGCCCCTTCCAAAGTGCATTGAACTGGGTAAAGATCCACGGATTACCAATCGCCCCGCGAGCCACTGAGACACCGTCAACGCCCGTCTGATCGATCATCCTCAGGCAGGCCTCAGCCGAGAACAGGTCCCCACTGCCGATGATGGTATGAGATCCTGCGTGCTCTTTCACTTCTTTGAGGAACTCCCAACGACTGGGACCGTTGTATTTCTGAACGACGGTTCGACCGTGAACCGTGATTGCATCGACACCTCGTGTGATGGCGCCATCAAGAATCGCAAAAAACCGGTCGCGGCTTTCGGAGGTTTCGTCGATCCCCCGACGCATCTTGAGAGTCACCGGTATGCCTGTCGGAACGGCGTCCCGGACGCGCGACACAATCTCGAGGGCGACCTCCGGTTGACTGAGATGATATCCACCCCGGCACCCTCCCATGGCTGATTTCACCGGACATCCAAAATTGATGTCGATTACGTGGAATCCGGCTTCGACAAGAACCCTGGCAGCGGGAGCAAACTGCTCGGGGTCGCTCCCCATCAGTTGGCCGCCGACAGGAAAATCTTGATTGCTCACGCGCAGGTGATGAGCGGTCCGTGATCTCCCTCGGCGTTGCTGGCGCACGAACTTATCGAGCATGACCTCCGCCAGCGAATAGGAGGCCCCCATTCGTGTGGCGATAGTCCGCATCGGCCAGTCGCTGTAACCGGACAGGGCAGCCTGAACAGCCGGACTGGTCAACTCCACCTGACCAATTCGGAGAGGACGAGCAACCGCAACCGGAGATTCAACCGACGGCAGGTCAGCCACGGAGTTTGACCCGCCGAGTTGGTGCGGTAAACTTATGACTGACGTCGTCGCCAGATCCATCGACGTTTGACTCCCCTTGCACTGATGACCTTTCATGCCGACAAAGTACTTCAAACGGCTACGGATGGAAATCAATCTCCGTCGGACCGAACTTTCGGAGCCGACGTTGCCGGAAGGTTATGAATGGAGAGGCTGGCACCCGGTGCTGACGGAGGCACACGCGATCGCCAAGTGGCGAAGCTTTGACGGTGAGTTGGATTCCCGTCTTTTTGAGTCCTTGAGCTCACTCCCGGGGTGTCGCCGACTCATGCGGGACATCTCGATGCGTCGTGGATTCGTCCCCCTCTCGACCTGGCTGATTGTGCAGCCGGCAACCGAATTCAGGACAATCACTCCCTGTGCCACCATTCAGGGGATGACCTCCGGCTGGTGGACAGGTTCCATTCAGAACGTGGGTGTTGTCCCGGAGCATCGTGGGATTGGGCTCGGACAGGCGCTGGTCATGAAGTCACTCCTGGGCTTCCAGAAACGGGGACTGAACCGTGTCTTTCTGCAGGTCACCGCAGAGAACACCAAAGCCGTCGAATTGTACAAACGAGTCGGATTTCACCACTCGCGGACAACCTACAAAGAAGTCGCCGCTCCCGTCGACGAGTTGATCGCCGGTTGATAGCGGCCCTGTTGAACCATTGTTCGTGTTCTGCCATACTCGCGCGGCAATTTTACCCTCCTGACATCGAAGCCGCCGATGGCTGATCAGCCCGTTCAATCACACCAGCTCGACAACGGATTGACCCTTCTTGTCGAACCCATGCGAGCCGTGCAATCCGCCGCGTTCTCGTTGTCGGTCCCTGCTGGGGTAGTGTATGAGGACGAGGGGTTGAATGGCTCGTCCGCTGTCCTCTGTGATCTCATGATGCGCGGTGCGGGCGATCTCGACACACGCGCACTCTCGGACCGCCTCGACCGTCTGGGACTTCAGCGGGGGGAATCGGTCGGATGGAATCACATCTCATTCAGTGGAGCCACGCTCGCCGAGAACCTGATTCCAGCACTGGAAATCTACGCTGACGTCGTTCAGCACCCGCAGCTTCCCAGCGACGAGTTCGGCCCAGTGGTTGCCGGCGTCCAGCAATCGCTACGTGCGACAGAGGATGAACCCCGACAGAAGGTGATCATCGAACTTCGCCAAAGATGTTATGACTCTCCGTGGGGACGCCCGACTGACGGCAGTTTGACCGCGCTTACAAACATTAATCTGGAGTCAGTTCGCTCCCTATTCGATCGTAGCATCCGGCCGAACGGTGCCATTCTGGGCATCGCCGGAAATGTCGACTTTGACGAGGTGCGAGAGGCGGTTGCTTCTGCCTTCAGTGGATGGGAGGCTGGTCCGGATGTCCCGATCATTCGGGGTGAACGAGGTGGCCAGCACGATCATATCCAGACGGACTCCAATCAGACGCACATCGGCCTCGCCTACGACGCAGTTCCTTATCGGGACGATGACTATTACGCAGCATGGGCCGCGGTGAGCGTCCTGAGCGGTGGTAGCAGTTCCAGATTGTTCACAGAAGTGCGCGAACGTCGCGGCCTGTGTTACTCCGTTTACGCGACACTGAACTCACTGCTCGAAGAGGGGCGTGTTCTCGCATATGCAGGCACCACTCCCGAACGGGCTCAGGAGACACTGGACGTGACCGTTCAGGAGATCCGAAAGTTGTCCGAAGGGATCGAGGAAGCCGAACTCGATCGGGTCAAAGCAGGTGCCAAGAGTGCTCTCATCATGCAACAGGAATCGACCGGGTCCCGCGCTTCTTCGATCGTGCGGGACTGGTTTCATTTACGACGGACGGTGCCATTGGAAGAAGTCCATCGCCGCATCGACAGCCTGACTGTGGGCGACATCTTGCGGTATGTCAAAGAGCATCCGGCTCTCGATCTGACTCTGCTGACGATCGGACCGAAAGCACTCGAGGTACCCGATGTCGTTTCATAAGCACTATCTCGACAATGGTCTCCCGGTCATCGCCGAACTGAGCGACGATGTTCACAGCTCGGCTGTTGGCTTCTTCGTTCGCACGGGATCGCGGGACGAGTCGCCGGAGATCGCGGGCGTCAGTCACTTCCTGGAACATATGGTTTTCAAAGGCACGGAGAAGTATTCAGCGGACGACGTGAACCGCATCTTTGATGAAATCGGCGCCAAGTACAATGCGTCAACGAGCGAAGAGATCACGCTGTTCTATGCGGCTGTGCTGCCGGAGTACCTGCCTCGCGCCTTCGAACTGCTCGCTTCGCTCATGCAGCCAACTCTGCGAAGCGACGACTTCGACATGGAAAAACAGGTGATCCTCGAAGAAATCCTGATGTACGAGGACATGCCGACCTTCAGCGCCTATGAGAAGGTCATGGCATCGCACTTTGCCGATCATCCTCTCGGCAACAGCATTCTTGGGAGTAACCAGAGCATCACCGATCTCACGGTCGACCAGATGCGAGCCTATCATGCCAGTCGCTATCAAACGGCCAATATCACGCTGGCTGTCACCGGACGTGCGAACTGGGCAGAAGTGTTGAGACTGGCTGAGCGTCACTGCAGCAACTGGCCACAAGGGATCCCGGACCGGAGAACGGACGAGGCCCACGCGGTCGGACAGGTTGAGGTCTTTCCGCGAGAAGGGAGCCTGCAACAACACGTTATGCAAATTGCCGCTGCCCCTGCTGCCGCCGATGACCTCCGGTTTGCGGCTGATCTGTTGTCGGTGATCGTCGGAGATGATGCGGGAAGCCGGTTGTACTGGGAGTTTGTCGATCCGGGTCACGCAGAGGCAGCCGAAGTCGGCTACAACGAGTACGACGGCAGCGGCACCTGGATGACTTATTTGAGCTGCGCACCGGAGGAGACGCTGACGAACTTGGGACGCATCCAATCTGTCTACGAACGTGTCAACCAGGAAGGGGTCAGCGAGGACGAACTTGAGCAGGCTCGGAACAAAGCATTGTCCCGCATCGTTCTGCGAAGCGAACGACCCATGGGACGACTCTCATCTCTGGGAAGCAACTGGGTCTACCGCAACGAATACCGCTCGGTGACGGACGACCTCAATGCCTATCGGGCCATCACTCCAGACGATATCCGCCGTCTGCTGGAACGTTACCCGCTCGCCCAGACGACGACCGTTGCTGTCGGTCCCCTCGAATCACTCGTGTGAACGAGCTATTGTGCATTCGTCCGACGGTTGAGTGCCCTTTGGTAGGCTTCCGTCGCCTCTCGACGCCCAGCGGGAGCTTTTCGCTGCGGCCCCGCAAAGCCGCCGGTGGATTCTCGCTCACGTTCGCCTCCCTCACGGGAGGTGCCTGTCGATTCGAACTGGAGATTTCGTAGCGTCTCGTTGAACTGTTGCCGACGGGCCTTTGCTTCAGGCGAGCTGTCTTCTCCCGTGTCAGCAAGTCGTTGCCTCAATCGATCCGTGAATTCCTGCAACTGGTCATCGGTCACACCGAGTTCTTCACGGAGTTCCGGATCGATCTCGCCGCGTTGAAGTTGATCTTCCAGTCGTTTGAGGACGAGATTCGCCGCCTTTCGCTTGGCTTCCAGGTCCGGACTGTCGCCTTGTGCGTTCTCAGCGGCTCCCTCGCCTCCCTCTCCCGGCCCGGCCTCTTCAGGAGCCTCGCCTTCACCCGCTTCGCCGGAGTCCGATTTCTCACTCCCATTCGCAGGCAGTTTGCCGCTGCCTTTGGGAGTGGGCGATCCCTGGCCACCGCTGGTCTGACCGTGACCGGATGACTCTCCCTGACCATCCCCCTGATCAGACTTTTCGCCTTCGGAACCTCCCCCCTTACTGGAGGCGCCTTCTTCCCCGCCAGCAGGAGAACCGCCACCTTCTTCCGATCCTCCGCCTACCTGTTCGCCGCCTGATGGTTGTCCCCCTCCGTTCGGCTTGCCACTTTCACCCTCAGATTGTCCTTTGCCGGACTGCTCACCCTCGCTTCCGGGTTGACCTTCCTGCGAAGCTCCCTCACCCTCACCGGACATCGGTTGCCCCTCACTGGGAGATTGATCTCCCGAAGGTTTGCTTCCTTCGGCGTCCGGGGGCAGATCACCCGTCGCTTCTCCCGGGGGAGCAGAATCCGAAGGATCCTTCGGTGTCCCCTGCGATTCCCCTTTCGTGCCGTTCTGATCACTTGGAGAAGATTGCGACTCTCCCTGGGGTGTCTGCCCTGGCTCACCCGGCTGAGTCATCGGAGACTTCGAGTCCCCGCTCTGACTTTGAGACGGACTGCCCTCTCGCTGTTCCCCCTCAGCTGGCTCGCCGCTCTTGGGATCACCATTTTGTGAGGGGTTGTTCTCAGTTCTTTCCTGCTCGGAAGGTGCACTCTCATTAGGAGGTTGGTCGTTCGGCTGACTCGACTTGGGTTCGCCAGCGTTGGGTTCTCCCGCCTTTGGTTCACCACTCATGGGATCACCCGGACGAGTTTCATTTGATTCGGATCTCTCGCCATCAGCTCCCATCGGCTCGCGAGTGTTACCTTCATTCTCCTGGGAAGGAGACGCCTCAGTCTCGGTCGGCTCGCCTCCAGCGGTGTCCCTCTCACGAACGGGTGGGTTCTCGGACGTCGA